>WLGS01000032.1 GCA_009703125.1 Actinomycetota bacterium
CCATTTCAGGCCTGCAACGTGCATTGAATATTCGATCTCTTCTGAAGAACGTTCCGCTTGTGTGGAGACTCGCATACAGTCGTTTTCTTGCGCATGGTTTGATGAAGAAATGGCAACCCCAAGTGATTGTCTCGGTGGGTGGTTACGCAAGCCAACCCATGGCAAGTGCAGCAAAAGCTTTTGGTGTTCCTCTTGTATGCGTGAGCTATGACCGCATTCCAGGTTTAGCTACCAGGCGCCAATCTCGGTACGCAAAAGTCTGTGCGGTTGCATTCGCCGAAACGGACCTGCCGCGTGCGGTGCATACAGGTGCCCCCGTACGTCGCGAGCTTCGCCAACTTGATGTCGCACGCCAACGCAGCGAGGCTCGACAGAGGTTAGGAATTTCGCCGCAGGCCAAGTGTCTGGCCATCGTGGGCGGCTCTTTGGGGTCAGGGGTTCTCAACAGTGCAGTGGGCGACATTGCTCGGGGTAGTTCTGAGATGTCTGATGTAGTTCTTTTTCATGTGTGTGGTCCGCGAAATGAGAACGAGGTCGCACCAGTTGTGCCTGACGATGTCACCTACATCCGGCGTAGTTATGTCACCGAGATGGCTGACCTTTATGCTGCGTGTGATGTGTTGCTTGCACGAGCAGGGGCAAGCACAGTTGCCGAGATTGCCACCATCGGCATTGCATCAATCCTTGTGCCGTGGGCTGGTGCGGCTGACAATCATCAATTCTTAAATGCCACGTGGCTCACTACCCAAGGGGCGGCAGTGTTGCTGTCCGAAGACGAATTACGTACGCCAGAAGGCACCAAGAAAATCCTTGATGTTTTGGGAAATGTCCACACGCAAAAGGCTTTGGCTTCCTCGGCCTATGCCTTGGGGGCACTACATCGGGGTCCTTCACTAGTGGCAGCAATTCAGAACGCCACTGCCTGACGAGGTCCACATGAAACAATGGGGTCTCTCATGTCTGCTCCATTGTCTCGACCCCCACGCGAATTACCCGTAGATCTCTCGGGTTCCCGTCGTGTCCATGTCGTGGGGGTAGGCGGGCCTGGGATGGCACCTTTGGCCATTGTGTTGTCGGGGCTTGGGCATCGAGTGTCGGGCTCTGACATGCGTGAGTCCCTCACGTTGGATACCGTGCGCAACGCAGGGGTCGCAGTGACGGTGGGTCATGATGCCGATCTCGTCTCCGATGTTGACCTTGTTGTGTATTCCACTGCGATTCCTCAGAACAACGTGGAGTTAATGCACGCACGCGAACTCAACATCGCTGTACATCATCGCTCGGGCATTTTGGCCGGGCTTTGTCACATCATCCCCACTATTGGTGTGGCAGGTACCCATGGAAAGTCAACAACGTCAGCGCTGTTGACGCACATGCTGACTGCATGTGGTCGCGACCCTATGGCAATTGTGGGAGCAGAGGTTCCTGGCCTTCGTGCAGGCGCCCGAGTGGGATCCTCCACGTTGTGTGTACTTGAAGCCGATGAAAGCGACGGCACATTAGAAACACTTCCGCTTTCACACATCATTGTCACCAATGTGGACGTTGATCACCTTGATCATTTTGGAACCTTTGCACAACTGCAGGATTCCATGGCCGATGTCATTGCGAAGGTGTCGGGAATAGTTGTCATGAGTGCAGACGATGTGATTAGTCAAGAGATTGCGCATCGTCTCACGGGAACTGCCGTACGCACATTTGGCTACAGCGCTGACGCTGACGTGCGCCTTGATGAAGTGGTATCCACCCATCAAGGGCTTGCATTTAAGATTCATGTCAATGGCCACGTTCTGGAGGGTGCCGTTCCGCTGCGCGGCACGCACAACGCCTTGAATGTCGCAGCAGCACTTGCGATGCTTGACGGATTGGGTATCAATCTTGCCGAAGCAATTGATGCCCTAGGAAGTTTTGGTGGAGTTATTCGCCGTTTCACAGAACGCGGACATCTCAATAGGGCTTTGCTTGTTGATGATTATGCCCATTTGCCTGCAGAGATTGATGCAGCAGTACAGGCGATGAGATCTCATCCCGAGGTGACTGGAAGAGTTGTTGCTGTTTTTCAACCCAACCGATATCACCGCATCGCAGAGATGTATGCAAGTTACGCAGACTGTTTTGTACATGCCGATCTCACCGTCATCACAGACATCTACGCATCGGGCACAACGCCGATTCCTGGGGTGACAGGCAAACTTGTATGGGAAGCAATTAGTAATGCTCACCCAGAAAGTGATGTGTTGTGGGCCCCCACACGCGGCGATGTGGTGAAAACAGTGGCTGATTATCTGCAGCCAGGTGACGGGTGTATCTCGATGGGATGTGGCGATATCGAAACATTTCCCGACGATGTCCGAGGTGGGGTGCACTGATGCTGTCGCAAGAAACATTGCACGAATTGTCCGAAGAATTGGTGCGCGCAGGCTATGACGTACGCAGAGATTTTCCGTTGGGACCACTCACTACATACGCAGTAGGCGGCAAGGCAACACTGGCTGTCGTAGTTGCCGACCTCTCTGTATCTACTGATCTTGCGAGAGTTCTCGCAAAGTTTCCAAGTCTCCCCATTGCCATTGTGGGCCGCGGCAGCAACACGCTTGTGTCGGATGAGGGGTTTTCCGGAGTGGCAATTGTGGTGTCATCTGCGCCGCGTGATGCAGAACTCATCATCGATGGCGACATTGTGACGGCATTCGGGTCGATGACGATGCCCATTTTGGCGCGACGTTCTGTGGGGGCGGGGCGTGCAGGACTGGAATGGTGTGTAGGGATTCCCGGCAGCGTCGGTGGGGCTGTGCGCATGAACGCCGGAGGTCATGGAGCAGAAATGTCTGATTCGTTGGTGTCTGCACGCATTGTGTCGTTGAGGTCAGGCGTTTCGACAGATGTCAATGTTGCTGACCTTGGACTCCACTTTCGTGGTTCGGCTTTATCGGCGCACCATCTCGTGGTGAGTGCACGTTTTGTCACCTCGCCTACGTCGGTAGAGCAAGGCACGCATGTGATTGACGACGTTGTGCGTTGGAGACGTGATCATCAACCAGGCGGACGCAATGCAGGATCTGTGTTTGTCAATCCTGCACCTGGAGAGGGAAGTGCAGGTGCTCTCATTGATGCACTCGGGTTGCGTGGTCATCGCTGTGGAGGCGCAATGGTGTCGGAGAAGCATGCAAATTTCATTCAGGCCGATGCCAGTGCCACGGCACTTGACATCATGAACGTCATGTCAGAGGTGCAGTTACGAGTGCAAGAAGCACATCGGGTGACCTTGCGTAGCGAGGTGTGTCTGCTGGGTTTTGCGCCAGAGATTGTGGAACGCTTTGCGGACCCGACACATCACGACACGCAAAAAGTGCAGGCACGTGAACATCTTGGAAAGTTATTGGGAGAGTCGCAATGACACGAAGAGATGATGGCGAGAAAAGCAACGACGAAGAGATTGCAATTACCGAGGTATCTGCAGAAGTTCTTGAAGAGCTATCTCATCTCTTTGGTGGCACCCAAGGCGATGAAGATTCCGTAGAGGTAGTTGTCGTTGAGGCGACTGATGAAACCTCTGTTGTATCTGCGGACGTCACAACGGGCCATACGGTTGCGATTGGCAAAGATCTCACGCCCATGGCCGAAGTGATTTCCCTCATTAGTGAGCCTGGTCTTGAGCCCGATCTCACTCCTGCGCCCGCTGATCCATTACTCACCCCGATGTCCCAGAGGGGCGATGTGATGGAAGTGGTTGATGACCGCGGCGGCACCGTCGTGATTGTGGACGACGAGATGGACCGTGTTGTCATCGTGGATGAAGAT
This sequence comes from Actinomycetota bacterium, assembly GCA_009703125.1. Classification (GTDB taxonomy): domain Bacteria; phylum Actinomycetota; class Acidimicrobiia; order Acidimicrobiales; family Ilumatobacteraceae; genus UBA2093. The sequence goes on from WLGS01000032.1 coordinate 3,802, forward strand.
CGACCCGATCCTCGATTTGAGGAACGCCAGCGTCGACACAAGCGACGAGAGCGTCTCCGAAAAGTGAAGTGGTTCAAACTGACACTGGGAATCTCTGTACTCGTCGCGATTGTTCTTGGTGTATTGGCCTCACCTCTGTTTGCGATTCGTAATGTTGTCTTTGAAGGCAATGTGTATACCTCGGCACAAACAATTGAGGATGTCACCAATCTGTTGGAAGGAACATCGGTGTTCACCGCCGACACCAGCGCAGCTCGCGACAAAGTTCTCGAGGATCCCTGGGTGTCAGAGGTGCGCATCACCACAGATTTCCCTGGGTCAGCTTTGGTTGAAGTGGCCGAGAGAGTGCCGGTGGTGTGGTACGTCGGTGAAGATCAGCGCGCTCGTGTCATTGACGCACGAGGTTTCATCATTGCTGTTCTTGAAGGTTGGCCTACGAAGTATCTCCAAGTGACGGGCACAGGTGCCTCCTTGGAAGCCGGGTCCTTCGCCGACGACGTCTATCGAGCTGCAGCCCAATTGGTATTGGCATTGCCTGATGAAATCAGAGGGCGAGTGAAATCATTGGAATTAGCCGGCGGTGGCGAATTGTCGATGATTCTCAAAGAGGGCACCATTGTGCGCTTCGGTCCACCCACTGACCTGCAGAACAAGCTGGTTGCGGTTGTTGTGTTGTTCCGTCGTCAGGACCCCGCCACCTTGTTGGTGGTTGATGTTTCCACTGGAAATCCCACAGTTCAGGTCAGATAAGCCAAAAATTCCCACCAAAAGAGTTGGATTGCCACAAAATTGGCTCTCGCTGTGGAATCATTGAGGCACAGAGTCCTTGTAGGACATTTTTTCGGAGGAAATGGCTCATGGCCGGAGCACCACAGAATTATCTCGCAGTCATCAAAGTCATCGGCGTGGGCGGAGGCGGCGTCAATGCGGTGAACCGAATGATTGATGCAGGTTTGCGCGGAGTCGAATTCGTTGCTGTCAACACAGACGCTCAGGCGCTCTTGATGAGCGATGCCGATGTCAAATTGGACATTGGTCGAGAATTGACCCGCGGTCTAGGAGCTGGATCTGATCCTGAAATTGGTCGCGAAGCAGCCGAAGCACATCGTGCCGAAATTGAAGAACTGATTTCGGGCTCTGACATGGTGTTCATCACCGCAGGCGAGGGTGGCGGAACTGGCACAGGTGCCGCGCCTGTAATTGCTGAAATTGCAAAGTCACTTGGCGCATTAACCATCGGTGTCGTGACACGCCCCTTCCAATTTGAAGGCCGTCGACGTGCGGTGCAAGCAGATAACGGAATTCAACGCCTCAAAGAAAAAGTAGACACACTCATTGTGATTCCAAACGATCGTCTCTTGATGATTGCCAACGACAAGACCTCTCTTGTGAATGCATTCAAGATGGCCGATGAAGTTCTTTTGCAAGGCGTTGCTGGTATCACGAACTTGATTACAACTCCAGGTCTCATCAACACAGACTTTGCTGACGTGAAGATGACTTTGACAAATGCGGGATCAGCTCTTATGGGTATTGGTGTTGCAAATGGTGAGAATCGTGCAGAAGTGGCTGCTCGCGATGCAATTTCAAGCCCAATGTTGGAAGCTGCAATCGATGGTGCACGGGGAATCTTGTTGAACATCACTGGCCCGTCCAGCATGGGTCTCTTCGAAGTCGGTGCCGTGGGCGATATTGTGCGCGCCGTTGCACACGAAGATGCAAACATCATTTTCGGTGCAGTCATTGATGATGAGATGGGCGATGAAATCAAGGTCACTGTTATTGCCGCAGGCTTTGAGCGTTGGGATGGTGGAGCCACTTCATCACGTTCGACATCGTCTCCTCGCACGACCTCATCGCGCCCATCGGAGTCGAGAAGTGCAGCGAATGTGCGTGACATCTTCTCTGATTCAGATCCATTGTCTGACGATGATGATGATTTTGATGTTCCTTCATTCTTGAAGTAACGCCTTTTGTCATGATTGATCCGATCGCGGTATCCGATCGGGTGCAGGCCATCCAAGAAGATGCGCGTCGTATTGCTGGCCATGAGGTCACTCTTATTGCGGTGACGAAGTCTTTTGGCTGCGATGCCATTGCGGCCGCTGTTGCTGCACATTGTGATGGGATCGGCGAGAACTATGCCCAAGAAGTTCTTGAAAAAGCCAAGGCAGATTGTGTGAAGGCACCGCTCCATTTCATTGGCGCCCTGCAATCCAACAAGATTCGCCCGATAGCTCCGTATGTAGCGATGTGGCAGAGCGTGGATCGAGCCTCGTTGGTAGCAGGAATCGCCCAGCACAGCCCGGGCGCGGAGGTGCTCTTGCAGGTGAACACCACCGGTGAAGCATCGAAGTCGGGAGTGGATGCCAGTGGGCTCAGTGACCTTCGCCAGCAGGCCCAAGATGCGGGTCTCGTGGTGAAGGGATTGATGACTTTGGGCCCCACGAGTGGCACTAGAGACCAAAGAATGGGCGCGTTTCGTACGTTGCGTGCATTAATGGAGGAGCAGAATCTCACGATCTGTTCGATGGGCATGTCCGATGACTACCTCGAGGCGCTTGAGTGCGGCGCAACCATGTTGCGCATCGGTAGTGGGTTGTTTGGTACTCGTCCGCCGAAACAAAAATCTCCCCAGTAGGCACTCCCACACTTTGTACGAGTTGTGGATTATCCTTTTGTTATGTCGTTTTTCCGCAGAGCAATGGATTATTTGGGTCTTAGCGCCGATGAGGGCTACGACGATTACGACATGTCGATGGAATATGAGCGTCCGGGGCGCCAGCAGCGTCCTCCCACCGAGCCAATTGCACGTCGTGGGTACGAGCCTGAGTACTCATCAGAAATATCTCGTCCTGCACCTCGTCCCATGCCTGTCGATGACACCGGCGCAAGTCGTCGTCCTGATGACTCTGGTTTACAAGTTCGTCCTGTGGGTGCACCGCGTCCTGCGCCAACGGTTCGCACAGTGCCTTCACCTGGTGACACAGTGACAGTGCGTCCACGTGACTTCAATCAAGCGCAAGAAGTTGCAGATCATTTCAAAGCAGGAATTCCTGTGATTGTGAATCTTGAAGGCGCCGATCGTGAAATGTCGCGGCGCGTTATCGACTTCACAAGTGGTTTGTGTTACGCATTGGGCGGCACAATGGAAAAAGTGGGAACTGGTGTGTACCTGCTCAAGCCCGCTGTCAGTTTCGATCAATCGCGTTATTAGGAAATTATGACTCTTGTTCTTGGACTTCTTCAGTTGTATTCGTTCGTGATTATTGCACGAGCGATTGCGTCATTTTTTCCGGTCAATCCGTCTAGCCCATTTGCTCCAGTAGTTGATCTGCTGTATCGATTGACTGAACCAGTCTTCGCTCCCGTACGTCGCGTACTCCCACCTATGGGTGGACTTGACTTGGCACCCCTGGTGGTGTTGTTGATTATCAACTTCATCATTGTGCCGATTCTGGTCTAGTAACGCTGGCCACGTCTGGTGGCCGAGATGAAGTCGTTGACAGAGGGGCTCGCCGCCCTAGCCTTGTGGGGTGACTTATCCGAGCGTTGACTCTCAACCGAATTTTCCCGCAATCGAACAGGAAGTGCTGGGGCGTTGGGAGCGCAATGAAACGTTTGCTGCAAGCTTGGCAGCACGTGATGCAGGGGTCGATGGAGACAACGAGTTCATTTTTTATGATGGTCCGCCTTTTGCAAATGGCTTGCCGCACTATGGCCATCTCCTTACAGGTTTCGTCAAAGATGCAATTCCTCGCTATCAAACAATGCAAGGCAAAAGAGTGGAGCGGCGTTTTGGCTGGGATTGTCATGGTCTACCCGCAGAAGTAGAAGCAGAAAAAGAACTAGGTATTGCAGGTCATCCTGCAATTGCTGCTTTCGGTATTGAAAAGTTCAACGAGGCCTGCCGTACAAGTGTGTTGCGATACACCGATGAGTGGAATCGTTATGTCACACGCCAGGCACGCTGGGTTGATTTTGAAAACGACTACAAAACACTTGATACCTCATATATGGAAAGTGTGATGTGGGCATTTCGCACTTTGTGGGACAAGGGATTGATCTACGAGGGATTTCGAGTGCTTGCCTATTGCTGGCGCTGCGAAACACCGCTGAGCAACACTGAGACTCGCATGGACGATGTGTATAAAGATCGTCAAGACCCAGCACTTACGGTTGCGTTTACATTAGAAACAGGCGAGAAGATCTTGGCGTGGACGACGACTCCATGGACATTGCCTTCCAACTTGGCGCTCGCAGTGGGGCCCGAAGTTGACTACGTCGTTGTGTCGCATCCCGACGGAAATCGCTACATCATCGCTGAAGCGCGCCAAGGCGGATATGAAAAAGAACTTGAAGGTGCAGAAGTGGTCCGCACTCTCAAGGGTGCAGAACTAGCAGGTCTTTCATACACGCCACTGTTTCCATTCTTTGCGGACACAGAGAATGCATTTCGTGTGCTAGCTGCTGACTTTGTCACTACAGACGATGGCACCGGTGTTGTACACATGGCGCCTGGATTCGGTGAAGATGACCAAAATGAATGTCTTGCAGCAGGTATTCCCACTATTTGTCCCATGGATGAACATGGCCAGTACACCCAAGAGATCACTCCTTGGGCAGGGCGTCACGTATTTGATGCAAATCCTGATGTCATTCGTGCACTAAAGGACATGGGCGTGGTGCTTCGCCATGACACCTATAACCACTCTTACCCCCATTGCTGGCGTTGCGCAGAACCATTGGTATATCGAGCAATCTCTTCTTGGTTCGTCAAGGTAACCGCAATCAAAGACCGCATGGTCGAGTTGAATCAGAACATCACATGGGTTCCCGAACACCTCAAAGAGGGGACATTTGGCAAGTGGATTGCTAACGCTCGAGATTGGTCTATTAGTCGTAATCGATTTTGGGGTTCACCAATTCCTGTGTGGCGTAGCGACAACCCTGAGTACCCCCGTATTGATGTGTATGGCTCAATTGCTGATTTGAGTAAGGACTTCGGCGTCGAGATTGTTGATCTTCATCGCCCAGAGATTGACAACTTGGTGCGCCCTAATCCTGATGATCCCACCGGGCAGTCGATGATGCGTCGTGTTCCCGAAGTTCTGGATTGCTGGTTTGAAAGTGGATCCATGCCTTTTGCGCAGGTGCATTATCCGTTTGAGAATCGTGAATGGTTCGAGAGTCATTACCCCGGTGATTTCATTGTGGAATACATCGGTCAAACGCGAGGCTGGTTCTACACGCTTCATGTATTGGCGACTGCATTGTTTGATCGACCTGCTTTCTCCACTTGTGTAAGTCATGGAATCGTTTTGGGTGATGACGGAACGAAGATGTCAAAGAGTCTTCGCAACTATCCCGACCCCATGATGGTGTTTGATGCACACGGCGCAGATGCGATGCGTTGGTACTTGTTGTCGTCTCCTATCTTGCGCGGTGGTGATTTCTCCGTCACCGAAGTAGGTATGCGTGACACTGTGCGGCAAGTGTTATTGCCAATGTGGAACTCTTGGTATTTCTTGGCGCTGTATGCAAATGCCGAATCCAAAACCGGCACGCATCGAACTGATTCACAGAATGTTTTGGATCGCTACATTCTCGCCAAATTGGCTGACACCATTGATGCAGTGACGGGCTCAATGAACACCTATGACTTGTTCGCGGCATGTCAGCACATTCGAGGATTCTTGGACGTTGTCACCAATTGGTATATCCGACGCAGTCGCGACCGTTTCTGGTCCGGTGAGCAGGATGCAATCGACACGCTGCATACGGTGTTGGACTATCTGACAAAGATTGCAGCACCTTTGTTGCCATTGCTCACTGATGAAATTGCCCAGGGTCTTCATGGACCGGACGCACCCAGCGTGCACTTGGCAGATTGGCCCACAACAGAATTCTTGCCGCGTGATGCTGCCCTTGTTGCATCTATGGACTTGGTGCGCGATGTCTGTTCCTCTGCGTTGTCGGTGCGTAAAGCCCACGGACGCCGTGTGCGTCTTCCTCTTCTTAGTGTCACCGTTGCATCTCATGAAGCAGAGATTCTGCAAGGCTTTGAAGACATCATTAAAGATGAAGTCAATGTCCGAGATGTGAAGTTGACAGTCGATGTTGCCTCTGTTGCCTCACAAGAATTGCAAGTAGTTCCGGCAGTGGTGGGCCCACGTTTGGGCAAGAACACGCAAGCGGTCATTGTTGCTGTGAAGAAAGGTGACTGGACCCAAGATGGTGATGAGATCGTGGTGGCAGGAGAGCGACTTGCGCCGGGGGAATACACACTAAAAATGGTGACCCGTAATGACACAGCAAGTGCTGCACTTCATGCGGGACGGGGCATTGTGCTTTTGGATACACAAGTAACTCCAGAGCTTGAAGCCGAGGGTCTGGCTCGTGACGTCATTCGTGCAGTGCAACAGGCTCGTCGCGACGCACAACTTGATGTATCTGACCGTATTGATCTCGTTATTGGTGCCGAGACTGAGATTATTGAGGTTCTCGAACCACATCGTTCGTTCATATCTGAGGAAACTTTGGCGCTCTCATTGACCTGGGATGTAACAATTGCACGAGAAACCAGCATTGAAGGGACAATGATCGGGGTAGTTGTTTCTGTGCATCGTTGAGTTCGTACTCAAAGAGCCGTAGCCTCTCGGGGCAAGACGGGCGATACCTGTTGAGAGAGAGTGTGGTCATTATGGCAACGAAGAAGAAAACCCCGGCCAAGAAAGCCCCCGCTAAGAAAGCGCCTGTAAAGAAGGCTCCTGCCAAGAAAGCCCCGGCCAAGAAAGCACCCGCTAAGAAGGCTCCCGCCAAGAAAGCACCCGCGAAGAAGTCGCCTGCGAAGAAGGCTCCGGCGAAGAAAGCCCCCGCTAAGAAGGCGCCTGCGAAGAAGACTCCGGCGAAGAAAGCGCCTGCCAAGAAGGTTGTTGCCAAAAAGGCGCCGGTGAAGAAAGCGCCTGCGAAGAAGGTTGTTGCCAAGAAAGCACCGGCGAAGAAAATTGTTGCCAAGAAAGCACCGGCCAAGAAGGCTCCGGCCAAAAAAGTCGTAGCCAAGGTCGTACCCGCTAAGAAAGTTGCCGAGAAAAAGACACCTGCTGCAAAAGTTGAACCTGCCAAGAAGGTGACCCCTGAAAAGGCGGTGGCATCTACAAAGGCCAGTGCACCAGCTGTTCCTACACCTCCGCCAATGCCGCCACGTATCTCGTTGAAGAAACCAGAACCTCCCAAGCGCCATGTGGTTGTGAAAGGTCCATCTCAAGATGGAGTGACATCCACAAAAGACTTTGATCTGAAGTTTCTCTTTGCCCAACGTGAACTACTGCAGCAAGAAAGAGAAAAATTGTCCGGCCAGGCGACCCGTTTGGAAAATGAAGCCAATGCGCTCATTGCCGACGCCGAAATGGGAGACGTGCAGTTTGACGACGAAGGTGGCGAGGGTGACACCATGGTGGTGGAGCGCGACCAAGACTTAGTTCTGTCGGCTGCTGCGCGTCAAACCGTGGAGCAGATTGATGCTGCACTTCAACGCATGAAAAAAGGTGAGTACGGTTACTCCATCGTGTCAGGCTCACCAATCCCCAAAGAGCGTCTGAAGGCGATTCCCTGGGCAACAGAACTTGTCACAGAACGTGCAGGCGGCTTGGGTCGTCGTTAGACCTATCTTCTTATGAGTCTTTCGCGTCGTGTGGCGCTCATCGTGACGGTTGTTCTCGCCCTAGATCAACTCACAAAGCATTGGGCAGTAACTAAGCTCAACGAAGGCCGAGTTATCGATGTTGTGTGGACACTTAGATTTGCTCTTGGCTTCAATAGTGGATTCGCATTCTCTATGGGGCAAGGCATGGGTCCCATTATTGGTCTGATAGCTGTGGGGGCATCAGTGTGGCTTGTGCGTGCTGCATTAAAAGCATCTACAAGATGGATGTCGTATGCATATGCACTGATAGCAGGTGGAGCAATCGGAAATGTGGTGGACAGATTGTTTCGCGAAGACCGATGGATGCAAGGTCGTGTTGTTGACTTCATCGACTTCCAATGGTTCCCCGTGTTCAATATTGCTGATTCGAGCATTTCTATAGGTGCTGTTCTTTTGGTTATGGGGTTGTGGATGCAATCCCACGATGAGTCCGAGGAGCGGTCGTTGTGAAAGTGGAAGAAATCGTTCCTTCTGCGCTCGATGGAGAACGTCTCGATCGCATTGTTGCCCTCATTGCCGATATCTCGCGTTCCGAGGCCACCAAGTTGATTGATGCTGGTGGTGCAGAAGTAGATGGTGCGGTGAGCGAATCTGGCAAAGTGCGTCTCAAAGAGGGGCAGAACGTCGTTGTCGATTTGGAAAAAATCCCTGAAGCAGAACTGCCTGGACCAGATGCATCGGTGACCTTAGATGTGGTCTATGTCGATGAAGATCTCATCGTGATCAACAAGAGCGCTGGTCTTGTGGTGCATCCGGCTGCTGGACATGGCACAGGAACTGTAGTGAACGGAATCTTGGCATTGTTTCCCGAAGTGGCTTCAGTAGGCCAACCACAACGGCCTGGAATTGTTCATCGGCTTGACGCAGGTACTACCGGAATGATGGTTGTGGCGCGTTCACAACGCGCCTATGACTCGTTAGTGGAAGCATTGTCAGATCACGAAGTGGGTCGTGAGTATCTTGCGTTGTCGTGGGGAGTGTTCGACTCACCATCGGCTGTGATCGATGCAGATATCGGTCGCGATCCACGTGATCCATTAAAAATGGCGGTGGTACGCACAGGAAAATGGGCACGTACTCATGTGGAAGTGCGACAAGTGTTCAATCAGCCTGCCGACATCACGCTCGTGCAATGCACGTTGGAAACAGGTCGCACGCATCAGATTCGTGTGCATCTGGCAGCAGTGGGGCATGCAGTTCTTGGCGATGGCATGTATGGCGGAGCTCGGGCGGCCCTTGTCGCGCCGCGCCCCATGTTGCATGCTGCACGACTTACCTTGACGCATCCAGGTACAGGCGAGGAGATGTCGTGGGAAGCGCCGCTACCAGAGGACATGGCCGCAGTACTTGCTGCGTGCTCATGGGAAGAACCGGTCTAGCGAAAAGTTCTCAGTGGTGGTGGTGCGGCTCGGTCTTTGGCCACGCACCTTGTCCGGTGGCGGCTTTGGCAATTGCATCCAAGGTGTATGCATCGAGATGTTCCCGCATGTGCTGGCCTGCCACATCCCAGATCGCAAGAAGGACACATTGACCTTCGTGGTCGCATGAGCCATCTTGATGTGGTTGGCCAAAGTCACCCAGAGTGATGGGGCCGTCAACTGCAGAAATAATGTCGGAGAGTCGAATGTCTATGGCTGGTTTCGCCAATACGTAACCTCCGCCCACGCCACGCTTTGACCGCACAAGCCCGGCGCCTTTGAGTGCGAGCAGAATTTGTTCAAGATATGGCTGGGGCAGGCCGGTGCGCTCGGCGATGTCACGCACGGAGGTGGGGCCACTGGAGTCGGCATGGAGCGCTAGAGACAAAAGGGCCCGACAGGCATAATCACCTCGCGTAGAAACTCGCACAGACCCATCGTAGGTGGTGAACTAGGGGAGTGAGTACTTCCCCGCCCATCCTGCCTGCATACGCCTCTGGCTGCTTGTCCAACATCGTGCCGGCCTTGTGTGCACCTCATGGCTTGGGACAGGTGCCGGACTGGATGCCCGAGGGGGTGAGCGGGGCGCCACGGGTGGTGGTGTTGTTGCTGGATGGTCTTGGATGGAATCAATTCGAACAACACCGCATGCATATGCCGACATTGGCATCGTTTACAGGGTCACATATCACCACCGTTGCTCCCTCCACCACAGCCACGGCCTTAACTTCGCTAGTGACAGGACTTGCTCCAGGGGAACACGGACTTATTGGTTATCGCATCGATATGGGTGACACGGTGATGAACGTATTGCGATGGGGTGATGAACATGGCGATCTACGACGTCGCTATCCACCACAGCAAGTGCAACCATGTCCACCATTTTTAGGTTTAAGTGTTCCTGTAATTAGCAAAGCAGAGCTTGAAGGTAGTGGATTTACCCAAGCGCATCTGAGCGGCGTCAAGTCAATGGGGTGGAGGGCAGCGAGCAGTATCGCAGTCACGATTCGTGAGGCTTTAGATAGTGGCGAAACTTTCGTGTACGCCTATTACGACGGCATTGACAAGATTGCACATGAGCGAGGATTTGGTCCTTACTATGAAGCCGAGTTGCGTGCAGCTGACGCACTGGTGACACAAATTGTGTCGGTGTTACCACCCGACACGGTGTTGCTTGTGACGGCCGATCATGGCCAAGTGCACGTAGGAGACAACACCATCATTCCTTCGCCGACATTGATGGACCATGTTGATCATCAGTCGGGCGAAGGACGCTTTCGGTGGCTGCATGCACGAAGGGGACGTGAGGGTGCATTGCGAGATGCTGCCCAACAGTATGAAGACGTTGCATGGGTTGTGACCCGAGCCCAAGTTCTCGACGAGCAGTGGTTCGGGGCACGAGTACCTGATTTCATAACGCGCCGGATGGGCGATGTGGCTTTGGTGCCCTTTGCGCCCGTCAGTTTTGAGGAACCTCTAGATGGAGGTGCATTTGATTTGGTGTGTCGCCACGGATCTCTCACTGCTGATGAGATGTTGGTGCCATTGCTGGCATACACCTCAGAGAAGTGACAACCGTTTTCTTGTCGTTGGGTATTCAGCGTTAATTGCGACATTCTTTTGGCACAATAGAGAAGTGACCAATAGCAATGAAACCCCCACAGTTGTCTCTGGTGCAGAACTCGTGACTGGAGTGCCCAGCGAAACGGCACCTGAAAATCTCACAGAAAGTGTGACTGAACCTGCCAAGGTGATGCGCATCGGTTCAATGGTGCGTCAGTTGCTAGAAGAGGTACGCAGTACTCAACTCGATGAGGCAAGCAGAGAGCGTCTTGCTGAAATCTATGAAAGATCTGTTGTAGAAATCTCTACTGCTTTGTCACCAGATTTGGCTGAAGAATTGCACATCCTGGCGTTGCCGTTTCGTGATGGTGAAGTGCCCAGCGAGGCCGAATTGCGTGTGGCAAAAGCTCAACTAGTGGGTTGGCTTGAAGGGTTATTCCACGGCATTCAAGCAACCCTGTTTGCCCAGCAACTCGCTGCGCGTCAGCAGATCGAACAAATGCGCCAAATACCTCCAGGCCCACCGAATGCGCCAGGGACACCCGGCGGGACCTACCTATAGGTTCTTGATGGGGGTCTGGGAAGAGCACTCTTACCCTGGCGCAGCTGACTGCTACATTTAGTCTCTCAGTAGGACGACGAGGGAAGGGAGTGAACGTGGCGTCATCGTTTACACACCTCCACGTTCATACCGAATATTCCATGCTCGATGGCGCGGCACGCCTCGATGAACTCGTCAGCAAAGCAGTTGAAGATGGTCAACCCGCGTTGGGGATCACAGACCACGGAAATATGTACGGCGTTATCGACTTCTACAAGGAATGTAAGAAGCAAGGAATCAAACCCATCTTGGGTACCGAGGCCTACATGGCCCATGATCATCGCACCGAGCGCATTCCACGTCGCGGACGCATGGACGACAATGGCGGGTCCGACGAGGGCGGACGCAAGCAGTACTACCACCTCACTTTGCTGGCTGAAAACAATGAGGGTTATCGAAATCTCATCAAATTGTCGAGCTTGGCATTTCTTGAGGGCTACCACTACAAGCCCCGCGTCGACTGGGAACTTCTTCAGCGCCATTCATCGGGGCTGATTGCTACCACTGGTTGTCTCGGCGGACACGTACTGCAGTCGTTGTTGCGCGGTGACGAAAAAGGGGCCATCGAAAAAGCTGGACGGCTACAAGAGATTTTTGGCAAAGACAATCTGTTTGTCGAACTGCAAGACCACGGAATTGCAGACCAACTTCGCACAAATCCCCAACTCGTCGAGATTGCAAGAAAAATTGGTGCACCTCTTCTTGCAACCAACGACTCGCATTATGTCAATCAAAGTGATCATGAAGCCCACGATGCATTACTCTGTGTACAAACCGGTGCTCTTATGCACGACCATGATCGTTTCCGCTTCGAAGGCACGGAGCATTATCTAAAGACTGCTGCTGAAATGCGACATGTCTGGCAAGAACTACCCGAGAGTTGTGACAACACATTGTTGATTGCCGAACGTGCCGATGTAGAGATCACATTTGGCGAGTATCAATTACCAGACTTTCCGCTCCCCAAAGACTTCGCAAACGACGCAGAGTACTTATCGCATCTCACATGGGAAGGAGCCAAGAAGCGCTGGGGCGACAACTTGTCTCCTCAAGCTGTTGAACGACTTGCCTACGAACTCAAAGTCATCGGGGATATGGGTTTCAACTCGTACTTCCTCATTGTGTGGGATCTCATTCGTTATGCGCGCGAGGCAGGCATTCGCGTAGGACCTGGTCGTGGATCTGCGGCAGGGTGTGCAGTGGCGTATTGCTTGCGCATTACCGATCTCGACCCACTCGAGTACGACTTGCTGTTCGAAAGATTCTTGAACCCCTCGCGTATCAGCATGCCTGATATAGACATGGACTTTGACTCGCGCTATCGCGACCAGATGATTCGTTACGCCGCCGAGAAATACGGCCGCGATCATGTCGCCCAGATCATCACCTTTGCCACCATTAAGGCACGCAATGCGGTGCGTGACGCTGCACGTGTGCTGGGTCATGAATACGCAGTTGGTGACCGAATCGCAAAGTTGATGCCACCGTTGTTGCAGGGGCGCGATACGCCATTGGCGGCGTGCCTGGAGTTTGACGAGAACTATGCCGACGGTTACCGCGAAGCACTCGCGCTAAGAGAGTTAGTGGCAGTAGATGAAGTGGCAGCAAAGGTTGTAGATGTTGCACGTGGACTTGAGGGGTTGAAGCGCTCTGATGGAATTCATGCTGCTGCCGTGGTGATTACAGGGAAACCCTTGACGGAGTATTTGCCCATTCAACGCAAGGGCTCAGGCGACGCCGGTGGCGACGAAGCACCAATTGTGACGCAATATGAAATGAAGGCTGTTGAGTCACTTGGATTGCTCAAGATGGATTTCCTTGGATTACGTAACTTGGACGTGATCTCTGATGCAGTGGAAATGATTCGTGCACAAGTTGATCCATCTTTTGATATCGACACCATTCCACTTGATGACTCCCTCACTTTTGATTTGCTCAGTCGAGGGGACACCATTGGCGTGTTCCAGTTGGAATCACTACCTATGCAGCAGCTTCTGCGGCTGATGCGTCCGACAGCCTTTGAAGATGTGTGTGCGGTGATTGCGCTGTATCGACCTGGCCCCATGAGCACGAACATGCATACCAACTATGCAAAGATCAAAAACAATCTGGCTCAACCAGATTTTTTTCACGATGACGCTCAAGAGTTACTGGGCGACACGTATGGACTTATGGTGTATCAGGAAAGCATGATGCGTGTTGCGCAGAAGTTTGCCGGCTACAACTTGGCTCAAGCAGACAACCTGCGAAAAATATGTGGCAAGAAAGATCCCAAAGCCATGGCGGCTGAAGAAGGATCCTTTGTTGACGGGTGCGAAGCAACTGGCTATGGCAGAGAACTTGGCCAACAACTCTTTGACACCATCAAGGGATTTGCAGATTACGCATTCAACAAGAGTCACGCATACGGTTACGGTCTCATTTCCTATCAGACTGCGTATCTCAAGGCTCATTATCCCGTCGAGTACACCGCGTGTTTGTTATCTTCGGTAAAGGGCAACTACGAAAAAGCCGCCGTCCATCTTGCCGATGCGCGAGTCATGGGTATCACGGTGTCTACGCCCGATATCAACGCGGGGCGATCTGAGTTTGCGGCTATTTCACAAGATGACGAAAAGCGAATTGTCTTCGCGTTGTCGGCTGTGCGAAATGTGGGCGAGGGACTTGTTGCCCAGATTGTGGAAGAACGCGACGCACACGGACCATATGAATCCTTTCATGATTTTGCCAAGCGCGCTCCAGAACAGGCGTTGAACAAAAGGGCAGTGGAGTCCTTGATTAAGGCCGGGGCTTTTGATTCTCTTGGTCACCCACGGCGTGGTCTTCTGATGTCGTTTGAATCAATCGTTGATGCAGCAATTGTGGCGCGACGTGAAGAGGAAAAAGGTGTGATGTCGCTTTTTGGCGAACTCACAGAGGAGAACGCTAATGGGTGGTCTTCGGAGATTGCCATTCCAGATCTGCAATTCAATAAGACCGATCAGTTACGCCATGAAAAGGACATGTTGGGTCTCTACATCTCTGACCATCCGTTGCGCGGCATCGAGCATGCATTACGTCGCCTGACATCGAGTTCTATTCGTGATCTTGAAACACGCGAGCCTGGCCCGGTCACTATTGGTGGAGTGATCTCTGGATTAAACCGACGCTTCACTAAGCGCGGCGATCAGATGGCCACTTTCTCCTTGGAAGATATGGATGCCTCAATTGAGGTAACAGTTTTTGCAAAAACCCTTTCTGAGTTCGGTCACCTTCTTGACAACGATGTGATTGTGACAGTCCTTGGTCGTTTGAATAAGCGAGACGATGCGCCTGCAAGTTTTTCGGCTCAGCGAATTGTGGTCCCGCAAAACTTGCATGAAAAGATTCCTGAGATCCTTATCTCATTGCCCGCTGGATTCACTAAAGAGAAACTCGATGCGTTGAAGGAAATCATCTCCGATTTTCCAGGTCAGTCGCCCTGCAAGGTGCAATTGGCCGGAGGCAAGATGTTCGACCTCGGACCCAAGGCACTTGTTGAGTTTGAAAAAGCTGTTGCACCTTTGCGCCTTACTTTTGGCTCAAATGCAGTGAAAATCATCTAGTTTTTGCTCAGTTAGGCGAAATTCAGTCAAAACTGGCAGAATAGAAGATGTTGTAGGCGACTATGTCGCCGGTTGTCTAGGAGTCGCCCACGTCAATGTCATTGGAAGTCACCACACAGGACTGCAGTGCTCTCACTGAAATCCAGATCGAAGAGATGCTGGGTGTCGAAGGAGCATTTGGGCTGGAACAGTTTCAAAAGGCTGCCCAAGATTGGGTGCTGTGCACCTTGGCGCGTCTTGATGGAAAG
>WLGS01000033.1 GCA_009703125.1 Actinomycetota bacterium
AGCCCACAATCACCGTGCGATTTTCTGGCGTTGAGACATTGCGTGAAAAAGACTTTGCGGAGTATTCCGACGAGGAAATGAAACTCGCTATGCATTTCATGGAGTCATTGCGCCTTGCTGGCACCCCACGTGCATCATTGCGACGCACCGCCACAACTCGCCGCGGCACACGACCCGATATGCGTCGCACAGTGCGTGCGTCTCTTGCAGCCGGTGGCGAACCCATGCGCCGTCATTGGACAACTTCGGGCGAAAAACCTCGACGCATTGTTTTTCTCCTCGACATCAGCGGCTCAATGGAGCCCTATGCGCGTGCGTTGTTACGTTTTGTACATGCAGGTGTCGCTGGTCGCCAACGCGTGGAGGCATTCACTCTCGGCACTCGCCTCACACGAGTGACACGCGAACTCTCCTCCAAAGACCCAGACAAGGCATTACACACAGCGGGCGAAAATGTGCAGGACTGGAGTGGCGGCACACGGTTGGGTGAAACACTTCGTCTCTTCAATGATCAATGGGGTGTGCGCGGCATGGCGCGCGGCGCCATTGTGGTTATTTTGTCCGATGGCTGGGATCGCGGAGATCCCGACGTGTTAAGCGAACAAATGCAGCGCCTACAACGTGTTTCTTTCCGCACCATCTGGGTGAACCCGTTGAAGGTGACACCAGGGTATGCACCACTTGCGCGTGGAATGGCAGCTGCTTTGCCCTATGTTGATGACTTCGTGGAGGGACATTCTCTCGACGCTCTCGAACACCTCACTAAGGTCATTAACTATGCGTGAACTCCTCGATGACTTAGACCGCTGGCGAGCTGCCGGCAAGCGCGTCGCATTGGCACGCGTGGTGGACATTCAAGGATCAGGTCCTCGTGGCGCAGGTGCTGCCATGGCAGTCAGCCAAGACGGTGAAGTCATTGGTTCAGTCAGCGGTGGATGCGTAGAAGGCGCAGTGGTTAGCGAAGCGCTTGCCATCTTGGCTGGCGAACAACCCAGCCGTATTGTCACGTTTGGCTATTCAGATGACGAAGCATTTGCTGTCGGTCTCACCTGTGGCGGAATCATTCATCTCTTCATTCAGCCATTGGAATGGTGAGATGAGCGCATTTGACATCTTTGCCGCTCATGTGCGCGATAACTCACCTGTTGCCTTGGCATCAGTGATTGAAGGACCTCATGTGGGTGCAGTTCTTGTCATTACGCCCGAGGGGAATATCGCGGGGACACTTGGCGATGAGAACCTCGATCGCGTTGTTGGTCGCGATGCAATGGGAGAGCTGGAAGCGGGACGCACCATCGTGCGCCACTACGGCCCACAAGGTCAATCAACTCCAGAAGATTTAGAAAATACAGAAACCGTACGCATCTTCATTGAAAGCTTTTCTCCCCCGCCATCCATGTGGATTTTTGGTGCCGTAGATTTCACCGCCGCTTTGGCACGCGTGGCAAAAGTGTTGGGGTATCACGTCACCGTGTGCGATGCACGAGAAATCTTTGCCACACGTCGTCGCTTCCCCATGGCTGATGAAGTACGCGTGACATGGCCCACTCCTGTGTTTGAAGAACGCGGACAACGGCTCGGACCTCGAGATGCAGTGTGCATCCTTACTCATGATCCAAAATTTGATGTGCCCGCTATTCAAGGTGCACTCGCCACACAGGTGGGCTACATCGGCGTGATGGGAAGTAGAAAAACCCATGCGAAACGTCTCGAGCGTCTTGCAGAAGTAGGTATCTCCTCACCTGAGGATCTTGCACGTCTTCATTCACCGATTGGTCTTGATCTTGGTGGGCGCACACCAGAAGAAACTGCGATTTCTATTGTGGGCGAAATCATTGCATCACGTACTGGGCGCAATGCGCAATCGTTGCGCGCCACCGACGGCGCAATTCACTAAAGAGTTCTACGACACTCTAAAGATTGCAATCCGTGTGGGATCAGCCCACAAAACGCGATTCCACTGATCATCGGGCATCAATTTCAAAGTCACATCGCCACCAGTATTTGGCGCATGGATCATTGCGCGCCCCACACCCAAATAGATATGCACGTGTGTACCTTCACCCACAATGTCACCAGCACGGGCCTTGCTGCGGGGAATCAACAACTTGGGATGCAACTGTGCGGCTGCTTCACGTGGCATATCTACTCCACCTGCACGCCAGGCGTACCAGAGCAAACCAGAACAATCCATCTTCACATAAGGATTCTCTGCACCGACCAAGTACGGCACATCAAGTTGCGTCAATGCTGCAAGAACAGCAATCTGATGACTTCGCGTCGTTGCTGACCATGCGTTGTCAAGCGCTTGTGCATCGATGGACATCTGTGTCGCCACACGATCAGAGACCACACGACGAGCAGTCAGATATTTTTCGTCACGGTGATTATCTGTGCGCGCAATAATCTGTAACGCACGTGCAGCATCTCTGCCCACATGGTCACGCATTTGCAGATACGCACCGGGAGACTTTGTCGTCAATTGTGCAGAACGATCTTGCACACCATCACTTGTTGCCCGCACCACAGAGGGAGCAGTGAGCGCCGCACACACTGCTGTTACAGTCAGCATTTGATGCACAAAGTGGCGTCGGGACATTCATGGCAGGATATTAGATATGAGCCAAAAAGGTACGAACATACTTGCCGTGCTTTTGGCCGCGGGAGCCGGCACGCGATTCACCGGCCCCATCCACAAACTGCGTTACCCCTTTCGTGGCCAACCTCTTGTGCGACATGGCATCGATGCGATGGTTTCGGCCAATATCGGACCCAATGTGGTCATCACTGGGGCTGTGGATATCTCTGACTTACTGAGTGACGTGACCGAAGTCCACAACCCTGACTGGGCATCAGGTCAGCGAAGTTCCGTACAGGCCGCCATTGACTACGGGCGTGCACACACCTGTGATGCCCTCGTATTTGCCTTGGGAGACCAGCCTTTCATCACAGCCGATGCGTGGCGTGCTGTTGCCCTCAGCACCTCCCCTATTGCTGTGGCCACCTACGAGGGCCAACGAGGCCACCCTGTGCGTCTGCACCATTCGTTGTGGGATCAGTTCTCCTCCCTTGACGAGGCCCCCGATGCAGGAGTCCGCACCTTGATGCGTCTTCGCCCCGAACTAGTAGAAGAAGTAGCCTGCAAGGGCACTTCTGCAGACATCGACACCCCGGAGGATCTTTCCCCATGGACCTAAACCATTCCTTCACCGTGAACGTTCCCGTCGACGATGCATGGCGCATTCTCACCGACGTGGAGCGCATCGCGCCCTGCCTTCCTGGAGCTCAACTTCAAGAAATTGAAGGAGATACATACCGCGGTGCCGTGAAGGTAAAAGTGGGCCCCATCCAGGCTCAGTTCAAAGGTCAAGCAAACTTTCTTGAGCGTGACGAAGTTGCACACCACATCGTGCTCAAAGGCGAAGGCCGCGACATTGGTGGCAAGGGAAATGCATCGGCGATTATCACTGCCGATTTGACCGCCATCACCGAATCCTCCACATCAGTAGTGGTGAACACCGATCTTTCCATCACCGGAAAAGTTGCCCAGTTCGGACGTGGCACCATGGCCGACATCAGCAACAAGCTTCTCGCACAATTCGTCGAGAATCTCAATGTTCTTATCGCAGACCAACCAACAAGTGCTCCAGCAAATGAATCCGCTGCACCAGCACCAGCTGCAACCGAGGCCGCTCCCGCTGCTGCGACTTCTGCGCCAGAGACAACAACGAGTGAACCAGCGGTGCGCAAAATTGATGCACCAGAAGCTGAAGCGTTGAATCTTTTGTCTGTCTCGACCGGTGCCATTGCAAAGCGTGCAATTCCTGTCGTCATTGTGGTGGCTGCAGTTCTTGCGTTCTTCATCTTGCGATGACATGACATTGCCCGGCACAGCGCCCACGGGTGCCGACATTGATGCAGTGACTGCCCTTATTGGACGCACACCTCAAGGTGACTTTCGTGTTGTGGTGCGCGATGAACATGGTGCACCAGTGGTGTTGATGAACGCCCCTTTGCTGAACGACAACACACCGATGCCCACGTTGTATTGGTTGGTGGGTCGCCGTGATGTCTCAGGAGTGAGCACACTTGAAGCAGACGCGACTATTGATGTAGTGGAAGAACTGATTGGCCTCGAAACTATTGATGCCATTCATCAACGTTATGCCTCTGAGCGTGATGTCTTGATCTCACAGTCACATGTGGGGCCACGTCCCACTGGTGGTGTCGGAGGAACACGTCGAGGCGTGAAATGCCTGCATGCACATTTTGCCTACTGGCTTGCTGGTGGCGACGATGCCGTAGGTCAATGGGTGGCCCAACAATTAGATGAACGCAATATCCCACGGACACAACGCCCATGATTCGCGCTGTCATAGACATTGGAACACAATCTACGAATCTGTTAGTTCGTGATACCGCGGGCAACGATCTACAACGCACCATCACGGCCACACGTCTCGGTGAATCACTACACGACACGGGCATGTTGTCTACAGAAGCCATGCAACGCACCGCCGACCAGATTGCACAACACATACAGACCGCACAACAACTTGGCGCAACAGACATCACCCTCACAGGAACTGCAGCATGTCGCCGTGCGCGCAACACTGCCGATTTTCTTGATCTAGTTCTACGCACCACTGGATTACCCGTGGAGGTGCTTTCGGAAAAAGACGAAGCACAACTTTCGTTTGCAGGCGCACTCTCCGGGCTGCCTCGCATTGATGGCTCCACATTGGTGATTGATATTGGCGGCGGCAGCACTGAATACATCATTGGCTTTGACAGCCCAGAGATGTCAGCCAGTATTCCTTTTGGCGCAGTCACCGCCACTTCTTCTCATATCAGTCGCGATCCTGCACCACCACAAGATCTCACCAATCTCATTGGCGCGGTAGCAGATGAACTCGAAGAAATCATTCGCGACATTCCCGCCCTGACGACACCGAGCCGTGTGGTGGGTGTTGCCGGCACAATCGTCACCGTGGCTGCAGTTGAGATTGGTCTGTCCAGTTTTGATGATGCAGTACTCAATGGATTTGTCCTCACCAAAGATGCAGCCGAAGATGTCTTTCGCACCCTTGCAACCGAAAACCACAGCCAACGCATCTTGAACCCAGGCCTACCCGAGGACCGCAGCGACATCATCGTGGCGGGTTGCTGCATTCTTGTTGCGACAATGCGTCGTCTTCACATTGATGAAATAATTGTCTCTACAAGAAATCTTCTTGATGGCGTGATTGAGCGAGGAGGGCCCAGGTCATGACGGCAATGCATCCTGCCCGCCCCACCAGTGTGGGTCTTCGCCTTTATGGGCGCCGCGTGGTGTTACGACCTTTGGTTCCCCAAGATTTCAATGGCTGGAGCGAGGTGCGTCGACGCAATGGAGAGTGGCTCACCATCTGGGAACCACAGCGCCTCTCTCACCATCCCGATCCTGAAATCAATCGTGAGGTATTCGCCGCCCGGTGCGGTGCGCGCGAGCGTGAACGCCTCGCAGGAAGCCAATATGCATTTGGCATCTTTGTGGACGGTGCATTCGCCGGTGAGATCAATCTCAACAACGTGGTACGTGGCGCTTTTCAGTCCGCCACCATTGGATATTGGATTGATCGCGCACGCGCAGGTCGGTCACTCATGTCGGAAGCCGTTGTCGTTCTCGCACAGTTCGCCTTTGAAGAGATGAATCTTCACCGTCTAGAGGTGTGCATCATTCCGCGCAACACAAACTCACGCCGCGTGATGGAGAAACTTCACATCCGCGAAGAAGGACTTGCGTTGCGCTTCCTAGAAATCAATGGCGTCTGGGAAGATCACGTGCGCTATGGCATCACCGTCGAAGAATGGCATGAACGCCACGACGAACTAGTGAATAACTGGATTCGTTAAGCCAACGATTCCCACGCCATTGCACGTGCACGACGTACTGCTTTGCGACGTTTCCAGTCCTTTGTTTTCCAGTGCTTCAAGGGCTGTCGCCGACTTTTCTCAAGAGCCTTCACAGGATCTCGATGGTGCACAGGTTTCCACGCCTGTCCCGGTTCAATCACATCTAGTGGTTCGGTGCCGTGTTGCACAGCCTCCACCACTAAGTGCAGCTCGCTATGCACACGATGCCGTTCATTATGGGCATGGGCCCGTAAGTCGGCTCGCGGGGCAGGCGCGAGGTCCTGATTGCGATGACGTTGACTCATCACATCCTCCTTCCGGAGCCCGTGGGCTCCAAAGTGGTTCCCTTTTTGTCAAGGTACTCCTCAAGGAATCAAATGTGAAGTACTCCGCAGAGATTTATCTCCCAAACCTATGGTCTGGGGAAAACCCAGTGCCTTAATTGACACGCAGGTTATGTATTGCAGGTGTGCCTCCTGCATTAGTGCGTATCGCAACACGACATGTGCCCGCCCTCAAGAAACGAATACTTGTGGGATTCGATAACACTTTGCACACTCCACGACTCGACGAAGCAACTTTCCACTTCATTGTGAGATCGCCTGCGAAGCGGCCAATGCTACGCACAGGAATTGTTTCACCTGAACGCAAAGCGCGCACCGTCACCGTCTTCCAACGTGTGGTAGATGCACCGTCACCTATTGCATTGTGATGTTGCACACGCACTCGGTATTGCACACCATTTTGCAATCTTGTGAACCGAGCCGTTGTGGTGCCGGGAGTCAATGTGCGACGTTGCAGAAGAGTGGAACCACGATAGAGAGAGACTGTTGTCTTTGTCAGTGTTGACCCACCATCACAGGGCAGTTCCCAACTGGCAAGTACAGAACCACTCGAGACAGTGGTAATGATGTTGCTCGCAAGCCCAGGCACTGTTGCAGGAATTGGAGAGGTATCCACGAAAAGAAGACGATTAGGCGTTGTTGCAATCACACCACCAAGTGCATTAGGCGTTGCACGTTGAACAATTGCATCAGAGATTTGCGCTGCGCACAGGCTGGGCTGCTGTTGTGCAAGTAATGCCGCATACCCCGCCACCAAAGGCGACGCCATGGAGGTACCCACATCATTGGAGTAATCACTATTTCCGGTATTCCACGCAGACAAAATGCGTGCTGAGGAATCTCCTCCTGGTGCAAAAAGATCAATACATGGACCTCCATTGGAATATGAGGCCGCAGTATCAGCGAATGTAGAGGCTGCAACTGTCAGTGCACCGGGAACATGGCCCGGCGAGATATCACATGCGTTGTATGGGACACCATTTTGATTGCCATTACCCGCAGCAATGGTGACCACAATTCCTTCTGCGAGCATCTCAGTCACCTGAGCATCGATCGCTGCACCGTCATCGTTGCGATCTACGCCCAAACTTAAGTTCACAATTGCCGCCTTGCCCGACACATGATGCGAACGAATCCATCTCAATGCGGCAACGACATTGTCTACGGTGCCATCACCGTCACAGTTCAATACGCGCACTGCAATCACCGTTGCACCACGTGCAACACCCACAGTTGTTCCTGCGGCAAGTCCTGCCACATGTGTTCCGTGACCATCACAATCACTTGCACGCGGATCAATCACTGATTCGCCAGTGCTCGATACTGGATCAGTGCCAGCTACCACTCGGCCACCAAACTGTTCATGTGTGGGCAACACACCAGAGTCCACGATGTAGATGTTGATTCCAGCGCCCGTCAATGCACCCAAATCTGCATTGCTATCAATTGGACCACTGCGCTGGTTAATGCGATCAAGATGCCATGGCGCACTATTGGGTGCAGATTGTGCAGCAGGGGCGACCGCTACAAGCCCTACAAGGCTTGCTATACAAAAACCCCAAATACGACGCATCACAGGGCTACAGCGTAGAGGGCAACGCCTGAGATGCTTCGTCAAGCATTGCGACAGAACTACTTCTTTGAGATCTTTTTCTGCAATGCCGCAAGACGCTCTGCAAACCAAGGCTGACGGGTGCTCCACAATTGAGGTTCCAACTCTCGTGCAACTGCATCGGGATGTGTCTGCACATCAGCCATGTCCTTAATGGTTTTCTTCACACTCTCCAGCAATGGCCGTGGCGCTTCTGCTGCACGTGCACCCAATCGCTGTGCTTCTGCCAGCAATTGATCATCATCGACACACTTCCACACAAGACCCACACGTTCGGCTTCTGCACCATCGAGGATCTCGCCAAAAACAACAGTCGCAAACGCTGTTTGAGGACCCGTAATGCGTCGCAGCATCCAGGTATGGCCACCACCTGGGTGAATACCAATTTGCAAAAAGCGAGTATCGAACTTTGCGCGACGTGCAGCAATGCGAATGTCGCATCCCAATGCAAGATTCATGCCCGCACCTACTGCTGCGCCGTTCACTGCAGCAATGGTGGGCAATGGACTCCGTGCGATGCGCAAGAACCCTTCATAGATCACCCCAAGGCTCTCCCCTGTGGCTTCGGCAAGATTGCCCAAGTTGGCACCAGCACAAAACGCAGGAGCAGCGCCTGTCACAATCAGTGCACCAATGTTCGGATCTGCTTCAATCGTGTCCATTGCTGCGGTGATCTCGGCCACCATCGGGGCAGTCAATGTGTTGCGCTCATCTGGATTGTTGAGTGTCAAGGTGGCGACAGAATCGGTAACAGTAACGGTGACAAGGCTCATATAGATAGTCTCGCACACCACTTCCCTGCAGTTCCCGTTGAGTGAGTCTGAAGCATGTCACCAGTGACTACGGTGAAACCATGACTGATGTAATTACCTACGAGGTATCAGAACGTATTGCCACATTGACCCTGAATCGTCCTGAGGCACGCAATGCCCTCAATACAGAGATTCTGCGTCTTCTGCCCACACTCATGCAACAAGCCGATAACGACGAAAGTGTGGACGTCATTATTCTCACAGGCGCTGATCCGGTGTTCTGTGCGGGACTCGATCTCAAAGAACTAGGCGACACAGCAGACAACCTGCGGGGCACCGGTGCTGATGGTGGCAAAAACTCCACGGGTGCACGGGGCCCTTTCCCTCTTCTCGCCAAACCACTCATCGGCGCCATCAACGGTGCTGCGGTCACAGGCGGTTTTGAACTTGCATTGAATTGTGATTTTCTCATTGCATCAGAGCACGCAAAGTTTGGTGATACACATTCACGTGTAGGAGTGATGCCAGGGTGGGGTCTCACGGTGTTGCTACCTCAAGCAATTGGTGTGCGTCGCGCACGAGAGATGAGCTTCACCGGGAATTTTATGCTCGCCGATGAAGCACTTGCATTCGGCTTAGTAAACCATGTGGTGCCACATGATCAATTAATGCCATTCACCCGTCAAATTGCACGTGACATCGCAGGTAATGAACAAGATGGTGTGCGCAATATTCGTGCCACATACGCACACCATGTGCAAGAAGAACAAGATTGGGAATTTGAATCACAAGCGGGCGCTCAATGGCGTCGTGAACAATTTGACCCCAAGAAAGTTGCCGAGCGTCGCGCCAAAATTATGGAACGCGGCCGCCAGCAATAGTTCAGGACGCGGACATCTCCGAGATGGCTTTCACTTCAATGCCCCCTCGTGGGCGTTGCGTTAACACCACACGCACATGGTGCGGTTGCGCCGTGGCCATCACTTCACCGGCAATTTCGGCAGCAAGTGCCTCGGCAAACACTGCACGATCACGAAAACCCCAGAGATACAACTTCAAACTCTTTGATTCAATGCAATGCGCATTGGGTACATATTCAATAACAAGCGTGGAGAGATCAGGTTGTTGTGTGACCGGACACATTGACGACAACTCATCGGTGGTGAAGGTGACGCTGGTGACGTGCGCGGGTGCGGGAAATACCTCGACATGTTGAATGGGTTCGCGCACTGTGGCGCCAAGAACTGTCAAAGATGATGTGTCACTCATAGGACTCCAGCGTAGGGATTATCGCAAGTCGTTGGGCAACAAATCAATAAGTGGTACCAATGGGCGTGGGCCCACATGAGAAATCACCTCAGCGGCAGCTATCGCACCAATGCGTGCACAACTTGTGAGATCTTTTCCCTGAGTAAGGCCGCGCAGGAACCCCGCTGCAAACAAATCTCCTGCACCAGTTGTGTCCACCACTGCTTCTACCGGTGCTGCTGGCACAGCATGCACGTCATCGCGCGTCACGATGACAGAACCTTTTTCACTACGCGTAATAGCTGCAATGTGACAGTCATGACGCAAGAGTGACACTGCTTCATCAAAGTCGTCTACTTCATAGAGTGACTTCAACTCATCTTCATTGGCAAACAGCACATCAATCTCATCGCGCACAAGTGCACGGAAGTCACTGCGATGCCTGTCTACACAGAATGCATCAGACAATGTGAGTGCAACAACGCGCCCATGACTGTGTGCAAGCGATGCTGCTTGACGAAATGCATGTTTTGCTTCGTCGCGATCAAACAAATACCCCTCTAGATACAGCACTGCACCTGCGGCAACTATCGATGCATCTACGTCATCAAAGGCCAACAAAGTAGAGACACCCAAGTAGGTATTCATTGTGCGTTGGGCATCTGGGGTAACCGCAATAATGCAACGCCCAGTCGGGATGTCACTGGCGGCTCCACCAGACAGAAACTCCACCCCCATCGACACCATGTCGGAGGCGAACTCTTGGCCTAAGTCATCATTGGATACCTTGCCAATGAAGGCCACTTCTCCGCCGAGACTTGCGATGCCGGCAATGGTGTTTGCCCCAGAACCTCCGCTTGTACGAGTGGTGGTACCCACAGCAGTGGTGAGCTGCACGGCACGATCGGTTTCAATGAGGGCCATAGAGCCCTTAATCATCGACTGTGAGGTCAAGAAAGCATCGTCCACCATGGCGATCATGTCGACCAGGGCATTACCAATACCCACGACGTCATAGAGGATTCCCTCTTTGTTCACAAGAGCAGGGACATGGGCGGTGAAGGGATGTTGGCGTGGCACGATTCACCACCGTAGTCCGCACACACCCACCACTAGCCTTCATCGAGTGAGCCATCTACACAATCCCCATCGTTTGCCCCGCACAGTTGTGCCCTCGCGCTACAAGGTTTCCCTTGCACCCCAATTAGACGACGCATCATTTACTGGCATTGTGTCCATTTCAGCCACTGCCGCAGAGGCCACCCGCGAAATAGTTCTCAATGCCATTGAGCTAACCATTCATTCAGTAACTGTCAACGGCCGCGACTGCCCATGGGAACTCATCGAAGATCTTGAACGACTCGTCATCACCCATGACACTGTTCCCGGCGAAATAGAGATTGGTATTTCCTTTACGGGAATCTTGAATGACAAATTGCGCGGGTTTTATCGATCCACATTTGTGGACGACTCCGGCAACACCCAGACCATTGCCACCACACAAATGCAATCCACCGATTGCCGACGTGCATTCCCCTGTTTTGATGAGCCCGATTTCAAAGCAGTATTCGCTGTTGATCTCACTGTGCGGGAAGACCTGTTAGCAATCTCTAATAGTCCAGAAATTCGACGTGAAGATCGTGGTGATGGCACGGTGCGAGTGTGGTTCTCCGACACGATGGTGATGTCCACATACTTAGTGGCTTTCGTGGTCGGCCCACTAGAGGCAACTACACCGGTGATGGTGGGAGATGTGCCATTGCGCGTTGTACATGTACCGGGCAAATCGCATCTCACTGCATTTGGGCTCGAGATTGGCGCCTTTGCTTTGGAATGGTTCCAGAACTATTACGGCATCGCCTACCCCGGCGAGAAAGTAGACCTCATTGCATTGCCCGACTTTGCAATGGGCGCAATGGAAAACGTGGGGTGCATCACGTTCCGTGAAGTGTTGTTGTTGGTGGACCCTGCAACCTCTACACAAGTGGAACAAGAACTCGTGGCCGATGTGGTGGCGCATGAATTAGCGCACATGTGGTTTGGTGACCTAGTCACCATGGGTTGGTGGAATGGCATTTGGCTGAACGAAGCATTTGCAACGTTTATGGAAATTGCTGCATGTCATGCATTCGCACCGCAATGGAAGCGCTGGACATCTTTTGGTTTGGAACGCAGCGCAGCATTCGAAGTGGATTCGCTGCATGCCACGCGCACTGTTGAATTCCCTGTGCATTCCCCCCAAGACGCAGAAGGCATGTTTGATGTGCTCACGTATCAAAAAGGTGGGGCTCTCTTGCGCATGTTGGAGCAGTACCTCGGTGAAGAACGTTTCCGTGCAGGCGTGAGTCATTATCTAAAGAAGCATTCCTACGGAAACACCGAGACCAATGATCTTTGGGATGCCATTGAAGAAGTAGTGGCCAGCGATGGTGGCGATGCGGTACCTGTGCGCCAACTCATGGATTCATGGATCTGGCAAGCCGGTTACCCCCTTGTGTCAGCACATCTTGATGGTGCAGAACTTGTGTTATCGCAACGTCAATTCACCTATGACAACACCCCGAATGCAACTGTGTGGGTCGTACCTATTCATGTGCGCAATGGTGACACCACCTTGAAGGTGTTGCTGACATCGGAATCAACGCGTGTGGCATTACCTCACCCCGATGCACTGGTCGTCATCAATGCAGAAGGTCCAGGTTTTTATCGCGTGGATTACTCCACAGAGCTCATGCAGCGCCTCACAGGTGATGCACTCGCCACATTGGACACACTCGAGCGATACAACTTGGTGGACGATGCATGGAACGCCACGCTCGCCGGTGCGATGTCGAGCGCACAGTTGTTGTCATTCCTCAAAGGTTTCACTGGCGAGCGCGACTTGGCAGTGTGGCAAGCAATGACTGCTGCCCTGAAAGGTTTAGGACGCGTCATTGAGCGTGATGCAATGGCGCCATTTCAGAAGTTTGTGATCGAGCTTGTCAC
This sequence comes from Actinomycetota bacterium, assembly GCA_009703125.1. Lineage (GTDB taxonomy): Bacteria > Actinomycetota > Acidimicrobiia > Acidimicrobiales > Ilumatobacteraceae > UBA2093. The sequence goes on from WLGS01000033.1 coordinate 12,837, forward strand.
TCCTGCCTACAACGAACTTGGTACAGAACCTGTGGCAGACGAACCAGACCTTCGTGCAAAACTGCGTGGACTACTCCTGAGCACTTTGGCCGTCTTGGGTAATGACCTACAGGCCCAACAGCGCAGTCGTGCCATCTTGTTAGAGAACGCCTCACAAGATCCCGAACTTGTAGCTTCGGCAACTTCAGTTGTGGCAAGCACGGGCGATGCCAGCGATTACAACTGGTTCCTTGCACGATTCCGTGAACCCACCACCCCGCAAGAGCGGATCCGCATGCTGTACGCACTAGCCGAATTCGACGATGCCGAACTGATGCAGCGCACCTGTGAGATGGCCTTTACCGATGAAGTAAAAAGCCAAGACGCACCGTTTCTTCTCAACCGTTGTATTGCGAACAAATATCACGGCGCCCAAGCTTGGACCATTGTGCGCACACGTTGGCACGAAGCCGAACAACGCTTCCCCAGCAACACCATCATTCGTATGGCCTCGTCGGTGACCACGTTGAATACACCAGCACTACGCGCAGATGTGCAGTCGTTCTTCACAGAACATCCATTGCCGCAGTCAGCCAAGACACTCGAGCAAGTGCTCGAGCGTCATGGCGTCAATGTTGCATTACGCGAACGTGAGTCCGCAGCAATGTCATCGGCTGGTGGGTTTTAACTGACCTTTAGCGACCATGTCGCGCAATGCTGTTTTCAAGAACTTGCCGGCAGCGTTACGTGGCAATTCTTCATTCATCACAATCACATGATTGGGCACTTTGAACGATGAGATATTGCCGTCCAAGAACTTCCAGAGATCTTCTGCGTTAATGGATTGACCTTCTTTGGGCAATATTGCCACTGCAACTTCTTCACCGAGTCGTTCGTGTGGCACACCAAAGACTGCAACTTCATGCACTGCAGGGTGTTCGTAGATGGCGTTTTCCACTTCAACGCAATAGATGTTCTCACCACCGCGCAAGATCATGTCTTTGATGCGGTCCTTGATGAACAAGAAACCTTCGTCATCGATGTAGCCACCGTCGCCTGTGCGCAACCAACCATCCACAATGGTTTCAGCAGTTGCATCAGGTCGATTCCAGTAACCACGAATCAACATCGGACCTGACATGCAGATCTCACCCATCTCGTTTGGTCCCAAAGTCTTAAAAGTCTCAGGATCACGAACTTCCACGCGCATCGGCCGTGTTGCACGTCCCGTCGATGTAGGACGATCGGTGTAGAACTTGCCGGTATTGCCTGGTCCGTATGCATTGGTTTCGGTCATGCCGTACCCCAATTGCGGACTTCCCTTTTTCACGCTCTTGGCCACTTTGTCCACGAGTGCTGCAGGCGCAGGTGCGCCACCGCCACCGACGGCACGCAATGACGACGTGTCGTACTTGTCGAAATCAGGATGGTTCACCAAGTCCCAGCTTTGAGTGGGCACGCCAACAAAGTTGGTGATGTTTTCATCTTGAATAATTGGCAATGCTTTACCAGCATCCCACTTGTACATGATCACCAGTTTCAGGCCCGCCATGAAACAGCTCAACATCACAGGTACGCAACCCGTCACGTGGAACAGCGGAACAATCAGAATGAACGACGGTGGGAAAGGATCCGCAGGTGCTTCTGGACCATCTGAGGCAAGCTTGAGCACGGCATTGCGCGCAGAGAACGCCATCAATGAACTCAAGATTGCACGATGCGTGGACACAGCACCTTTAGGGCGGCCCGTGGTTCCCGAGGTGTACAAGATGGTCGCATCGTCATCCATGCCGATGTCAGCCACGATGGGTCCAAGACCTGTCTTTACTTCTGTTGCCCATTCGTCGACATCGGCGCCTACTTCACGCTCGGGGCGCACGCACAGCATCTTGATGCCGTGCTGACGACATGTGGCGTGGGCAGTATCGATGCGTTGCTGATCACCGATGAGCACCTTGGCGCCCGAGTCAAGCAATGCGAATTCCATTTCGTCTTCGGTCCACCAAGCATTGAACGACACGTTGATCGCGCCAACGGAGATAATGGCCGCAAAGGACATGATCCATTCGGGGAAGTTACGCATCGCCACGGCCACGCGGTCACCTTTTTTGATTCCGTACTTATGCACCAACAAGTGCGAGAGACCATCTACTTGGTCCATCACTTGAGCAAACGACCAACGTTCGCCTTCGTAGAGAAGGAATGTTGCATCGCCGAAGTTGCGAGCATTTTGCAACACAAGAGCAAGGTTCGGAGGAGTGTTCTTGAACACTTCCATCTTCACTCCAAAAACAGTGTCCTCCACCAATTCAAACGGTGTTCCGGATCCCGGATTGAGAACTGCATTTTGTGCGTCAGTCCAAGACAGTGCCATTAGTTTCCCCCAATGTTGTGAAGACCGCAGTCTAGAACTGGGTACCCCTACTCGGGAAAATCAGACCAGCCGAAATTAGGCGGCGTGGCGCTGGCCGTAGTAGCGGCGCAGGTATTCCTGGTTGCGTAGTTGCACCAAGATGTAGCAGTAGGCGCCAAGGCCCAAGAACGCCACAGTGAAGGCATACACCATCATCGATGAGCCAGTGGTGAGACCAAGGAACAGCGTGAGAGCATTGGCTGCGATCAACCCGTACAAGACATTGACGCGACGGCGACGAACTACTTCACGTGGCGACATGAAGGCAGATTCCGCTGCGAAGTGATGACGTGGGAGTTCTGCTGTGTGGTGTGAGCGACGGTGGCGTGGCTCTTGTTCGAGCATTCCATCGGAGGCAACAAGACGAGGACGCTGATACCCACGGGTGGGGGCGCTTTGCATAGGCGCACGACTAGGCATTGGGCGACCAGGAAGCGCACGACCAGGAACCGAGCGAGGAGCCGGAGCAAGAGGACGAGACATTGCGCGCATGGCATGGGGTGCACCCACTGGGCCTTGTGTGCGCTGCAACGTGTTCAGCTGACGACGGAAATCAGACACGGACGACACGCCGCCGCCATCGAAACGAGAACGCAGAACTGGAGGCAGAAGAACTGCCATCCACATGGCTCCAACTATGAGGAGAACAAGTTTGCTCATCTACTGAAGTACACCTTGAATCGGGAACAAGAACTGTTGACCGTGGTCCACCCCGTACTGGCTGTACAGGCGAGTGGCGTCCTAAGACGCTTTGAGAAGCCTAGTAAGCAATACCTTTGTCTGCGACTCATAGGGACCAGAAGTGTGCAAAAAATGCCCGAAATGTCTCAAAAATGCTCAAAAATGGGGTGGAAGTGAACTATTTCCTACCGAGAGAAGTCCCCGGAGCGCCCGCCGGACTTCTCCCAGAGGGCAATCTGGCCGATCTCCATGGTCTTGTCGATGGCCTTACACATGTCGTACAGAGTGAGCGCAGCCACCGAACATGCAGTGAGTGCTTCCATCTCTACCCCGGTTGCTCCCGTTGTTTCGACACACGCTTCGATGTTGACGACGCCATCGCCCACCACAAGGTCAACTGACACCGAGGTCAACATCAATGGGTGACACAGCGGAATGAGGTCGCTTGTTTTCTTGGCAGCTTGTATTCCGGCAATGCGCGCCACAGCCAACACGTCACCTTTGGGTAACCCGTTGTTCGTAATTGCAGCCGAGGTCTCTGGCTTCATCACAATGGCACCGCGGGCAACTGCGCGTCGGCGAGTGGCGGCTTTGTCCCCTACATCCACCATCCGGGCATTGCCCTGCTCATCTAGATGACTAAAACGTGAATCGGTCATGGGTTTAGGCCAACTTCAAAAACAGCTTCTCAACCTCTTCGAGATCAAAACCGTCTTTCTTGGCTTGCTTGGGATCGTTCATGCATTGCTGCAAACCACTAGAGAGCAATCGAAAGCCCACCTGGTCGAGCGCAGTGCTGGCAGCTGAGACCTGAGTAATGATGTCCCGACATTCACGGCCTTCTTCGATCATGTTGCGTACGGCGCGCACCTGACCTTCAATACGAGCCAGGCGCTTCAAGAGATTGTCGTGAACCTGCGGATCAATCTTCATGGGAATTTCCTTTGAGTCGAAATTGTTATACCCCCTAGGGTATCATCATAGAAACACCCCGAAAGGACATTTCCAATGATTCTTGAACAGTTCTACCTTGAATGTCTCTCACATGCTTCCTACTTGGTAGGTGACCAAGCAAGCGGCAACGCAGCAGTGGTCGACCCACAGCGCGACATTCAGCAATATCTCGACCGGGCAAGCGAATTGGGGCTCACCATCACCCACGTGTTGGAGACCCATTTTCATGCTGACTTTCTGTCGGGCCACTTGGAGCTTGCCGAAGCCACTGGCGCTGTCATTTGTTACGGCTCAGAAGCAAGGCCTCAATTCCCTGCTCGCCTCCTTGCCGACGGTGAGCGATTGAAGTTTGGTGACGTTGTGATTGAGGCTCGCCACACTCCTGGTCACACACCAGAGTCCACCTCATATGTGGTGTGGGCCAAAGAAGGCGACGCGGAGCCCTATGGCATCCTCACTGGCGACACCTTGTTCATTGGCGATGTGGGTCGCCCAGACTTATTGGTGAGCGTGGGTAAAACAGCAGATGAGCTTGGCCATATGTTGTTCTCCAGCATCCACAACAAGATCCTCACTTTGCCCAATTCCACTCGCGTGTTTCCTGCCCATGGTGCAGGTTCAGCATGTGGCAAGAACTTGTCCACCGAGACCTCTTCCACCTTGGGCGAACAACGCGCCACTAATTACGCGCTGCAGTTCACCAACGCAGATGCATTTGTTGCTGCGGTCACCGAGGGTCAGCCAGAAGCACCTGGCTATTTCGTCTACAACGCAGTGCTCAATCAAAAAGATCGAGAGACACTCGATGAGCACGCGATGCCCACAAAGCTGACACTCACCCAACTGCTCGATGCACGCGACAAAGGTCTCCAAATAATCGACACGCGTGATTCACAGTTTTTTGCCACAGGCCATCTTCGTGGATCGGTGAATGTGGGTTTGGCAGGTCGTTATGCCGAATACGCAGGTTCTGTGATTCGTCCCGATGAAGACATCGTTCTCATTGCAGAGATGGGTTTTGAAGCAGAAGCCAAAGTACGACTCGCACGTATTGGTTATGACCGCGTGA
>WLGS01000034.1 GCA_009703125.1 Actinomycetota bacterium
AGCAATGGTCCGAAGGTGGACTATTCTATCTGACGTACACCACGCGACGTCATGACATTGGTGCCGGTTACGGATGGCTGCTACGTGGCTCTTTTGCAACTTTGGCCGCAGGGTCAGCAGCTGCAGGATTCTTGGTGGACTTTGTAGCTGTGCGAGATGTATCAGCAATTGCTGTTGTAGTGATCTCGCTGGCCACATTACGACGAAAGAATCCACGGTGGGATCTTGTTGCGCCAGCTGTCGGCGCAGTGGGGCTTGTGGTGGCGGCATTTGATTCTGCTGTCGGGCCAGGAGATACTGCGGTGAACTTGGCCCGAATTGCAGTGGGCACAATCTTTTTGGGTGCAGTGAGTGATGCCATGTTGTTGGGTCATTGGTATTTGGTGCAGCCGGGGTTGCCACGATCCATATTGGGAGAACTCGTCACAGTGTTGCGAGTAGTGACGCCGATTGAAATTGCAGTGATGTTGCTCCCCACGGGCATGCTCAGTGTTCTGAGTGGATCTATTGATGATGGCTGGGGAGGGATGTTGGGATGGTTTTGGATTGCATGTGCAATCACCACTGTGGTCTTGACAGAAGTGACTCGCGCAGCACTTAAAGAGCCGAGTTACTCGGCGGTGATGGCCGCAACAGGTCTTTTGTATTTGGCAATTCTCACAGCGTTCGGCACCGACTTGGTTGCGCGCGCTGTGCTTGCCTAGAACTTCGAGTAGTCGACAGTGAGCCAGCGCTCAGGAATCATTGATACGCGGACTGAATTGGAGTCCGAGCCTCTGTCGGTGTATTTGTCGCCTTCTTTTGCTCCGAGATAGCGATGTGCCATGGGTCGACTATGCAGTTCTCTATCTGCTGCAGAAATTGTGGCAGTTCCTTCTACTGATACGTACTTGTAAGGAAGTGATTCTGATTGTGCACAAAGACTGAACCGCATGCACTTGCGCAATAAGCGCCCTTTTAAGGAATCGGGCTCTGTCAGAAACCACAGTTCACCACCTGGTTCATAGATGTACCAAATGGGCACAGTCAGTGGAGGACCATCAGCACGTTCAATGCCCAAAATCCCTACGTGTAGATCAGCGAGAAACTGTTCTCTCTCGGCTTGTGTCATTGATGTTGCACTCATGGATATCAGCTCGGCGATGTGGGGGCCGTTAGTGGCCAGGGTCGTTCTTTTTCAATGATGTGGGCAAGTTCCAAGAGAATTTGCTCAGAGAAGTGCCGTCCCACAATTTGTAGACCCACAGGTAGGCCATCCACAAAGCCACCTGGTACCGAGATAGCAGGGTTGCCGTAGAGATTGCAGGGGAAAGTCAAGAGGCCATTGTTACCCGCTCCCGCTTTGATGCCACCGAAGGTTCCAGGCAGTGGACCTTCGGCGTTAAATGCAACGTCGGGATTTGTAGCCGTGATGATGAGATCTACAGAATCGAAAATCTCAGCCATCTTCATGTTGAGTGCGGCGCGTCGTTCTTCAATACGTGCACGCGCTTCTGATGAATAGCGTCCTGCGGTGAATTCAAGACCCATACGCATCTCGGGGGTCAAGACATCTGCACATTCAGGCCACTTGTCGCCAAGTACTGCAGCAATTTCAATCATCCCGCTAATTGACCATGCTGCTCCCATGCGTGGAACAGATGTATCAATGCCATCGACTCGAGTGAGTCGTGCAGAGGACACGAGGTGCTCAGCTGTGTCAAGCAGTACCGACCACATTTGTGGCGAGACCACAGCACCACCCCAGTCCGGAACAATTGCAACGCGCAGGCCTGCAACATCGATTGTGCCCAGTGCTTTCTCCCATCCTTCAACACGGGGTAGCGACAATGGATCGCGTGCATCATGTCCGTTGCAGACATCAAACCAACGTGCAGTGTCGCGCACACTGCGAGACACGCAACCCACAGTGACGGTGAGATTGCCGTATTGACTATGTGGCCCGCGAGGAATGCGGCCGTATGTGGCTTTGAGGCCGACAAGCCCTGTGAAACCTGCGGGGATTCGAATGGAGCCACCACCATCTCCAGCGGTAGCAAGTGTGCAGACTCCGCCTGCAACTACAGATGCGCTTCCACCCGATGATCCACCTGGTGTGCGTGAGAGATCCCAGGGGTTGTAAGTAGCGCCATTGAGTACAGTGCGCGTGAGGTTCACTCCACCAAATTCACTTGCAGTGGTGAGTCCAAAGGGAACAGTGCCGCCTTGTGTGGTGATGCGTTCTGCATGAATGCTGGTGTAGTGCGCAATTCTGTCCGACAAGGGAACCGATGCTTCAGTCTCTGGCCAGCCTTTGACGGAATCAAGTTCTTTAATACCGAGTGGCACTCCACCAAAAGGAAGCGAGATATCAGCATTCGCAGCCCGCTCGAGTGCGCCTTCGGCATCTACAAATGAGACGGCATTGAGAGTGCTGGATGCGACAGCGTCGAGTGTGGCCTGCATTTCTTCTTTGGGAGATCGGCGACCTGCGCGAAACTCATCAACAAGTGAACATGCATCGCCTAGCCATGGAGTCATAGTCATAAAGGAAAACTACATCACGCCATCGGTTTTCAATCCGTTGGGAAAACGCCTCGGGGAGTAGGGTCAATATGCCATGGATAGTCGTACATTCCTGGGTTTAGGACAAACCCACAATCCCTTTCGCTGGTATTTGCCAGTGGAAAAGAAATTGTGCACGGGTGGCAACTTCTTGTATGGCGGTAGCGCCCTTGGCGCGGCCATCTCGGCTTTGGAAGGCGCAACGGGTCGCAATGTGGTGTGGACGACCGCGCAGTATCTCAGTTATGCCCGCCCCGGCGAAGTGATGGATATTGATGTCATTGTTCCCGTTGCGGGAAATGCAATCACACAGGCTCGTGTGGTGGGTCATGTGGGTGAGCGCGAAATCATTACGGTCAATGCAGCACTGGGTGATCGTGATTTTGAGTTTTCGGGTCAATTCGAAAAAGCACCTGATGTGGGTCCGCCGATGTCGTATCCCGAATGGCAACATCGCCATCTGCTTAAAGGCACAATCCATGACTTCATGGAAGAGCGTGTAGTCAAGTCGCGCACCGAAGAAGAACTTGACGGCTCCTTGGGAGATGGTCAAACCATCATGTGGGCACGTCTGCCAGAAGTGATTGAAGGTGTAGATGCAGCCACTTTGGGAGTCCTTGGTGATTTTGTTCCTCGTGGCGTAGGGCAAGCCTTGGGTATTCGCGGTGGGGGCAACTCATTAGACAACACTTTGAGGGTGATGAATTTGGTGCCCACAACATGGGTCTTGCTCGACATTCGCATTCATGGTGTGGCGCGAGGTTTTGGGCACGGGTTAGTGCATATGTTTGCCGAAGACGGAACGCTTATGGCAACAGCCAGTCAAAGTTGTATCGCACGAATACATAAGGGGTAGTTATGAATGCATACGGGGCACAATCACATGGGGGGCAACCAGTTCGACCAGGAATGACGGTGCCACTGCCGGGTCATCTGCACACTCATCGTGAAAAGTTGATCGAACTCGCCGATATGGGTTACACAGACATTTGGTCTGCAGAAGCCGATGGAGCAGATGCATTTACTCCACTCGCAATGGCAGCTGCATGGGAGCCACGCTTGCGTTTAGGTACTGCAATTGTGCCGGCCTACACGCGCAGCCCAGCATGTTTTGCGCAATCGGTAGCCACATTGGCAGATGCGGCTCCTGGAAGATTTGCCATTGGCGTCGGTTCATCGAGCAATGTCATTGTGCAGAAGTGGAATGGCATTCCTTTTGTGGAGCCATACAAAAAGGTACGTGATGTCGTGCGCTTTTTGAATGATGCACTCTCGGGTGAAAAAGTGGCCCATACATACGACACATTTACGGTGGATGGTTTTCGACTCGGTATTCGACCAGAAGTGAAGCCTGCAATTCTTGTTGCAGCGTTGCGCGAAGGAATGTTGAAACTTGCTGCTCGCGAAGCAGATGGAGCGATCATCAACTGGTTAAGTCCCGAAGATGTGCGCACTGTTGCTCAAGTAGTTCATTCGGCTGCAGCGGGGGTACCCAAAGAGATCGTGGCGCGTATCTTTGTGTGTCCTTCTACGAATACTGAAGTTGTACGCGCAGCTGCCCGTTTTGCCATTGCGGCATACATGAATGTGCCGGTGTATGCAGACTTCCATCGCTGGTTGGGTCGCGGAGATGCCTTTGAAGGAATGTGGGAGAACTGGAAAGCAGGAGACCGTAAAGCCGCCCTGGCTGCAATTCCCGATGAGGTAGTGGACCAACTCATCGTGCATGGATCACCCGAGTACTGCCGCGATCGTATTCGTCAGTACTTTGACAATGGAGTCACTACTTCATCGTTGGCAATCATGCCATTTGATCCCGAATTGAATTACTGGGACGCAGTGCGTTCATTGTCACCATCGGCTCATAAATAACAATGTCTGAGTCCAAAGGTGTGACACGAGAAGGTTGGGCCCTTCTTTTTGCAACCCTTCGTTTGCAGCAACGTGCACTCCTCATGGGCGCATCCATTGGACTGATGTGGACTCTGGGCAAGGTGTCGGTTCCACAACTCACGCGTTTGGCCATCGACCGCGGTATTGAGAAAAACGGTTCGTTGCTGTTGTGGACGATGTTGATCTTGGGCGCAGCCACGGTGGCGGGTGTATTTGCAGGGTGGCGTCGGTACATAGCGTTTCGTGAGAGCCGACTTACTGAAACCATGCTGCGAGAGAGACTGTTCGCACAGATTCAGGGTCTCCATGTGGGTTTCCACGACAAGGCACAAACTGGACAGTTGATGAGTCGTGCATCAAGCGACTTGCAACAAGTACAAGGCTTCGTGGTCAACATTCCGATCTTCGTGTCTCAGATCACCATGGTGATTGGTGTGGTGGTGATCTTGTTTATCTCTGATCCACTTCTAGCCGCTGTGTCTTTGGCCCCGTTGCCGTTTATCAATATCTCTGCACGCAGTTTTTCGCACAAGATTCACCCTGCTGTATTGGCAGTGCAACAAGAACAGGCCCAATTGGCCAACATTGTCGAAGAGTCCGTATCGGGCATTCGCGTCATCAAAGGCTTTGGCGCTGAGCGCGTGCAACAGGCAAAGCTATTGGTGGAAGCTGACGACATTCGTCGAGAGTCGATGAAGGCAGCGCGCATCCGTAGCCGCTTCCTTCCCGCAATTGACCTTTTGCCTTCATTGGGCTTGGTTGCGGTACTTGGCCTTGGTGGTCATCGAGTTATCAATGGAGATATGAGTGTGGGTGGCCTTGTTGCGTTCAACACCTATCTCACCATGCTGATTTGGCCCATGCGCAATATTGGAATGACCATTGCATTCGCCCAGCGTGCGGCTGCTGCGCTATTGCGCGTGAATGAAATCCTCTCGGAAGTTCCTGCCATTGCTGACCCCACTCATCCCAAGCCTCTTCCCGTTGCCGGATTGGCACAACCAGTTGGTGCTATTCGATTCGACAATGTGCGATTCGGTTACGACATTGGCCATACCGATGTACGGGTGCTGGAGGGGCTTTCCCTTGTTGTAGAACCTGGCGAATCTGTCGCCATCGTGGGAGCTACCGGATCGGGGAAGAGCACGATTACGCGATTGTTGTTGCGTTTCTATGACCCACAAGCTGGGGGAATTCTCCTCGACGGAATAGATCTCCGCGAGTTGAGTTTGTCGGACCTACGTCGCTCTGTAGGTGTGGTGTTTGAAGACACCTTGTTGTTTCATGACACGGTGTCTGCAAACATTGCCTTTGCAAAACCTGGCATTGATGCAGAAGTTGTACAGCGCGCCGCAAAGTTGGCTGGCGCCCATGATTTCATCATGGAATTACCCGATGGCTACAACACTCCTTTGGGCGAGCGCGGCTATTCGTTGTCCGGTGGGCAGCGCCAACGCGTGGCTATTGCACGCGCGATAGTTGCTGATCCTCGTGTTCTGGTTCTCGACGATGCAACGTCGGCCGTTGATCCGACTAAGGAACATGAGATTCGTGATGCGCTTGCCACAGTGATGCGTGGCAGGACAACTTTGGTGATTGCTCACCGTCCCGCCACCATTGAATTAGCTGACCGTGCGGTACTGCTCGATAAAGGTGTGATTGCCGCAAGTGGTTCACATCATGAATTACTCGCCACCAATGCCAAGTATCGCGAAGTGCTTGCTGCATGGAGTGAAGAAAAGGTCGGTGAGTAACTATGTGGGCTGATCGTGGGGGAATTGAAGAAGATCAAAAACTAGGGCGCACACAGACCCGTGTGGTTCTCATGCGCAGTATTCGCATGGCTGGTGAGTTCCGTCGACAAGGTGCGTGGGCTTTGCTGCTCGTCACAATTTCGGTGATTTGTACCTTGGCAGGTCCGGTTCTTGTGCGCCATGGAATCGACTCAGGCATTCGTGTAGGAGATGCAGGAGCACTGAACTTCACCGTGGTGATGTATCTCGTCGTAGTCGCGATTGCCTATGTCATCGGGCGCATTCAATACGTGGTGTTGAACTCGGCCGGTGAGGGTTTCTTGCGTTTGTTGCGCATTCGAGTCTTTGGTCAGATGCAACGACAATCCATGGCATTTTTTGATCGGGAGAAAGCTGGTGTTCTTGTTGCGCGAATGACTGCCGATATTGAATCGATGGCAGAACTTGTGCAATGGGGACTCATGCAGTTCCTTTCGTCATTCTTGTTGTTGTTCTTTGCATTGTTCTTGTTGTTGTCCATGTCATGGCAGTTGACACTTATTTCACTACTTGTCTTCCCGTTCCTTATTGCTGCTTCTGTGAAATTTCAACGAGACTCCAATAAGGCTTATCTCGAGGTCCGTGAAAAAGTTGGGGCGAACTTGTCTGCTTTGCAAGAGGGCATTGCGGGTGTGCGAGTCATTCAGGCCTATGCACGCGAGGATGAACAGATTCGTCGCTTCGAGGAATCTAATCGCGCATTGTTCCGCAGTCATCTCCACAGCATTAAGGTCACCACCTGGTATTTCGGTGTTATTGAATTTGCTGGTATTGCATCGTCGGCTTTGATCATTGGTATTGGTGGCTGGTTGGTGCACCGTGGTTCAGTCTCGCTGGGCACGGTGGTGGCTTTTGTGTTGTTGCTCGCAAGTTTGTTTGACCCTGTGCAACAACTCTCGCAGTTGTACAACACATTGCAATCAGCAGCTGCTGCTTTGCACAAGCTGTTTGGCATATTGGATGCTCAGCCCGATGTCGCAGAAAGCGACAATCCCATCACGCTTCCTGTCTCTGGAGATGTTGTGGTTGATGCGGTGACTTTTACTTATGCGGGGGCACATCGTTCTGCACTCAGTGATGTGAGTGTGACGCTTAAGGCCGGAACACGTTTGGCGCTAGTGGGGCCAACTGGGGCAGGAAAATCTACTTTGGCCAAACTCATGGCACGTCTTTATGACCCCGAAGTGGGAACCGTGTCATTTGGGGGAGTAGATCTACGTTCTGCATCGTTGGATGATTTGCGCCGACGCATTGTGGTGATACCTCAAGAAGGTTTCTTGTTTGATGGCACGGTGCGCGACAACTTGCTGATTGCCAAACCAGAAGCAACTGAGGAAGAACTCATCAATGCGCTCAACAAGATTGGATTGCGCGAAAGGTTTGAGTCTTTACCGGATGGACTTGAGACTCAAGTGCGCGAGCGTGGATCGCGCTTGTCTGCCGGGGAGCGCCAATTGGTGGCGTTGGCACGTGCGGCATTGGTAGACCCTGCGGTGTTGGTGTTGGACGAAGCAACATCAAATCTCGACCCAGGAACCGAGATGCTCGTGGAAGCAGCGTTAGAGCGTTTGATGGTGGGTCGAAGTGTGATTGTGGTGGCGCACCGGCTTTCCACGGTGCAACGTGCAGATGTGATTGCTGTTGTCGCAGATTCGCGTATCGCCGAAATGGGATCACACGACGAACTCGTGGCACTCAACGGGCACTATGCGCTCCTTGCATCCACATGGAATAAAACTCAACCTCATTAGTGAGGAGTGGGTTTAGTCCCGGGCGACGAAGTACTTCGCTTGAGGGTGATGGCAGATGATGGCCGAGGTTGTTTGCTCGGGCTGATATTGCCAACCAGTCTCTTCGCTCACTTCAATGCCTAAGCGCCCAGATTCAAGGAGCATGGCGACCTTCGCATTGTCTTCGAGGTCTGGACATGCGGGATAACCCCAGCTGTATCGACCACCGCGGTATTGCTGACGGAACAGTCCCGCCAAAGAGGGGCCGTCATCTTGCACAAAACCCCACTCGGTGCGAATGCGATGGTGCCAGTATTCGGCTAATGCTTCGGCCATCTCGACGCCGATGCCGTGTAGTTCGAGGTACTCCTGGTACTTGTTAGCCGTAAAAAGTTCCGCCGCCTTGTCGCTGACGGGGTGACCCATTGTTGCGATGTGGAATGCCGCGTAATCCTTCTCGCCACTTTCTACGGAGCGGAAGAAGTCTGCAATACACATGTAGGGCTCTACTGATTGACGCGGATAGGAGAAGCGTGTCTTTTCCACGGTGCGCGTATCGTCTGTCCATACGATGAGATCGTTGCCATCGGAGTTCACCGCAAAGTAGCCATAGACCACTTGTGGCACGAGGTAACCACCGGCTTTGGCCGCTGCAAGTTGTTCGCGAAGCACGGGACGAATGCGATCTTTGAACTGTTCGTCAGTTTCGCCCTCGTTGGGTCGATACTGCCATTGATTCCTGAACAGCGCCGTCTCGTTGATGTATTCGGCAATTTCATCAAGGCCAATTCCCTTGACAACTTTTGTGCCAAGAAACGGAGGTACGAATACTTCATTATCAGTCACTACCGAAGGTGAGCGCGAAGGCAAAGTAGACGGATCAACCTTTTCTTTTGGCGCACGTTCAATAAGGCGTGTTCCAAGCTTGCGGCCGTAATCAGGATCAACAAGTTGGCCTGACTTAATGGTCATCAGTTTGTCAAGAGTGGAGAGCCCCTCAAAGGCATCTTTGCCGTAGAAGACGCGTCCGTTGTACACCTTGCGAAGATCTTGTTCTACATAGCTTCGTGTGAGAGCTGCACCGCCGAGCAATACGGGTATCTCGCTGAGTTCTTGGCTGTTGAGTTCTTCGAGATTTTCTCGCATGATGATTGTGGACTTCACAAGCAAGCCACTCATACCGAGTGCATCTGCATTCACTTCTTTGACCTTCTCGATCATTTCTTGAATGCCAATCTTGATGCCGATGTTGTGCACCTCATAGCCATTATTGGTGCAGATGATGTCCACGAGGTTTTTACCAATGTCGTGCACGTCACCTTTCACGGTGGCAAGAACAAGCTTTCCTTTAGCGCTGCTTTCACCTGTGCGCTCCATGAACTGCTCTAGGTGTGCCACAGCCATCTTCATTGTTTCGGCGCTCTGTAACACGAATGGCAACTGCATGCGTCCTGATCCAAACAGTTCACCCACCTCGCGCATTCCATCCAAAAGAATGTTGTTGATGATGTCCAATGGCGCAATGTCTTGTGCACGGGCGGCATCGAGGTCTTCAATGAGTCCTTCGCGGTCACCGTCGATAATCCGTTGGCGAAGAATCTGTTCAATTGTCCAGTCGGACTTATCTACGGTGACTGCAGCAACAGAGGAGACGCCAGCAAAGATTTCAAGCAACTTCGTGAGTGGGTCATATCCAGGGGTACGGCGGTCATAGATGAGGTCTTGGCAGACACTGATTTGTTCATCTGGGATACGTGCGAGAGGCAGAATCTTTGATGCATGCACGATTGCTGAATCAAGACCATGTTCACGTGCTTCGTGAAGAAACACACTGTTCAGCACTTGACGTGTTGCTGGGCTGAGACCAAAGCTGACATTAGAGAGGCCAAGCGTGGTGTAGCAGCCAGGAATCTCTTTCTTGATACGGGCAATGGCGTCGAGAGTTTCCATGCCATCGCGGCGCAGATCTTCATCGCCGGTGCCAATAGGGAATGTCAATGCATCGAAAATCAGATCACTTGCCGAGAGTCCATAGCGAGTAGTGGCGATGTCGTGGAGTCGATGAGCAACCTCCATCTTCCATTCCACATCTCGGGCTTGTCCTCGTTCATCAATGAGCAAACAAATCACCGCTGCGCCATAATCACGCGCCAAGCTAAAGACACGATCAAGGCGGCTTCCTGGCGCTTCGCCATCTTCGAGGTTTGCTGAGTTCAAAATGCACCGACCGCCGGCATGCAGCAAACCAGCTTCCATGACTTCGGGTTCGGTGGAGTCAAGAACTAACGGGACGCTGGCTTGGGACGCGAAGCGAGAAGCAATTTCATGCATATCCACTCGTCCATCTCGCCCTACGTAATCCACGCAGACGTCGAGAACGTGTGATCCTTCACGAATCTGTTCTGTGGCCATCTTGAGACAGGTATCCCAGTCTTCGCGCAGCATCGCATCGCGAAATGCCTTGGAACCATTTGCATTTGTGCGCTCGCCAATGATGAGGAAACTGTTGTCTTGTTCAAGAGTGACAGGGGAGTACAGCG
The DNA here is from genome assembly GCA_009703125.1 of Actinomycetota bacterium. Classification (GTDB taxonomy): domain Bacteria; phylum Actinomycetota; class Acidimicrobiia; order Acidimicrobiales; family Ilumatobacteraceae; genus UBA2093. The sequence goes on from WLGS01000034.1 coordinate 10,501, forward strand.
AAGTCACACTTGGCTCTGACACTGGAGTACGAGGCTTGCGTTCTACTGCTCGCACTGCCTCACAGACTTGGCGCATGTGCTCAGGTGTGGTTCCACAACAACCACCGACAACACCAATTCCCAAATCGGCGACGTGGTGGCGATGAAACTCTGCAAGTTGTTCGGGGGTTAGGTCGTAATGAGTCTTGCCATCTACAACCGAGGGAAGCCCTGCGTTAGGAAGCACACTGATCGGGAGCAAGGAGTGTTCGCTGAGATAACGAAGGTGTTCTTGCATCTCGGCGGGTCCGGTTGCACAGTTGATACCAATGACATCGGGCTTCATTGCAGCCAATGCTGAATATGCAGCACCAATCTCGGTACCGACCAACATGCGTCCCGTGGTTTCCATGGTCACTTGCACCTGAATGGGTACTTCGCGACCACAGTCCTTCATTGCTTGACGACATCCCTGCATTGCTGACTTGATCTGCAGCAAGTCCATACATGTTTCAATCAAGAAAAGATCCACGCCACCATCGAGAAGGCCGCGTGCCTGTTCGGCGTAGGCATCGCGCAATTCTGCAAATCCGATGTGGCCAAGACTGGGCAACTTTGTTCCAGGACCCATAGAGCCCGCTACATAACGAGGACGACCGTCGCTTTCGTATGTATCTGCAACCCGTCGTGCGATAGCGGCAGCGGCAACATTGAGTTCATAGGCACGCTCAGGGATGTCGTATTCGGTGAGAACTGTCGAGAAGCTCCCGAAGCTCGCAGTTTCAATCGCATCTACTCCGGCGTCAAGAAACGCAGCATGCATAGATTCGATGACGTCGGGCCGAGAGAGGCAGAGCATCTCGTTGCAGCCCTCAAGGGATTCGCCTCCAAAATCTTGAGGTCCCAAATCGAGATCTTGGACAAAGGTGCCAAAGGCCCCGTCAAAAACAATCACTCGTTCCCGAATTGCATCTAAATAAGGCTGGCGCGTCATGACGACTTACACGCTAGTTGGCTAAGTGGCCAATGGGCAGTGTGTCATGGGGGTTATCGCCAGATGACACATGCGCAAATGCACAACATCTGGGCTTGGGGCTTTAGAGTCGTGATATGGCGCGCGAGAAGATTTACACCCGTGAAGGTGATGACGGCACAACTGGACTGTTTTACGGAGGTCGAGTACCTAAAGACAGTGAGTTGCCTCGTGCATACGGAGCCGTTGACGAAGCGCAGGCCGTTATTGGTCTCGTACGTACAGCTGCCGGTCATGGCTCTGATGTTGACGCCATTGTGGTGCCCATCATGAAAGACCTCTATGTGTTGATGGCCGAGTTGGCCACTTTGCCTGACAACCGACACAAACTCACCCCCGGCTTGAGCAGCGTGACGTCTGAGATGGTGGATCGACTGGAATCGATTATCGATGATCTCGATACAAAGTTCGAGCCACCCACTGAGTTTGTTGTGCCGGGTGAACATCCCATCTCTGCATGGCTGGATTTCGCCCGCACCACGGTGCGCCGTGCCGAGCGTCAAGCCTTTGGGGCGGCACCGCCTCCTTCGTATGTGGTGCCCTATCTCAATCGTTTGAGCGACTTGCTGTGGACGATGGCCCGCTGGCAAGAAGGCGTCTCTCGTCCTGTAAAAAGCCTGTAGGGGTCTGGCTCAAACAAGTTTCGCCGACCTCACATAGAGTGGGGACATGCGTACTTCGTTTACTACCGCCTCGACACTGCCCGCCAAGATTGATGCTCTTGTTATAGGAATCGCATCATCGGGCACATTGCCTGCCGGTCTCGGATATACCCGTGCTGAGTTGTCTGCAATTGGATTCGACGGACGTTGCTGTCAGACCACGATCATTCCCGCGAGTGGACAATCTCCGGTCAGAGTTTTGGTCGGTCTTGGTGAGATGAGCGCACTGACTGCAAACACCGTGCGCCTTGTGGCTGCATCTGCTGCGCGTGCCGGTGCGCGTTATGCAAAAGTGGCCACCACTTTGGTGACTGATGCACGAGGCAATGCAAAAGACAATGCGCAATCTGTTGTGGAAGGAATGGCGCTTGCTCTGCACCGCTATGTCGATCTGAAGAACGATAAGAGTTCCTTGCCCGCATTGACATCAGTGGTGTTGATTGCGCGTACATCTCCCGCCCAAGTGAAGGCCGGAATGGAAATGGGCATCGCTACTGCAACTGCAGTATGTACCGCAAGAGATTTTGCAAACACCCCACCTTCGCATCTCACAGCAACGCAGTTTGCACAACATGCCGAAGAGATTGCCCGTAAGAGTGGATTGAAGTCCACGGTCTACAACCGCGATCAACTCATCGCAATGGGCTGTGGTGGCCTAGTTGGTGTGAACGCAGGAAGCGTAGAGCCACCTCGTATGGTCAAGTTGGAATATCGCCCGACGGGTGCACGTGGCCATGTGGTGCTGGTGGGCAAAGGCGTGATGTATGACTCGGGTGGTATTTCATTGAAGCCCAGTGATGCAAGCCATGCATCGATGAAGATGGATATGAGTGGTGCGGCGGCAGTTCTTGCAACAATGGGCGCATTGCGCGCATTGAAAGTGAAGACCAAGGTCACCGCATTTCTTATGTGCACTGACAACTTGCCTAGTGGTAGCGCGATGAAGCTCGGCGATGTTCTCACCATGCACAACGGCAAGACCGTAGAAATTCATAACACCGATGCAGAGGGCCGTCTTGTTCTTGCAGATGGGTTGAGTTTGGGAACACAGTTGAAGCCTGATGCGATGATTGACATTGCCACATTGACCGGCGCATGCATGGGTGCATTGGGTAAGAAAATGGCAGGCGTATTTGGTAACAACCGTGGCGTGATTGACCAGATCAAGCAAGCAAGTACTCGCACTGATGAACTGGTGTGGGAGCTTCCTCTGTTTGCTGATTACCGCCGACTCCTTGACTCCAATGTGGCCGACATGCGCAACATTGGCGGACCATTAGCTGGTGCCACTACAGCTGCGCTTTTCCTTTCTGAATTTGTTGCCGATGTTCCATGGGCACACCTTGACATCGCAGGACCAATGGAAGCAGATGGCGATGATGGTTGGCTGAATCGTGGTGCAACCGCATACGGAACACGTTTGCTTATTGATTTCTGTGCGCAGTTCAAAAAGCCCGCAGCGTCAAAAAAGAAATAGAAGTATCAGTTCTGTAGCGACATGAGATATTCGGCTGCAGAACCTAAATGATCGTTCCATTCCTGTAACGATTGCGGCTCCGTGAACGGAACAATGACAAACTTTGATGCGCCCTTCGATATGAAGTGTTCAATAGATGTGCGCAATGCATCCCATCCCGAGGGCACCAGTATTGATACATCGTCGAGATCTGGGCGACGTGCTCTGAGACCAGCAAGAAGGTGCGGGGACATAGGTCCTGTGGTGTAGGGGAGCAAGACCCCGAAATGCTCTGGGTCTATTTCTCGGTTGTGTTCTTCGGCAATGCGTGTCACTGTCTGCCAACCTTGTGCGGCATCATCTGGTGTCACAAAAGAAGGCAACCAGCCATCGGCGAGTCGGCCGACACGGCGCAGTTCGCTGTCTGCAATTCCGCCTAGCCACACTTCAGGGGGCTGCTGCACAGGTTTGGGTAACACGGTGACGTTGTCATAGTGGAAATGTTCGCCGTGAAAAGTCACGGTCTCATTCATCCAACATGCGCGCAGAATCTCCAAGGCCTCATTAAAGATTTTTGCGCGTGCACTTCGCTCTACGCCAAAGGCTTGTTGTTCATGAGGATCTGCAACTCCTAATCCAAAGGCTGGCAAGAGACGCCCTTGTGACATGCGATCTAATGTGGCGAGTTCTTTTGCGAGGAGTATGGGATTGCGCCCTGGTAGCACCATCACGCTCATGCCAATTTTCAACCTTGTGGTACGAGCAGCGGCCATAGACATAGCCACGACGGGGTCAGGGGCCGATCCACTGATGCGTTCGCTGAGCCACAGACTGTCAAAACGAAGAGATTCAAGGGTGTCGACAACGTCAAGAAAGGTGGAGTCGTTGAGTTGTGTTCGCACTCCAAGGCCAAATCCGATACGTACTTTCACCGCCCCCATGCTGTCACAGATGACCTCACGCTCTAGCCTCGGTCTATGTCTATTTCCGCAGATTTCGATCCAATTGCTCAGTTTCGCCTCGATGGAAAAGTGGCGATCGTGACGGGTGCATCATCGGGATTAGGAGCCCGTTTTGCACGCGTTCTCCACGCCGCGGGAGCAACAGTTGTGATTACAGCACGTCGACTCGATCGCCTTCAAGAACTTGCTCAGCAATTACCTCGCTCTTTTCCTGTCGCCTGTGATGTCTCGGTAGCCGAACAACGCGAGAATTTAGTGGCCGACGTGATGAGGGAGTTTGGCCGTATTGATGTTTTGGTCAATAACGCAGGGATTGGAATCGTCACACCTGTGGAGCGCGAGACACTTGAAGACTTTGAAAGTGTGCTGCAGGTGAACACCACAGCAGTGTGGCACTTAGCAAAATTGTGCGGTCAACACATGGTCGCGCAAGGGTCTGGTTCGGTCATCAATGTTGCCAGTGTGTTAGGACTTGTGGGTTCAACACCCATCAAGCAAGTGAACTATGTGGCAAGCAAGCACGCAGTTATTGGAATCACAAAAGAGTTGGGTTTGCAGTGGGCTCGTAAGGGAGTGCGTGTGAACTCGCTGTGTCCTGGTTGGTTTCTCACGGAGATGACATCGGGAATGGAATCGGATGAAGGCGCGAAAAAACTGATTGCTCAGAACTCACCGATTCCACGTATGGGTCATGAACACGAACTTGATGGCGCACTGTTGTTTATGGCAAGTGATGCATCCACATTTATGACTGGTCAAGAGGTTGTTGTTGATGGTGGTTGGACTACTCGATGACCCAACAACCTGGTGCACTTAGCGCACGTGAGGTTCTTGCATCACCTGGAGTAAAACCTTTTATGGCGGCAAGCACGGTGTTGTACACCGGCGTGCTGTTGCAGGCCACTGCTCTAGGAAAGAATGTTTTTGACATCACAGGATCAGAGCTAGACATTGGCTGGTTGGGGCTAGCAGAGTTTGTTCCCGCAGCACTATTGGTGTTGGTCACTGGCACAGTGGCAGATCGTTTTAATCGTCGTGTGGTCTCCATGCTTGCGCAAGCAGGCGAAATGTTGTGTTCGTTGTTGTTGATGCTCTATGCATTAACTGATCCCACCTCCACACTTCCGATGTTTGCCATCGTCATGTTGTTTGGTGTGTTTCGCGGTTTTCTTGCGCCAGCAATGCGCCCAATCGCGGCCATGATTGCCCCCGATGGTGGTTTGCCTCGAGTAATTGCACTGTATGGAGCGACATGGACTGGAGCAGCCATTACGGGGCCAGCTCTTGCGGGTTTTCTCTATTCGGTGCATCCTGCAATGGCCTACGGCGCCGCATCATTCTTCATAGGTATTGCAATCTCTTTGATGTCACGTGTCAAAGTGACCTCAACACAAGTCCCAGGTGCGCCGCGACCAACATTGCGTGACGCCATTGAAGGTTTGGTGTTTATTCGACGCACGCCAGTTCTGCTTGCAGCAATCTCATTAGATCTCTTTGCTGTGTTAGCTGGCGGGGCAGTGGCGTTGTTGCCAGTGATTGCAGAAGAACAACTCAATGTGGGTGATGTTGCCTATGGTTGGTTGCGCGCCGCCGGTGGAATAGGAGCTGCATTGACTGCAATTCTGTTGTCGTTCCGCCCCGTGCGTTCCAAAGTGGGCCGTACTCTCATTGTCGCTGTGGCTGTATTTGGACTCTCCACTTTGGTGTTGGGAGTGACTACTAGTTATTGGATTGCTTTTATTGCAGTGATGGGTGCAAATAGTGCAGACATGATCAGTGTGTTTATCCGAAGTTCACTTGTTCCTCTGGTGACACCAGATGAAAAACGTGGCCGAGTCTCTGCAGTAGAGAACGTCTTCATAGGTGCATCAAATGAGTTGGGTGCATTTGAATCAGGTGCCGTATCGAGTCTTGTGGGAACTCCCGCAACAGTGATTGGAGGCGGGGTGGCGACCATTGCTGTGGCAGGACTGTGGTGGGTGGCGTTTCCATCGCTACGCAAAGTAGACACCTTCGATGAGTTGGAGCCATCCCGGGACTAGTCTTCTTGCATGCCTGAGGTCTTGAACAAAGTCGAAGAAAAAGTTTCTGCAATTACCAAGCGTGGCATTGTTGCAGAATTCAAAGCTTTTGTTAATCGCGGCAATGTTGTAGATGTTGCGGTCGCATTTGTCATGGGAGCCGCGTTCAAAACGGTTGTTGACTCTTTTGCCGGCAACGGAACAAGTCCTGGAATTCTGGGTGGGCTCATCGGTGCAATATTTGGTGGTGAACAGCCAGACTTCTCAAAGCGTGTTGTCACAATCAACGGAAGTGATATTCCTCTTGGAGCATTTGCCACCGCATCGATGAACTTCTTCTTTGTCGCACTTGTTTTGTTCTTGGTGGTCAAGTTGTACAACCGGATCCGTGACAAAGCCGGCGAAGGCGAGATGGGTACCGAAGTATCCACCAATGATTTGCTGATCGAGATTCGTAATGAGTTGCGTGCGGCCAGAGGTGAGATGCCTCACGACACCAACTCTTCTCAGTAACAACGAGTTCGGTACGTAAAGTCCGGCCCGCCTGACCACTGATTGGTATCGGGAACCAATAACCTTGGGGGGTCATGTCTAGCCCCCGTATTCGCATCATCTCATTTATCGTGTCGGGCGTTCTCGTGCTGGGTGCCTGCGGATCCTCTTCAGAACCCGACAGTGCGGGTGTATTGCAATATGTGGGCCGCATACCAGGCGTGCAAGCCGACGGTTCAGGAGTGATCGTGGGTGGAGTACGCGCTGAACTACCCATCTTGGATGGAGAAATGCTTGGTCCACGCGCAAGTGGCAATCGACTTCTTGTGATTGGTGACTCTATTTTTGAATCCACATCTCGCCGCTATGGGGGCGACATGTGCACGGCTCTTGTCCCACTGGGGTGGAGAGTGGCTGTGGAGGCCAAGTCGGGAGAACTTGTCGGATTCGGTCGAACGGTGATTCGTGAGCGCATCAACGAAGGTTGGGATGCGGCTGTTGTTTTCCTGGGCACCAATTTTGGCGGTGACCAAGTGAATTACGAACGAGATCTCACGCGC
>WLGS01000035.1 GCA_009703125.1 Actinomycetota bacterium
ACAAAAAGGCCATGTGGTGGCATGGGATCAAGTGGCGTTGCGTATACCCAAAAAAGCCGGTGTGCTCCCGAAGAAAACACGCCGTGCACCTGTTGTCGCAGTGGCACCACGCGTCACGTTGTGGAGAGCGGCCACCGATAACGACGGTTTCAAGATGATGCCGCATCTGTGGCCTCAATTTGGGCGCTCACTAGAACGGTGGCTTGCATCAGGGATCGCTACTTCAGATAGTGACGTAGTGCAGAGCGAGACACGCATTCAACAGCTCGCCGATGGCGCCACACGATATGAACATCGTGTAGTGCTCACCGAAGATCTTGCTGATGCGCCGCGTATTGGTGCAACTTGGGAAATTCCAGCTCGCTTTAGTTCATTGCGTTGGTATGGCCGTGGCCCACATGAGAACTATCCCGATCGCAAAAGTTCAGCGATGGTGGGTGTGTACGAAGGTCAACCTGATGAGTTGCCGTATCTGGTGCCACAAGAATTTGGTTTGCGCACCGAATGCCGATGGCTGGAATGTCGCGACGACAACACTGGTGAAGTCATTCGTATTGAAGCAGATGGATGTCTCTTGCATATGTCAGCTGTGCGTTATACGCCTGAGGCTTTGTTCGAGGCATGTGATCGCACTGAACTTCGTCGACACAACAAACTTGTCATTCATGTTGACATTGCACATCGCGGATTGGGTACTGCAAGTTGTGGGCCCGATACACGCAGTGACTACATCATTAGTGCAGGCACGTATCGATTCGCCTACGTGGTGTCGAGCTAGAGATGCGCAGCGGCGCCAGAGGGGCGCACGCGCCAACCAGGGAGTGAAGATTCTGGCGTGCATAACGCCACGATGCATCCACCAAAGCCACCACCAGTCATGCGTGCTCCAAAGACACCTTCTGTGTTAATGGCGGCATCAACAGCAGCATCCATCTGCGATGTCGATGTTGCATAGTCACGTGTCAAACTTTGGTGGCTTCCCACCATGAGACGCCCCGCTGCGGTGTAATGGCCGCGAGCAAGAGCATCCGTGAACTGGCGCACGCGTTCATTTTCTGACACCACATGTCGTGCTCGGGCACGAATGATGTCATCTGTGATGTTCTCTACGTCACTTATATCGGCTGCTCGCAATGGGCCGATCACGGATTCGGCAGCTGCACATTCCGCGACTCGCGTGGCATATTCGGAACCTTCGAGTGTGCGATGTGCAATGAACTGCACCACGATGTCGACTTCGTCGGGAATGGGAATGTGCGTGATGTCTAATGTGTGGCAATCAATGAGAGTGCCGTGACCATTGCGCGCAGAAGCAATGCAGAGTTGATCCATAATGCCTGTGGGGACACCGGTAGCGAGTTGTTCAGCGCGTTGAGTCATTAAGGCAAGATCACGCGGGGCAAGAGTGGAACCCATGGCAAGCGCACAGGAAATCTCTAGTGCTGCACTTGAGGACAAACCCGCACCCACGGGAATAGTTGTGGTGACATTTCCTCGTAGAGCTTGAGGTGCATCCATGAGTGATGCAACGGCTGCAACATAGCGACCCCATCGCGGTTCCATGGATTTATCAAACTCATCGTGAAGGCCCACGTGCACAACACCTAACTCATCATCTGATGTGAGATGCACTGAATCCCCAGTGTGTTCATAAGAGATAGTGGTGTAGCGATCTATCGCCATCGGAAACACCAAGCCACCGGTGTAATCGGTGTGGTCCCCAATGAGATTCACCCGTCCTGGTGCATGTACGTGTTTCATGTCAATGCAATGCGCAGACGTTGCGCGACATCGGCGGGGTCTACTGGGTTGAAGTATTCCTCGCTGGCTACTTCAACTGCAGCAATGTAACGAGGAACCCCAGTGGCACGCCATGGTGAGACAATTTCAATATTGAACCACGCCTGTGGCCAATTCCCAGAGGTACGCGGTGATTGATTCAGCCACATCATGTAGGGCGCAGGAACATCAAACAAGGTGTCAAAGGCGCCAAAGACACGCGCGAGAACTTCGGCGAGGTCACTTCGTTGCGCATCAGTCATGCTGGGCAAATCTGCAACTTGTTCAAGTGGCGCAATGCGCAACGACACCGGATGCACGGAAGCAAATTCAGTCCACACTTTCCAACCGTTGTATTCAAGAACTTCGCGGTCGCCAGAGGCCAACTCGGGTGACCAGCGCGCATCAAGTTGGCGTTGTTGGCGAGACGGCACATGATCAAAGGCATAGATTTGGCCATGTGGGTGCGAAATAGTGGCACCAATCTCTGCACCTCGATTTTCAAACACAATCACGTACTCGCCATCGGGTAAAGCACGCAACGCAACAGTGCGCTCGGTCCACAAGTCAACTACGCGCCTAATTCCGTGCGCACCAATCGAAGCAAATGTTGCATCGTGCTCTGGCGTATAGAGCACCACTTCGCAATACCCAGGTTGTAGTGCTGGCCATCGATTTGGAAACGCGCGCACCTCGTAGGGCTCTGGTGCTTCTAGACCACCCACACAAAACGGGCAATTAGTGCTGGGCAAGTTAGGGCGATGTTGGCGATCGGCAACAATGTGCACCACGGTGTCGAGATGTGGATCGCGACGAATCTCGCGTGTCATCGAGATACCTGTGTGATGTGCAGAAGCATGGTGGACTCTGGCAACAATGGTGGAAGTACTAGGCCCATGTGGGCTAGCTGTGCACCTGTTGCGTGAACACCATTATTCACCCAATCAGGCAGGCCACGGTGCAGAGCCCATCGCGGTGTACCAAGGTCAATACGTTGCACTGAATAGAGCACATCGGGGGAGAGGTCTGTGAGGGTTAACGGAGCAGTGCGGTGCGATGGACCGTTGTGTAGTCGAGAGACCGAGACCAATGCCTCGCGCGCATCACTAGAGACCACACTGTGGATATGCATGGTGGTATCTGGGTGATCGTGGCGGATGTAGTTGCCTGTGTGTAACAGGGCGCGAAACTGCTTGTACACAGAGATGACATGGCTAAGTTTTTCCCTCTCGCGCTCGTCGAGAGTCAATAGGTTCCATTCCACTCCTAGCCATCCAAACATGGCCGTTGCGCCACGGAAAGACAATGCATGTTTGCGACCAGTGGTGTGGCAGGTAGGGGAGCCAATATGGCTTCCCAGCATCTCGAGTGGAATGAGTTTTGTGACTCCCTTTTGTATTTCCAGTCTGTCTAACGCATCAATGGAGTCACTTGTCCAGAACCTGTCGAGGTAGGTAGCAATTCCCATGTCAATGCGTCCGCCGCCTGATGCACATGATTCAAATTGCACATGTGGGTGTGCTGTGGTGAGTGCATCAAACAATGCATACGCACCCACAGTTTGTGCATGTGATGCGCCGCCAATCAGTGGTCGATTGTGATCCCATTTCACATATGAAATCTCATGGGTGGACAACAGTGCATCAATAGATGCAAAGAGATATTCCCGCACATCCTCGCGAGAGAGATCAAGGACGAGTTGGTTACGCCCCAAGATGGGTTCACTAAGTGTTCCGTTCAATGCCCATTCAGGATGTGTTCGAAACAATTCGCTATCTGGGTTCACCATCTCTGGCTCAAACCACAATCCAAACTCCATCCCCAGATTACGTACATGGTCAATTAAGGGTGTGAGTCCTTGTGGCCACACGGAGGTATCCACCCACCAGTCGCCAAGACCTGCAGTGTCATCGCGCCGGCCGTGGAACCATCCATCATCCAAAACAAATCGTTCAATACCTACTGATGCTGCAACATCTGCCAATTGACACAAAGTGGAGAGGTCGTGATCGAAGTACACCGCTTCCCAAGTGTTGGCGATAACGGGTCGATGTGTGTCTGGAGCAGAAAAGCTGCGCAGGTAATTGTGGAACTGGTGAGAGACACCGTTGATGCCCTGTGATGAATATGCCATCACTACGGTGGGCGCCACATAGTGAGCATCTGGTGCAAGGAGCACTTCTTGTGGAAGCAATAATTCACCCATCTGCACTACGCGCATCGCCTCGGTGACCGAATCACAGACACATTCAAAATTTCCACTCCATGCAAGATGTACGCCCCACACTTGACCGTGTTGTTCGCCAAAATGTGGAGTCCCTGCAAACACCACGCCAAGTTGTTCATGCGACGTGCGGCCAGTTCTATTTTCTAGAGCGATACGCGTGCGTCCCCATGTCTGACGTTCTTCCACTGCTTCCATTGCATGGCGTCCACCCAATGTGAGTATCTCTGCACACGATGGACCTACCGGAGTAGTTATGCGTAATGCATCCACAGAGATCTCCATGTCACTGGCGTTGTGGACTGTGGTGGAAATAGTGAGAGGTCCCGAATTTTCCAATCGAAGAATTAATTCAATGGAGATGTTGAGTGAATGATCCACCACATTCAATGTGAGTTCATTGTGTGAAGTTGTTGCACTATGCAATGTAAAGGCTGTGGACAACGTAGAACTAGATCCTTGACGTAACGCAATTCCTGGTCGACCCATCCATCCTTTCGATGGTTCTGCAATGAGCCACGGATACACCTCAACATCGAGCCCGCCTCCAAGAACTCCGCGTTGTAATAAAGAGGTATCAATCTCGTCTTCGGCAAGACGTGCACCTACGTAGGCGAGATAAGGAACGCCAGTATGTGCAGCCACTACAACAGAGGTGAATTGATTGTTGAGGTGTGCAAGTACCACAGGCGGGACAATCGTCATGGGTCTAGTTTGGCAGTTACCGAGGTCACATGTCTTTGTCGGTGTGACATATCAAGGACATATGTGCCCAGTTATTGGGGAATAGCTATGAAACACTCGAGGTTCATTCTCATGACACAAAGCCGTGTCATGCCCCCCAAGGAGAAAATAATGAAGAAGAAGATTGCAGCAATGGCTGCAGCGTCGTTGATGCTGTTGGCCGCATGTGGATCAGATGACAGCACATCCGACACAAGCACCACAGTTGAAGCACCCGCAGAAGCTGGCACCATCGTTGAAGTGGCATCTGCAAATGATGACTTCAGCACTTTGGTCGAAGCAGTCAGTGCAGCAGGCCTCGTAGAGACCTTGTCAGGTGAAGGACCATTCACTGTGTTCGCACCCACCAACGCAGCATTTGATGCATTGCCAGAAGGTCTCTTGGAGAAGCTCTTGTTGCCAGAGAACAAAGAAGTACTTGTTGCAATCTTGACCTACCACGTAGTGGCAGGAAAAGTAATGGCAGCAGATGTGAAGGCCGGCGATGTTGCATCCGTGCAAGGTGAGAACATCACCATCGACACTGCAAGTGGCGTGAAGGTCAACACTGCAAACGTGACTTCAACTGATGTTCCTGCATCCAATGGTGTCATTCACGTCATTGATGCAGTGATCGTTCCACCATCAATTGATGTTGCAGCGTTCCTCGCATCGTAAATACGTGTGAAGTTTGTGGCATTGTGCATCACAAAAAACGATGCACAATGCCACATGCTCAATTGGTGTGACACATCATTAGTGATGTTCCCCATCTTCTGGGAATCATTGTGAAACACTTGCTGTTCACTCTTAAGGCACTTTCACGTGTCTTACCCCCCAAGGAGAAAATCATGAAGAAGAAAATTGCAGTAATCGCTGCCGCATCATTGATGGTGTTGGCTGCATGTGGATCAGATGACAACAGTTCTGACACAACCGATACAACAGCGAATAGCACCCCAGCTGCAGAAGTCGAATACACACCTAAGGACGCAGCTGACGCGGGAACCATTTTCGTGGAGATTGCATCTTCCAATGAGCAGTTCGGCACATTGTTTGCCGCTGTAGCAGTTGCAGGCCTTGGTGAGACTTTGGGAAGTGAAGGACCATTCACTTTGTTCGCCCCAACAAAGGCAGCATTTGATGCATTGCCACAAGGCTTGTTAACCAAACTCCTCTTGCCTGCCAACAAAGCAGTACTCGCGGAAATCTTGGCCTACCACGTAGTGGCCGGCAAGATCTTGGCTGCAGATGTTGCTGCCGGCGATGTCGCAACAGTCCAAGGTGAGAACGTCACTATCGACACAACCGATGGTGTGAAGATCAACACCGCAACCGTGACACAAACAGACTTTCCTGCAACAAACGGTGTCATTCACATGATCAATGAAGTGCTGGTACCACCATCTATCGATGTTGCAGCATTCCTCGCGTCGTAAAAACCTTTTAACGTAACGTGCTGGCGGCGGCCCACGTAGCATGCGTTCCACTACAGATTCGTTCTGGCAGTTGAATGCGAGCTACTGGGCCGTCGCTGACGTTTTGGGCGTCAAACACCAAACACTGGCTTGAGTCATTGACAACATCCATAGTGAAGGTGATGAGATAGCCATCGTCTTCGCTACGCGGTGTGGGCCGTGGCGCAAACACGGTCTCACTTGCATAGACACCATCGGGTAGTCGATAGTTCTCCTCAGAACCGGTGACGACATTGTGTTTGATGATTCCTTCGAATCCGAACCATCCGACAGCAGGAATGGTGCTGTATACCCACTCATAGTTTTTGCCTGCGGTGAGTGCATTGATCATTCCGAATTCGGTAATCGTGTCCGACAGTGGTCCTTCCTTGACCGTGCCGGTCTTCATGTTGAGGCGCCAGCGGTATGGACGCGATTGCAGCGCAAACAAATCCAAAAAGCGAAACATGCGTTGTTCCAATGTGGCATCGGGAGCCACTCCCGGTGAGGGATCAAATTGGAAGTATCCATCCACCACGATTTCATCGCCGTCTTCGTAGGCGTTAATCCAATGCAGAACGTATGTTGCATCACATTCAAACCATTTGATGTCTTTTTCTGTGCCGTAACGAGGAATAACACCTAATCGTGTGGGCATGTCGCGATGGAATTGTGTGGCATAGATGCCGCGTTCAATGAGATCTTCTTTCCAGAACAACGGACAATCATTCAAAATGGAATAGTTCTCGGTGAATGTCATGTCATGGGGTAGTCGTGGCCCAGGCAATGGCACCGGTGTGTAGTGCACTAGATCACCTGTGGGGGAGACCACTCCGTAATGCATGTAGGGATAGGTGGTTTGGTAGTTAAAGAACATCAACTCACCTGTTGCTTCGTCCACTTTGGTGTGCGCCGAAACTCCTGCATCAGGGAATTTTCCATTCCACGCTTCGCGGCCATCATCGGCAAGTGATACAGGGTCAAGTCGATAGAGATCACCACACTGATAGAAACTGGTAAGTGCAACGCCGTTGTGCACTACGACATCAGTACTTGATGCATCTTTCATGCGGGTGCGCGCACCCCAGCCATCTTGTCGTGGAGCCACCAACGGTGATTCAGCTAATCCCGACCACAGCGGACCACCGGCATCAAGTTCGGCAAGCAAACCTTGCGTGCGAATGAAACGATTGCGGTATTCAGCTTTTCCGTTTGAAAAGAAAATTGAATGAATCATGCCGTCACCATCAAAGGGGTGGTATCGCTCGGATGCGGGAACTAAAGGGTTCTCGGTATTGCGCAAGTACACACCGTTCAAATCGTCGGGAATTGTTCCCTCTACAACCATGTCTGTGGCTGTCCACTCACGATTCTGTGGACGCCAGGCGCCCGTGCGATAGGGGTGCGTATCGTTTGCGGGCAATAGTGATTCCCACTCATGATGCAAGCTGATAGTCATAACGCGCCCCCTTATTGCGTATAGAGACAAACTCTATAACTGATGTGCGATACGCAATTCCATCCAGCGAGAAAACTGTTGTCCCGCTTGCAGAATCAAAGGCTTGGAGTTGATGCCATTGGGTGGCCCAGATTGAGGCTCTACACACACATCGCCATTGGGGGCGTCATAGCGCACCCAGTACGGGCAGTCACTTGCAATCTGCACTGCGTAGTTACCTATATATACAGATGGCCACGCATTGGGCTCAAAGAAGCAGTCATCAACGGGCGGGGGCACTGGGTCTACGCGCTCAAGCGTGGTGATGCCTTCGCTGTCGCGCTGCAACATGGAGTGAAAGGAAGTGTCCACCTGATGAGGTTGCACAAACCATGGATGCCATCCCAATTGTGCCGGCATGGTCTGGTGAGCCGTAATAGTGAGTACACAACGTAGAGAAGTTTCTGTGACGGCAATGTGATGCGTCACCGTGGCATCAAAAGGCCAATTGAGTCCAGTCTTGGTTGACATCACAATGGATGTTGCATCATGTGTATCCACGTTCCATGGGCAATCGAACACAGTGCCATGAATGGAGTGAGGCGCGGCATTCACACGCAAATTAAATGTCTGATTCTCGAATTCGAGTTGGGCATTGCGGACGCGTCCGGCATATGGCGCCATGGGGTACAGGCCCCAATCGAGAAGTGAGTCTGCATGAGTGACAATAAGCGGCGTCGCGGCGACATGAAGAGATGCAATACGACCACCATTGGCTGCATCTATCTCGGCTGTAATGTCGCCAATAGAAATCTTTCTCATGGCCATGTATCGCATCCTAAATCACTTCAGTGGGAGTTGATCCTTAAAGAATGTCCATGCCACCTCGGCAAATTCAATATCACGGTTCTGTATGCCAGCGATTCGACTTGTCGTGACAAGGACGGACTTGCTGGGACTCGCATGGCCCGCACCATCGAGACGCCACCATTCCACTGGAGACGGTCCCGTGTACAGAAACTGTTGCGCAGGTCCACTGTCGGCAAAGTTCACGTCAACCGTCGATTGCACGGGTTCAGTTGTGGTCAAGTTATTGATGGTTAGCCAACGCTCGAGTGTCGCCTCTGCTGATACGACTCGCCCTCGGTTGCATCCACCGCCAATATTTGCAACACACCCGCCACCAAATGGCATCTGCGGATCATCAGTACCATGAGATAACAATATGGGAATAGATTCTGAGGGCCCTGTGGTGCATGGCCCAGGAAGTGGTGAAGCAGGAAGACTCCCTACGCTTGATGCAATAGCACCCAGCATTTCCGGATGATGAAATGCAAACGCTTGTGTCATCTGTCCGCCGTTTGAACTTCCAGCCATGAAGAGATGGGTCGACGGTAATTGATACGCAGTGCCAATTAAAGAAACAAGTGCGGCGAGAAATCCGACGTCATCGCTACCGCTTGAAACAGAGTTGTCTGCTCGACAATCTGTCCAACCGGCTAGACCCTGTCTGTCACGCGCGGGCAAACCTTCGGGGTAGACGACGATAAATCCCTCCCGATCTCCGACCGTACGAAACTCCGCCATTGGAAAGCGACCGACCGTTGAAATATTGAGTCCTTCACCGCCACCGCCGTGAAGGACGAAAACGATTGCACGGGGTACGTCAATATCTTCGGGGACGTCGATAAGAAACTTCCGAGTTATACCGTTGACTTTGATGTTGTGAAGTGACGCTCCTTTGGGGTACGGAGTCAATTGTTGAGATGTGAGGACCGATGTTGAACTCGCCGTATTTATTTGCTGAGTCACATTTGAGCAGGCGAGAGTGGCTGCAACGAGTGCGCTCAACATAAGGCCTCGATGTATGGCAATGGACCATCTCATATGGTCATTATCGCTGGCCTTGGTAAGAGTTCTGTAAGTAAATGATTCCGTCTGCAATAGATGAATTGGCTAGCGTAGAGAGTCGTGCGTGGACTTGGAACTCTGATTAACACCGGCACCGTATTGGTGGGCGGAGGAGTGGGGTACTTTATTGGTCATCGCATTCCTGAATCCATGCGTGTGTTGGTGATGCAAGTTGTGGGTCTTGCCACGATGATCATGGGTATTCAAAGCGCTATGGATACACACAACCTTGTGTTTCCTCTCGTAGGTACGGTTCTGGGAGCCATCATTGGCGAACTGCTCAAGATTGAAGAGCGACTTGAATCAGTCGGTGAATGGCTCAAGAAGAAATTCGCACGGAACTCATCTGATGAAAGCACCTTTGTCAAAGGTTTCGTCACTGCCACCTTGTTGTTCTGTATTGGCCCTCTCACCATTTTGGGAGCCATTGAAGATGCAAGTGGCAAAACTCCGCAGCTCTACATCATCAAAGGAACACTCGACGGATTCCTCTCTATTGTCTTTGTTGCTGCCTATGGCATTGGTGCCATGTTCAGTGCAGTAAGTGTTTTTATTGTGCAGGGACTCCTCACTTTGGGGGGCACAGGGATTGACTCTTTGCTTGATGACCGCATGAGAACGGAGCTGTTTGCCACCGGCGGCTTCCTGGTTTTGGCAATTGGATTAAATCTCCTCGAAATAAAGCGCTTAAAGCTGGGTTCGTTGCTTCCTGCTCTTATTGTCACCCCCGTTCTGGTCGCCCTTTTCGCCGTATGACCTAGACTTCAGGTATGGCTGTACCTGGTGTCTTTCGTTCCGTTGCTGCTGGGTTTCTTGCATTAGGAACCGTGTTAGTAGTGCCCAGCACAGCAAGTGCCGCCACAGGCACCGATTACGTCATCGTCAATACCGACGGCACTGTCACCACCCGCACATTGACCGAAGCACAAGCAGAGGCAGTTGCTAGTCGCGCATCGGTACGCATTGTCTCTCCTGAACAAGAGTTCTCCGTTAGCGAAACCCCTACTGAAATTGTGACCGGGCTCAACATTCCCGACGAAGCACAAGACGGAGACATCATTCCGAATCGTTACATCGTTGAGTTCTCTTCCGATGTCGCCTCTCGCGTTGCTGCACATAACTTGTCGGAAAATGTGGTTGCCATGTTTTCCCATGCTCTGTCGGGTTTTGTAGCAGACCTTGACCCCAACGACGTCATTGATTTGCAATCTAATCCCAATGTCGTAGCCATTGAGCCCGACCGTGTTGTGAGCATTGAGAACACTCAAGATGGTGCAACATGGGGACTCGATCGTATTGATCAACGCCAACTTCCTTTGAATCGCACCTACTCATATGCGAATCAAGGTGAAGGCGTTACGACGTACATTCTCGACACCGGTGTCTATCCCGGACACAATGAATTCAGCGGTCGCGTCACAAATGGATTCACCGCAATCAATGATGGTCGTGGAACCGATGATTGTCATGGTCACGGAACACACGTGGCAGGCACCGTTGCGGGCACTGTGTATGGCGTTGCCAAGTTGGCCACAATCGTTCCTGTTCGCGTGTTGGGTTGTACAGGTTCTGGTTCATGGTCTGGCGTGATTGCCGGAATCGATTGGACCGTTGCACATCACCCAGCAGGAACACCTGCAGTGGCGAACATGAGTCTTGGTGGTGGCGCGAGTTCGATTATCAACTCAGCTGTTGCTCGCGGAATCACTGATGGCATTACATACGTTGTTGCAGCGGGAAATAGCAACGACGATGCATGTCGATATTCACCTGCATCTGCACCTGCAGCGATCACCGTGGGTGCATCATCGCCTAATGATGCCCGTGCTTCTTTCTCTAACTGGGGCAGTTGCCTTGACGTATTTGCGCCTGGCACATCCATCACTTCGGCATTTATTGGTGCACCAAATGCATTGCGTACATGGCAGGGCACTTCTATGGCGGCCCCGCATGTTGCAGGTGTTGCTGCGCTGTATTTGGCAGCAAACACCGCAGCTACTCCTGCGCAAGTCTCCACTGCAATTCTGAATGCGGCAACACGGGGAATTATTTCCAACGCAGGAACAGGATCGATTACATCGTTGATTTACTCGGCGTCATTTGAGCCCGCGCCTGTGTCTGTGCCTTCGGTTCCCAATTCATTGCGTGGTACTGCGGCAAATGGAGCTGTCGCTCTGACATGGAATGCGCCATCATCAAACGGTGGTGCTCCCATCACCGATTACACCGTGGAGTTTTCCGCTACCAATGGATCAACCTGGACCACGGTGAACGATGGAGTGTCCACCTCAACGTCGCTTACGGTGAACAACCTCACAAATTTCCAGCAGTATCTGTTCCGTGTGTCCGCGGTGAACTCTGTGGGAACAGGTTCCGCTACAGCAAGTATCACTGTGACGCCAACACTGCCTGGCTTACCCAGCGCACCACTTTCATTAGTGACCACCCTGGGACGTGAACGCGTGGGGTTGTCATGGTCAACGCCAGTGACCAATGGTGGTGGAACAATTACTGACTACGTCATTGAAACCTCCATAAACAACGGAACTACATGGACTGTCTACAACGACGGAGTATCCATTTTGCGTTCTGCAGTTCTCGCACCATTGGTGGCGAATACGCAATACCTCATTCGCGTGTCAGCAGTAAATGGGGCAGGAGTTGGTGCGCCAAGTACTCCAGTGTCTGCAACACCGTTGTCGTTTAACCCACCATCAGTGGTGCGCGGAATCGTAACCTCGCCACGTTTGTTGGGTGCCTATGTGTCCTGGAGTGCACCTACAGATCTCGGTGGTGGAACAGTGCAGGGGTACATCGTGGATTGGTCCACAGATAACGGTGAGACGTGGATTGGTTCTCTACGTACTTCTGCATCAGTGCGATATGCATACCCCGCGGGTCTTACAGGGGGAGTTGCGCATCTCGTCCGAGTGCGCGCATCGAACCAGTACGGGACAAGCGCAGATGCCACAGCGATCGTCACGCCCATCGCGTTGACTCCTCCTAGCGAACCTCGTCTGCCTTCGGTGTCGGTGGGCTTCAACACCGCACATGTCTATTGGTCAACGCCTGCCCAAAACGGCGGCACTTCCATTACGGGATACTTCGTTGAGCATTCAGTAGACAGTGGACAGACATGGACACGCAGCGCGCAAGTGCCCGTCTCGCGTCGCAACCATTCACTTACGGAACTACAAGGCGGACGTGCACATCAGTTTCGCGTGCTTGCAGTGAACGCAGTCGGCGTCGGTGCACCTTCTACAACATTCACTGCAACACCAGTGGCGCCCACGGTGGCAAGTGAACCACGTTCGTTGTCGGGCTTTGTCTCTGGCACAACTGGATTTCTGTCATGGTCGACACCTGTGAGCAATGGTGGCGCAGCAATTACTGGATACACCGTGGAGTCCTCGCTTGATGGTGGCGCCTCGTGGTCACGAACGCTCTCCACAATTTCTCGTTCAGCACGCATCGACAACTTGGTAGGCGGCACTGCATACATTTTCCGCGTCAAGACCGTGAACAGCGTGGGCGAGAGTGCGCCGTCCAATCAAGTAGTGCTGCAGCCTCGAATTGCAGGCACGCCGAATCCACCATCGCGCGTCGCCGCTGTTGTTGATGCGACATCGGTTGTGGTCTCTTGGGCTGCAGTGACGTCAACATTTGCACCAGTGACTGACTATGTCGTTGAGTACAGCGTGAACAACAGCAATAACTGGACTACATGGAATGACGGAGTTTCTCTGGCAACTACTGCAACCTTGACCAATATGACACCCGATGTGCCGGTCTCTATTCGTGTCAAAGCAGTGAATCGTTTTGGCGCTAGCCCTGCATCATCTGTTGTCACAGTTGTGCCTCGTGCAGCGGCAACGGCTCCAAGTGAGCCAGTGAATGTCACCGCCACACCAGGCGATGCTCGTGTCACAGTGCGTTGGGGTACCCCTGCCACCGATGGTGGTTCGGCCATTACTTCTTATACCGCTACCGCATCACCTGGTGGTGCCACATGTGTGACCTCCACAAATGCATGCGTGGTGACGGGTCTTTCCAATGGAATTAGCTACACCTTTAGCGTGGTTGCACGAAATGCAATTGGTGTGAGCCCATCATCGGTGTCCACTGATCCCGTGGCGCCAGTGAGCAGTGCAATGGCTCCAGTTATTGCGCAATCTTGGGGTCTGGATCGCACCGACCAACGTGCATTGCCACTCGATGGCTACATTTCGCGTGCGGGCGAAGCCACTGGCGTCGATGTCTATGTGATTGACACCGGTGTGCGCGTATCGCATCTTGATTTCACCGCTCGTGTTGTTGCTGGCTTTAGTTCAATCGCTGATGGCCGCGGAACTGATGACTGTCATGGTCACGGAACTCACGTTGCCGGAACAGTTGCAGGTGCTAGCTATGGCTTCGCAACAAAAGCACGCATTGTTCCCATTCGTGTGTTGGATTGCAATGGCGGCGGATCAAGTACAGGTGTTATCCAGGGAATTAATTGGATGATTCAACACCATGTGGCAGGTCAGCCTGCGGTTGCAAACCTCAGTCTGGGTGGCGGCTTCGATGTGGCACTCAACGACGCAATTGAGCGTGCCGTTGCCGATGGCATCACTGTTGTGGTTGCTGCAGGAAACGAAGCAACTGATGCATGTACAAAGTCGCCTGCAAGTGCAGTGTCGGCTATCACGGTCGGTGCCACAACTTCCACTGATGCTCGTGCAAGCTATTCCAACGTGGGCGGCTGTGTGGACATCTTCGCACCAGGTAGCGCAATCATCTCTGCCGGTATCTCATCGGCCACATCGACAGCGATCATGTCGGGTACATCAATGGCTGCACCACACGTAGCGGGAGTGGCTGCGCTCGTACTGGGTAATGGGAATCTTGTTCCATCTCAAGTGGCAAGTCGCTTGTCCACCGATGCAACTCGTGGAGTAGTCACAGGATTGTCGTCTTCAACAGTCAATGCGTTATTGCATCAGGCAGTGACGTCGAATGCAGTGAATGGCGACATCAGCGATGATGAACCACTCGGTGAGCGTCGATCTGTGGAGTTTGACTCTGATGTAAACGATGCAGACTACGGCGCAGAATTACCACCACCAGCGGCTACACCGACTCTGACTGCACCTGTAGTAGGTGCGCCTGCAGTGGCTGCTCCTATGCAGAGCCGAGTTGCGGTGCGTTCTGTGAAGCGGGTCGGTTCTCAGTTCCGCGTTCGTGTAGATGCTCCCAAGGGCGCTCACATCACGTTGTTCCAAAATGGTCGCAAAGTCTCAGAGGGCACAAAGAGTTCATTCTCGATTCGTGCAACTGCAGGTAAGCGTGTGCGTTTCAATGTGGTGGCACGTATCAATGGAGCCATTGTGAAGTCCACAGTGCAGACATTTTCCTCGCGCACTGCCCAATAACCCATGGCATTTCATCGCTATGGCGCAGGGGTAGTTGCTGCTCTTGTAGTCCTTAGCGCATGTACAACATCGGTGCCCCCCTCCGGTGGGGCTGTAGATACAACTGTTCCTGCGTCGAGTGTGTGGTCGCCATGTGGCGATATTGAATGTGCGCAGGTGCAAGTACCTGTGGACTATTCACGCCCCGACGGTGAGACGATGTCGCTTGCGCTGTATCGCCGCGTAAGTACCAAAGCCCCAGATGCCGCCCCAGTGATTCTGGTGCCCGATTATCGCTGGGGTGATAACGCACGTGAAGTCGTAGAACTGGCCCCATCTCATTTGGGTTCGGGTTGGACGGCACAGACCTTGATCTCAGTCTCACGTCGCGGCTCAGAGGCTTCGCCCATGCCGGCGGGGAATGAACACCTTGTCTCTACTCGCGATGTTGCTCGCGATCTTGAATTCGTACGTACGTTTCTGGAACTTGATGCGCTCCTAGCAATGGGATGGGGTACCGGTGCTACCGCCTTGGCCACTTTGGCTATAACGAATCCTGATTCGATTGCACGCATGGTTCTTGATGCCCCCATGCATCCCTTGACGTCTGCGGAAGAACGCACCACTACACAGATTGCAGCAGATAATGCAATGGTTGCCGAAGCAATGCGTTGGTGTGTCTCACACATCTCGTGTCCGTTACATGCAAACTTTGCTCGCGAATTCAACTTGTTTCGCACCAACTCACGACTTGGGATTGTGGACTCTGCTGTAACCACTGCGGTGGTCGCGCGTGCTGCACGCAATGCTTTTTCTGTTGCCGATCCTCAGTCTTTCTTCACTGGTATCGCAGAAGCCACAGCAGGCAACTCTGCGTCAATTCTTGCCACGGCAGGCGGGGGGTCAACCGCTGGCGAGGTGCAGATTGCGTGCGCTGATCACTCACGCGCAGACACTCAAATCATCGCTCAACAGCTCGCCTTGAACCACGCAGACACCAGTCGTTTTTTTGGTCTAGGTGATGATCACCTTGTGTATGCACAATGTGCAGGATTGCCAGAAGCGGTTCATCCTCTAGTGGGTATTGCGACGCAACAAGATACAGGCAACGTGAAGGCGCTGGTGATTGTGGCAGAGAATGACCCTATTGTGGCAGCCGGTATGAGCACTGCACTTGCAGAGCAGTTCTCGTGGGAGACCTATGCCGTGCCACTTTGGCGGCATTTGGTGGTCGGTTATGACGATGCAGTCACCCAACGTGCACGTGATTTTCTCCTGAACTAGAGCTCGAAAGATTAGAGGCGCAAAAAGTCTCTGATAAGTGCAGCCAGTTCCAATGGTGTATCGCCTTGCACGCTGTGACCAGCTTCTGCAATGTGTTCCACGCGCACAGATGATGCACGCCGGCGCAGTTCCTCTTCATCTTCGTCGGTGACCACACTTTGTGGGCGCATGCCACGCACAAACATCAAAGGTTTGCCAAAGTGTTGAATTGCTTCCCACAGCGAGGCAGTCGATGGTCGTTCCACTTTGCCGTCTACTTCAGGTAATGCAGGTGCATCATCGCGCCGATAACGCCACACCCACGAGCCGTCTTCTGTTTGTAGTGCGTTGTGCAAGATGCCACGACGCAAACTCTCGACGGTGCGCGTGGGATTGAACTGAATAGTGCGCTCTAATAAGTCTTCAAAAGAAGGAAACGTTGCAGGGCCATTCACAAAATCTGTGATCTGTTTCGTTTTCTCTTGATTCACCCCAGGGGTGATATCCACCAACACCATTTTTCTTACTAGTGCTGGCCAATCGCGCGACAGTGCCAATGTGGTGAGACCACCAAGTGACATACCCACCACGCCAAGAGCCTCGGGGGCTAGTTCGCGAATCACGTGTGCGATGTCGGCAGCGTTTTGTTGCAGTGGAAGCGCAGTTGCATCAAATGGTGCAGCAGAATCTGAATGGCCATGACCGGGTAGATCAATACACAACAGCGGCACATTGAGAGCCAAGGCCACGGTGTCCCACGTGTGTGCGTTCTGTGCGCCTCCATGGAGAAACACAACACGTGGAGTGTCATTGCCCCACTTAAGTGCAGACATTTTGCGCCCATCGGGCATGGTCACAAAGACTCGTGAGACAACGAGAGGCGATGTATAGGCAATGCCGTATTCAGCAGCATTTTCATGAAACATGCTGAATTCGTCGTAGGGAACGCGATTGTTCATGTAGTCACCGTAGCCAATTGGCGTAATTCTCAGATAGACAGAAGGAATGGCTCGCGACCACATGTACATCAGTGGCCTTCGCAAGATGGCACTTATCGGCGTTCTTCCCCATGAACGTGAAGCACGTCAAC
>WLGS01000036.1 GCA_009703125.1 Actinomycetota bacterium
GACACAATTGCCACTTTTTCCACATTGCTTCCCACCTCAGTGGTGACACGGCTTGCGCGCGCACAAGCCGAAACGGTGGACTTCGCAACATCTAATGTGCGCGGCGCAGGAGTGGCCCTCTACGTCGGTGGAGCCAAACTCTTGGAGAACTACCCCGTAGGTCCGCTTGCAGGAGTGGCCTTCAATGTGACACTTATGTCGTATCTGGGAAGCCTTGACGTGGGCATCAACATTGATGAAGCGGCAGTGGAAAGCCCGACTCTCTTGCGTGATTGCCTTGTGGATTCATTCCACGAACTCGCCCTCATTGGACAACAGTCCAACGAAACGCGGCCGAATAGTAGTGATGAACCGCGCTCTAGGCGACGGTGGTGGTTTCGTTCGCGGTAAGCAGCGAACGAAGGTCTAACAAAAGGTCTGCAACTTCTCCAGAAGAGACCAATTCTCGGCGCAACATTTCGGCAAGTGCCTTGTCGATGACGGCGAGCGCCTCGGTGATCACCGTTTCGCGGGTGTCAATCATGTGGAGCTCCTCTCAATGTGAGCAGACACAACTTGGTGACCCAGGTTCCGCCTGCTCCCCTCATCGTACAGATGCTGTGCGTCCAAGTGGGGCACTTTCGCCTATCCAATGAAAAAGGAAGGTGACCAGTGCCATAAGGTCACCATATGGATCTCGACGGAAAAACCGCAGTAGTCACCGGAGCAGGAAACGGAATTGGGGCCGCACTTGCAACACGGTTCCATCAAGCAGGTGCTCGAGTTGTACTTGCCGACCGCGATGTAGCACCACTTGAACGCGTCACATCAGCACTGAACGCAGTGCGTCCGAATTCAGCAGTTGCAGTCGTTGCCGACATTGGAAGCGAGCAAGGAAACATTGACCTCATTCAGGCTGCCCAAGAAGCATTTGGATTTATTCATTTGTTCTTTGCAAATGCCGGGGTTGCAATGGGGACATTTCTAGAAGATACCGATGAGCCCACGTGGGAAGCAGCGATGAACATCAATCTTCATGCGCATCGATGGGCTGCAAAACATTTGCTTGGCGACTGGATTGCTGCAGGTGAAGGGTACTTCTGCAGCACTGCGTCAGCTGCGGGCCTTCTCTCACAAATTGGAAGCGCTCCCTACAGTGTGACAAAGCACGCTGCAGTTGCTTTTGCTGAATGGCTGTCAATTACTTACGGTGACCGTGGCGTGAAAGTGACATGCCTGTGTCCTCAAGGGGTCAACACCAACATGTTGAATCCACCAGGACGCCAAGACGGTATCGACAAGCGCGGCGGCGATGTAGTGAAAGCCTCAGGCGCAGTTCTTGAGCCGGCCGACGTTGCAGACATTGTCTATGACACAATCCTTGCAGAGAAATTTCTTGTGATGCCACATGCAGAAGTACACACCTACGAACAACGCAAAGTAGATGATCGCGATCGTTGGCTCGCAGGAATGCGTAAGTTGCAGAGTCGAATCTTTAACAGTTAAAACACACATCAAGGGGGAAATCAGATGGGCGTACGTTTAGATCCAGCCGATGAATACATGCATGAACTTGGTCCAGAGCCCAACTTCAATGAGTCGATGTATATCAACTGCTTTGACCCATCATCGGGCGTAGGTGGTTGGTTTCGCATCGGCAATCGCGCCAACGAGGGTTATGCAGAAATGACCGTGTGTTTGTATCTGCCCGATGGCCAAGTGGGCTTCATGTACAAGCGTCCTGAGATTTCATCAAATGATGCCTTCGATGCGGGCGGACTCACGTGGACCATGGTGACGCCATTTGAGGAATTACGCATTGCCTACGAGGGGAAGGTTGTCGTTCTCGATGATCCCAAACAGATGGCAGACCCAAAAAGCGCCTTCAAGAACAATCCGTTTGCCGAATGCAGTGTGAATCTGGTGTTCACGGGCAAAGGTCGCCCATCGATGTTTGGTGGCGAACCAGACACACCACATGAAGCACCTGGTGAGGAATTTGCAAAGGGTCATTATGAACAACTCATTGCTGCACACGGTTCTATTCGTGTAGGTGATCGCGAGTGGCAGATACAAGGTTTTGGACTGCGTGATCATTCATGGGGGCCGCGCTACTGGCAAGCACCGTGGTACTACCGATGGCTCACTGCCAACTTTGGTGACAACCTCGGTTTCATGGCAAGTCGTGTGGCAAAAAAAGATGGGCCTGGATCACGCGGTGGATTTGTCTGGGATCACGGACAGATTCACTTATGTGATGATGTGCAAATCACCACAGTGACAACTGGCGATGATCAGTACCACCAGAAAGTTACGGGTGTTATTTCATCCAGCAAGTCACAACGTTCTTGGAACTTCGAGGGCGAGGTACAGACGTTGATTCCGTTGCGTAATCGTCGTCAAGACCCCGAGGGCAACTGGCTAATGACGCGCATTAGCGAAGGCATGACGAAGTGGACCATCACCTCAGGCGAACATGCAGGTGCAACCGGTTACGGAATGTCTGAATACTTGGATCAGATCATTGACAACTCCCCCGTGGGAATTGCCGAATAGACCTTTTTCTATAGACCGCGCGTTGCGTCGGCTAACTCGCGCCATTCACGCATCGGCAACGTGCCCGTTGCATCAGTAAGAACTTGAATACAGACATGGTCTGCGCCTGCATCGAAATGTTCCTTAATGCGGGCAACCACAGCGTCCGTGCTACCCCATCCCACAATTGCGTCTACTAGGCGATCATTTTGATCAATGATTTCGTCATCGCTAAATCCGAATCGCTTGAGATTGTTCGCATAGTTCGGCAACCGTGTGTAGGTCTTCATGTAACCGCGTGCAATGTCGCGCGCTTTCGTAGCGTCGGTTTCAAGCACTACTGCAACCTCTGGCGCCAAGAAGGCTTCGCCTCCCATGGTGGTGCGAGCAAACGCCGTGTGCTCTGCAGGAGTGAAATACGGATGAGCACCATCGGCACGTTCTGCGGCAAGAGTCAACATTTTTGGCCCAAGCGCAGCTAGCACTCTCCGTGGAGTAGTGGTGGGTGCGGGAGAAAAATACAATCCAGAATCCATTGCGTCGAGATACTCGACCATGGTGGAGTAGGGCTTGTCGTAGGCACCTTTGTGCACACCAGTCACCATCGGTGCATGGCTCACACCAATTCCAAGTACGAAGCGATCAGGAAAAGCCTCAGTCACAGTTTTCCAACCAGCATTCATCGTTTGTGCAGTACGTGCATGAAGACTTGCAATTCCTGTAGCCAACACAAGTTTCTTTGTTGCAGAAAGAAGTAGTGCAGTCGATGCAAATGGTTCTCGCAATACAGCTTCGGGGACCCATACGGAGGAATATCCCATCTCTTCCACTTCGGCAATCGCCTCTTGGGCTTGTGACATTGGCTGTAAGTCAAAGTCTGCGGACCACAGACCAACTCTTCCCATAGGTACTGAACTCATGGGGAGAAATCTAGGTGCTGAGACATCGGTTATTGGTACCGACGAAATACCCAGTCATCAATGAGACGCCGAGCAATGGAAATCCCTGGCGGAATCATGGGCAGATCATCTCGGCTGTACCAATGCGCTTCTGCAATTTCGGCAGGGTCACACACGATGTCGCCACTGACCCAGCGGGCGCGAAATCCCAACATGATGGAGTGTGGAAACGGCCATGGCTGGCTTCCCACATACTGCACTGACTCCACTGCAAGTCCTACTTCTTCTTCCACTTCTCGCACTACTGCCTGCTCAAGGTTTTCTCCTGCCTCCACAAAACCCGCAAGACAAGAAAACATAGGGACAGGAAACTGTGCGCCACGAGCAAGAAGTGCTTGTTCATCATCACCTTCGCCACGTGTGACCAATGTGATGATTGCGGGTGCGAGTCGAGGAAACGACATCAAGGCACACGAGGGACACACAAATGCTCTGTCGTTATCGGCCATACGCGTCTGAGTTCCACACCGTCCGCAAAACCGATGAGTGCGCGACCATTCAACGAGTTGTACGGCACGACCTGCCATCGCCCACTCGGCTTCTGAGACCATGCCGTAGAGAGATCGCAAGTCGTAGTCAGCCCCATATGCGGGATCCTCACCCTTGGGAACATCTATTCCCCAACACGCAGTGTCGCCATGCATCCCGAGAAACAAGCAATTCCATTCGGTATCGGCGGGTCGGTCGTCAATAAAGACTTTGCTTCCCACCACATGGATGTATCTGTGCTGGCTCGCATCTTCTGTGGGATGCAAAGAAGGCCGAAAGAACGGATTGCTGGTATTCATCGCCCACTGACGGTAGTGGCTACCTGCCTGCCTAGGATTATCCAATGGCACGTAACCAAAATCCAGTAGTAATCGTTGATGCAGTACGCACCCCCATCGGTCGTCGCAACGGCGGACTTTCCACCCTTCACCCAGGCGAGACCTTGGGACTTGTTCAAAAAGCAATCATTGAGCGCTCCGGTATTGATCCCGCAATCGTGGAACAAGTTGTGGGCGGCAACGTCAGCCAAGTAGGCGAACAATCTTTCAATATCACCCGTACTGCATGGTTGGCCGCAGGTCTTCCGCTTACAACCGCTGCAACAACAGTGGACACACAATGTGGATCTTCACAACAAGCAACCGGCCTTGCTACTTCATTGCTCGGCTCGGGCGTAGTTGATGTTGCAATTGCATGCGGCGTGGAAGCAATGAGTCGCGTACCCATTGGAAGCAACAGCCGCAAAGAACTCGGACTAGGTGTTCCCATTCCAAAGAACTACTTCGAGAACTACGAGATGACATCACAGTTCGAAGGTGCAGAGCGCATCGCCGACAAGTGGAACATCACCCGTGCCGATACCGACGCATGGGGCCTGGCCTCTCAAGAGCGCGCAATTCGTGCATGGAACGAAGACCGCTTTGCAGGTCAGTACATCGAAGTTGATGCACCAGAAGTCAACGAAGCCGGCGAAGTTATTGGAACACGACGCGTATCTAAAGACGAAGGTTTGCGCGAGACAACACTTGAGAAGTTGTCCACCCTCAAGCCAGTTGCACGCCCAGAGGGTGTCCATACTGCAGGCAACTCTTCACAAATTTCTGACGGTGCAGCCGCACTGTTGATGATGACCGAAGAGAAAGCAAAAGCACTTGGCCTCAAAGCACGTGCTCGTGTTGTGGACACCTGCCTCGTAGGCGTGGATCCCGTACTCATGTTGACCGGTCCTATTGATGCCACCCAGCGATTGCTGGAGCGCAACAATCTCAAGATTGGCGACATTGATGTGTTTGAAATCAACGAAGCGTTTGCCTCAGTTGTTCTCGCATGGGCAAAGGAAGTGGGCGCAGATCTCGAGCGCACTAACCCAAATGGTGGCGCCATCGCATTGGGTCACCCTCTTGGTGCAACAGGTGCATTCTTGGTTACCAAGGCACTCAATGAACTCGAGCGCACAGGTGGCCGTTACGGCCTCATCTCAATGTGCTGTGGTGGCGGTCTCGGCACCGGAACGCTTATCGAGCGCATCTAAATCATTTCTGCACGTTCGCTTACGTGCAGAAATCATCGTGATAGTGGGGCTATGTCTCACACTCAGTTCATGTATGTTCACCCGCACCTCAATTGGTGCGGGTGAACGCGTTATCGGCACAGTTGTTGCACCCATAGACGGCGACACCTTGACCGTGCGATTACACGGGCGCAGGTACGACATTCGACTCATTGGGGTCGATACACCTGAAACAAAACACCCCACAAAGCCAGTCGAATGTGGCGGCCCCGAGGCAGCGTCATTCACTGCGACACAATTTCCACGTGGTACAAAAGTGGAAATTGTGCGCGACATTGAGGCACGCGATCGATTCGGACGACTACTGGCATATGTATTTCGCCACAACGATGGGCTGTTTCTGAACAAAGAACTTCTTGAACAAGGCCTGGCTGTGGCCTACCCATTTGAGCCCAACACGCTCTACTCCATTGAATTCGCTGCGCTTGCATTCACTGCGCAACGCAACGGCGTGGGAATGTGGGCGGTGTGCCGCAGGTAGGGTTTGGGCATATGTCTGAAACTTCAGAGCTTGCATCCCGTCTTGGCTATGACGCCGACACTCGTTTGGTGATCATTTCCTGCGATGACCTTGGATCATGTCATGGCGCCACAGAGGGTGTCTATGGCGCGTTGCGCCATGGGGTCGCAACGTGTGCATCCATCATGATGCCTGCACCTTGGGCCCGCTACGCAGCCGACAAGTACGACGGAGAAGACATTGGAGTGCACCTCACTTTGAATGCAGAAAACCCCTCCTACCGATGGGGGCCTCTCACCCATGCTCCTTCTTTGTTGTCAGGTGAAGGTGGTTTCCCGCGCACCGTTGATGACTTATGGGAACATGCCGACTCCGTAGAAGTATTGCGTGAATGTCGTGCCCAAATCGAACGAGCACTTGCATGGGGAATCGATGTCACTCACCTTGCACCGCATCTCACTTCCATCACCTTGCGACCTGAATTTTTCGATGTATATCTCGAACTTGCAGTGGAATTCGCACTCCCCATTCGATTGCCCTCCACCATCAGTGCTGACGCTGCAGGTTTTCCCTTCCGAGAACTTGCCGCCGAAGAAGGCGTTGTCTTTCCAGA
Organism: Actinomycetota bacterium; assembly: GCA_009703125.1. Lineage (GTDB taxonomy): Bacteria > Actinomycetota > Acidimicrobiia > Acidimicrobiales > Ilumatobacteraceae > UBA2093. Next base: position 6,606 of record WLGS01000036.1, read on the forward strand.
TCACTTCGACCATGACTGGCGCACCGGAAGCCGTGAGCGCGTCATGCATGCACTCCAGAATCTGCAACCGGGCGTGACCGAGATTCACATTCAGCCCGCAATTGACACTCCCGAGGTGCGCGCATTGGGCAAAGATGCGCAAGGGTGGATCGATGACTACATCTTTGCGACCGAAGATAAAGAACTAGTCGCTCAGATAGAAAAAAGTGGCGCGGTTCTTATCGGCTATCGCGAACTTAGGGACGCGATGCGAGCTGGCTGATTACTTTTTCAGCTTCTCCCGACCACAACGCTTCAAACAAACTGCGAGTGTTGCCCTCGGCCTTTAACTTGCCTGCCATAAACGCTGTAGTGGGATTCATTGTCGCATTCTTGGCATCGATTCGTATGACCACGTCTGCATCATCGGGGCCCTCGATGGCTTCATCATTTTTCTTAAAGACAACGCGATATTGAACAGACATCATGAGTCCTTTGATGTGGAGCGAATGCCGGCGAACAAGTCTTCTTCAATGAAATCTTCGGGCAAAGGGTCAAGAGTGGAGCGCGCAAGAATCCAATCTTCCCACGGATACACACGTGCAAGTTCTTGATCATCAAGACCAAACCACCACTTCGACGTGGGATCAATTTGTGTGGCGTGAGCAAGCAACGATTGTGTGCGTGCTACCAAATACTTGCCAATCTCTAAACGAGTAGTGATGCGGTGATCTTGAGAGGGCCTCTTCAACCAGTTTTCATCAAACGGTGATTCACCAAATTTTTCAAGAAGTGCATTATGCACGAGCTCAATGCGCTGTTTTGCCCACAAGGTGTAATACATCTTCGACACTTGCCACGGCTCCCCAAGTTCTGGGTACCACGTCGGGTCTCCTGCGCGATCAAAGGCAAGAATGCTGATGTCATGGACGCGTAAATGATCAGGGTGCGGATATCCGCGCTGGTCATCGTTATAGGTCAGAATCACTTGTGGACGATGTTGACGAATAAGTGCAACAAGACGACCTGTGGCTTCATCAATATCGGCCATATGAAAACACTCTGGGTGATTATTTGATGCAGCCCCTGCCATTCCAGAGTCTCGATAACCCAGCATGTGCACATGGTGAAAACCAATTGCCTCGGTAGACCGTTCAAGCTCCAGTGGGCGAATCTTTGCAAGAAGCGCACGTTCTTCCTCTGGGCTCATCTCATGAAAAGGTTGTCCGGGTTCACGCAACGCAGGGTTTTGTAGATCGCCTTCTTCTCCTCCGGTACAACACACCAACACCGTGGCGACCTCTTCTGCGAAGTAACGCGCAACAGTCGGGGCACCTTTTGATGCTTCATCATCGGGATGTGCGTGCACCGTCATGAGACACAGCTGCTCGCCAGTAATCGACACAGGAGATAAAGACATCACTCTCAGGTTAGTGAGAGCCGATGATTCAACACCAACAGTTCTGCATAGAGTGTGACCAATGAACCGTCTATTTCGACATTCCGTTGCATTTGTTGGCGTACTTACGATTCTTGTGACTAGTTGTTCCACAGATGACGGTCGACTCATGCAAGAACCCGTCGGTGGTCCACCTGTCGTGGGCACCACTGCTCCGGTGGGAGATGCAGATTCAACGGGGTGGACACTTACCACGCCGTGGGGAGAAGGCAGCGATCTCAACATTCGCTACACCTGCGATGGACAAGCAGTCTCACCACCACTGCTGTGGAGTGAGGGTCCCGAGATGACTCGGGCCTACGGACTCGTACTCACCGCAGTTGAAGATCCCGCCACAGTGCTGTGGGCCATGGCAGATATCCCGATACAGACCCGCAACTTGGCGGAAGGGTTGGCACCCGAAGGTGCACTTGTCGCAGTGAATGAATCGGGTGCACTTGGCTACCAAGCCCCATGCCCCGACGCCGGAGTCTCACAGCAGTTTCAGATCACCGTCTATGCCCAGGAGTTCCCGCTCGAAAGCGCCGCCAATACACCGGGTCTCCAGATGCGCGATGCACTCCAAGAAGTGGCACTCGATGCAGTGAGCAGCACGTTCACCTATCAACGCCGCTAAATCTCCACGGCAAATAATTCATCACCGAGAGGGGTCAGTCCACCGCACTGGGTGTTTAATCTGTGAGAATGTCTAGATAGACGCATCACTTGTTGCCTTGCCGATTGGCGTATTTGAGACCGACCTCAATTGTCGTCTCGTTTCTGCCAACGATGCGTTTCGCACATTGGTATTGCACGGTGCCCCAGTTGTTACCGGCACCGCACCATGGACAAATGCAATGCCCCATGAACGCACTGAATGCGAAAAACAATGGGCACAACGTGGTGCACCCTCAGATGTATTTTCAGTGGAGTTTCGCATTGGATTACCCACAGGCGAAAGTGCCTGGATTGCACTGACCACCCAACCCATCATCATTGATGGAGTATTGACGGGCCACATTGGTACCGCACTCGATGTGACGTCACATACTGATCAACGTCAACTCTCAGAACAACTCATTGGACTGCTTGACGTATCAGGTGATGCTGTCATTGTCTTTAACCGCATTGGTGAAGTCGTGTTTGCTAACGACACTGCAAAGACTTTGGTGGGCGTGCATGACCCACACACATCATTTGATGATGTTGCCTCGCGCACCTTCATGCAAGCAGTGCGCGATCAACTGCCACGAGTTCTTCTTGACCCGGCCGCACCTACTGGATCACCCAGCAGGTGGGATGGCGAAATCGGTTTCCGTTCCCCAGATGGCATTGCACGTGTCTTGCATGTCGTCGTGCAAGTAGTGCGCAACGCAGACGGCAGTATTCAGCACTGGGCAACAATTAGCCGCGACATCACTGAGGAACGCCACGCCCAAGCCGAATTGGCACGTCAAGCCACACATGATGCACTCACGGGACTCCCCAACCGTGTGTTGTTTGTGCGCAAAACAACCGAAGCACTCGAGCGCAGTAAAACTACTCATGCATCAGTGGGTGTGCTGTTCATCGACCTTGACAAACTCAAACACGTCAACGACACCATCGGGCACGCAGTCGGCGACCAATTGATTGTGTCAATTGCAAAGCGCCTCGCTGCAGCAACTCGCCCCAGTGACTTAGTGGCTCGAATTAGCGGTGATGAATTTGTCGTGTTGTGCGAAGGACTGCTCGACGAACACGTGGCTCTCGATGTTGCAGAGCGCATCCGCACAGCAATCACTGGTCCACTCGTGCTGCAAGGCGTAGAGATTGAGGCGGGAGCAAGCGTGGGAGTGGCTATGTCCACACCGGATTTATTGGCGACACAATCCCCAGCCGATGCTGCAGTGACGTTGTTGCGTTCTGCCGATACTGCGATGTACAAAGCCAAGCAACGCGGACGTGGACGTAGCGAGCTCTACAGCGAAGAGATGCGGCGCATTGCACAAGAGCGGCAAACACTTGCCTCAGAACTTGAACAAGCCCTCGCTGGAAATCAATTCTCCGTGGTGTATCAGCCCATTGAGTCTGCCCACACGGGGCGAATTGTTGCAGCCGAGGCATTATTGCGTTGGAACCACCCCACTCGCGGTCTCTTGGCCCCGGGCGCATTTCTCGATCTCGCCGATGAGTCCGGACTCATTGCACCGATCGGTGATTGGATCCTGGATCAAGGCGCACAGACAGTTGCGGAATGGATCCGTGACGGTCTTGTAGATCCAAGTACTGCTCTCCACATCAATGCATCGCGACGTCAACTCTCAGACATCACTTTCGTCGACCGCACATTGACCATTCTTCGCACGCATCAACTCGATGCATCCCAGTTAGTGCTGGAAACATCTGAATCAAACTTAGTGGAGAACAATCCATCGGTATTGCGTACCGTCAATGCATTGACTCGCCAGGGAATCAAAATTGCAGTTGACGACTTCGGCTCGGGTTACTCATCACTTGCATCACTACGCACATTCCCGGCCGACATCTTGAAGCTAGATGGAACCTTGGTGCGCGATGTAGGTCGCACAGACGGCGGAGATGACCCCATGGTGCGTTCGTTGATTCAACTTGCCCATTCTCTCAACTTGACCGTCTGTGCCGAATGGGTGACCACAGACGACCATGTGCAACGACTCAAAGTGTTGGGATGTGACTTGTTGCAAGGAAACCGCATTGGCGAAGCCGTTGATGCACACACCTTTGCTGACAAAATCCGACGCAAGCTCAACGCACGTCAGCAATAAGTACGCCGCTTATTTGTCTTCGACTTAGTTGTCTTCGACGACCGGCACAGGACCCAATCCTGCGAAATAGGCAAGAACAGGTGACGCATCGCGGGACAATCGGAATATGAAATTGTCATTCAACATCTCGCTTGATACGGGCAATGCATAGGACAATGTGTCACCCGTTCCCAATTGACGAAGTTTTTGGCCGGTGTCCAACACGTCAAGTCCCGCACTCACCGACATTGCAGATGTCACTGCATCAAGTACCACATGTGTCTTCAATGGATTTTGCGCCAAATAGCGCACGGCATCTTTGGCAAGAGCCGAAATAAATGCACGCTGTCGCTCACCTCGTCCCGTATCCCCCGTGCGATCCATGACCCATTTGCCATCAATCTTTTGTTCGAGATAGCGAGAGCGCGCATATGCCAAAGACTGAGTTCCATCAAGAAGTTTGCAGCCCTTGCGTCCAATGTAGAAGCCCGTTGCTTTGTCGCGAGAGATGTGAGGTACACACACATTGACGCCACCAATTGCATCAACAATTGTTTTGAATCCTGCGAAGTTGATTTCCATGTAGTGATGAATAGGGATATTCAATGCTCTTTGCACGGTGCGCACCAAGACGTCTGGGCCGTTTGCATAGGCAGCATTGATTTTTGCGAATTTGTCCCCGTCACCAATTTTGACCCATAGGTCACGAGGGACAGACATCAATGCAACGCCACCATTTGCTTTATCAATGCGCACCACAATGAGAGTGTCCGAGCGCATCCCCGGCGTTGCATCAACTGATCCTGTTGATGCAAAGTCTTGATCATTTGGGTCTGCACCCTCGCGCGAATCAGAGCCGACGAGCAAGATGTTTTCCACTTCCCCAGAAGGAGGCGAGAGAACTGCTGTTACCGCATCAACGCGAGCGACATCATCAAGTTGGGCTTGTGTTGCGCGCACAATACCCAACGCACCTGCCAGCGAGATCACAAGGGCCACCGACAACACCCACATCCACTTTGGTGCTCCTGTCAGGCGAGACATTCCTGGTTCAGACAACACAGTGTCTACGGTAGTCAGTCCACTGCAGGCCGAAGGTGCACCACATCTGCTGTATCAATGCGATGTGTAACACCGCATTCGTCGAGAACTATCAATCGCCCATCAGCCTCAACACCAGTTGCGCGTCCCACAACTTCTTGATCATGTGGCAATTCCGCACGCACACGCATACCTACTGTGCCTAGTTGAACCACATAGCGTTCGTGCATCTCTTCTAGCGGCAACGCCAACAACTCATCAATGCACGGCAACATTGAGAGCAAGAACTCATCAGGTGTTGCAGATTGCGTCCAACCACTTGCAGCCAACGATGTTGCCCCAGGTGGTGCCCATTCCAGGTTGAGCCCAATTCCGACCACCACAAATGCAGGAACTCCGCGCGTGTCTAGTGGGCCAGCCTGCGCCAGAATTCCTGCCACCTTTTCGTTCTGCACTAAGAGGTCGTTGGGCCACTTCATCACCACATCAACCCCGCAGTGTTCCCGGGCCACCCGAGCTGCCGCCAAAGCCACCGCTTGGGTCAATACGTGGGTGTGTGCAGGTACTTGGCGGAAAAGTATAGAGACCAAGAGATTGGCGCCTCTGGGGGCTTCCCAAGCCCTATCTAGGCGTCCACGGCCTGCAGATTGGTAGTCAGCCCGCAAAACCGTGCGGTCAGGCGCCCCTTGGGCCCCCTCGGCGAGCAAATCAGTGTTCGTACTTCCGGTCTCTGAAACACGGCGAATTTGCCAGTTTTCTGATTGGTTCGCTTTTTGGTCTCTCATCAAGGCAATATTGTCACCTGTGCTGAAGAAAATCCTGATTGCCAACCGCGGCGAAATTGCCGTCCGCGTTATCCGTGCCGCCCGTGAGATGGGGATCGCCACTGTGGCGGTCTATTCCGAACTCGACCGCAATGCACTTCATGTGCGCTTGGCTGATGAGGCCTACGCCCTTGGTGGGCAAACCGCAGCCGAGAGCTACATCAATACCGAAGCAATTCTGAAGGCGATCAAGGACAGCGGCGCAGATGCCGTGCATCCTGGTTATGGCTTCTTCAGTGAGAACGCAGAGTTCGCTCGCGCCATCACTGCGATGGGTGTGCAGTTCATCGGACCACCACCTGAGGCCATCGACGAGATGGGCGACAAAGTCTCGAGCCGTAAAGCAGCACTTCGCGGCGGAGCCCCGATTGTTCCCGGTACAACCGAGTTCGCACAGAGCGCCCAAGAAATCGTGGACTTCGGCAAAGAATTCGGTTGGCCCGTTGCCATTAAGGCCGCATACGGTGGCGGTGGCCGCGGAATGAAAGTTGTGCATTCAGAAGCTGAAGTGCAAGAAGCAATGGATTCCGCACAACGCGAAGCGAAAAACTTTTTTGGTCGCGATGAGGTTTACGTAGAGCGCTACCTCACATGGCCACGCCACATCGAAGTGCAATTAGTGGGTGACAAACACGGAAATGTTGTCTGGGTGTCGACACGTGACTGTTCTGCACAACGTCGCCACCAAAAACTGGTGGAAGAAGCACCAGCACCTGGTTTGCCTGACGGCGTTGAAGACGCAATGGGTGCCGCTGCAGTAAAAGCTGCAAAAGCAGTGGGCTACTACAACGCAGGAACGGTGGAGTTCATCTATCAAGACGGCGAATTCTTCTTCTTGGAGATGAATACACGTCTTCAGGTAGAGCACCCCGTTACTGAAGTCATCACAGGAATTGATCTTGTCGAATGGCAAATTCGTGTTGCTGCAGGTGAGAAATTGCCAATGACACAAGAAGAAGTGCGTGCGCGTCAAAGCGGTGCTGCCATCGAGATTCGTATCAACGCAGAAAATCCCGCAGGTGGCAAGTTCTTACCTTCGCCTGGTCCGATCACAAAATTGGTTCCACCCGATGGTTTCGGCGTGCGTTTCGATAGTGGTTATGAATCTGGCGACGAAATCAGCCAGTACTACGACAACCTTGTCGGCAAGTTGATCGTGTGGGGCAAAGATCGCCCGACTGCAATTGCACGCACACTGCGTTGCCTCAATGAGATGGTTGTAGAAGGCATCGCCACAACAATTCCTGCAGACATCGCCATTCTTGAACATCCCGATTTCGCAGCTGTCACACACTCCACCAAATGGGTAGAAGAAGTTCTTGACCTCTCCCACATCGGTACAGCACCTGTAGGCGCGCCTGCAGGCGATGACGACGCTCCCCTCGTGCAGCGTCAGACAACTGTTGAAGTCAATGGCCGTCGCTTTGATGTGAAGCTGTGGGTTCCCGAATCTGCGGGTGTTGCTGCAAGTTCACCTGCAAAGAAAAAGGCACCTCGCTCTGCATCTGGTGCAGGCGGCGGAGGCGGCGCAGGAACTGGCAAGGTTGCAGTGCCCATGCAAGGAACCATTGTGAAGGTTCTTGTTGAAGTGGGTCAAAGCGTGGAAGCTGGACAAAGTGTTGTCGTACTCGAAGCCATGAAGATGGAAAACCAAATCGAAGCCGACAAGAGTGGCGTTGTGAAAGCAATCAATGTGTCACCAGGTGACACCGTGGGTGCTGGCGACGTTGTTGTTGTTATTGAATAGCTAATCGGCAGCTTCAGAAAGTGCTTCGGCAAGAGCCGGATGCACCAACAAAGATTCTTCGATGTCGGTGACTTTGAGATTTGCAGTTACGGCAAGTGCAATCACACTGATGAGCTCTGCTGCATGACGCCCCACAATTGATCCACCCAAGACTTCGCCAGTTGCAGGATCGCTGATGATCTTGACAAAACCACGTGAATCGTTATTGATTAATGCTTTGGCAGTAGATGAAAACGGCACTTTGGTGACGCGAATCTTTCGACCTGATGCAAATGCTTCTGCTTCGGCAAGACCAACATCGGCAATCTCTGGCTCAGTAAAAATTGCTGAGGCTGCTTTGTCGTAGTCCAAATGACGATGAGGACCCTTGGGTCCACCAACTACTTGCTCGGCAACTTTTCGCCCTTGCATAGAAGCCACCGATGACAATGGAAGCTTTCCACTCACGTCGCCTGCTGCATAGATGTTGTCGATACTGCTTTGACAGTGACGGTTAATCACGATGTAGCCACCATCGGTCTCGACACCCACATTTTCTAGACCAAGTCCTTCGGTGTTAGGCAATGATCCAATCGCAAGAACTGCATGAGTGGTCTCAGAAACTCGACCATCGTCACACACCACGCGTACACCATCTGCGGTGCGTTCAATTGCTGTTGCACGTGCACCCTTAAACAAACGCACACCACGAGCCAAGAAGGTGTCCTCGAGCACAGCCGCAACTTCAGGATCTTTACCCGGCAACACTTGTTGACGACTGACCACCAAAGTGACTTTGGATCCGAATGACTCGAACATGTGAGCAAATTCCACACCAGTGACACCTGAGCCCACAATGGTGACGCTCTCAGGAAAAATTCTTGGTGGATAACAATCGCGCGTGGTCAAGATGCGATCGCCATCAGGCTGAACAAAATCTGGAATACGCGGACGGCTTCCCGTGGAGATCAAAATGTCATCTGTTTCGATGACTTCCTCTGCCCCATCGGCCAACACCACACGCACATGACAACGATCCACCAGCGTTGCAGTACCTCGAATAATGCGCACGCCTTGGCTCACAAGGAGAGTTTCTACGTCGTTGGAAAGACGAGTCTTGATGTCCTCAATACGATTCGTAAGAGCCTCGACATCAACTTCGGCGTCACGATTCTCGAGACCCATGCCACTGAGTCCTTCAGTGAAGCTCACCGCACTACCTGTGGCAATCATTGTTTTTGAAGGCACACAATCCAACAAATGAGCCGCACCACCAAGAATCTCGCGCTCCACCACGGTGACCTGTACACCTTTTCGTGCAGCCAGACTTGCTGCAGCATGTCCGGCGGGGCCTCCACCCACAACAACGAGGCGTTTATTGAGATTCACACACCTGAGGCTACCTGCCGTGTGGAGAGCGCAAAGTGAACACCCCGTGACGCAATGACTTCCTCATCAACACGCTGTGCCCACTACCGTAGGAGGTCTGTGAATGAAGAGAATCAAGAACAAGGCGCCGGTGGCCTCGAGCACGAAAAAGCCCGTCGTTTAGCTGCCCTTGCCACCATGCGAGATGCGGGCACTAACCCCTACCCCTACCGTTTTGATCGTTCGCACACACTTGGCGACATTCGCCGTGACCATGACGCACTTGAACCAGGCACCGAAACCGAGACTCACGTCAGTGTTGCGGGCCGCATCATGTTGAAGCGCGACCAAGGCAAACTCATTTTCGCCACACTGCAGGACCGCACGGGCGCGTTGCAGCTCTTTGTCTCTCGTGCAGTTGTGGGCGATGACGCATTTGATGCCATTGCTGATCTTGATCTAGGTGACTGGGTGGGGGTCGAAGGCATGGTGATGTCTACTCGTAAGGGCGAGTTGTCCATCAAGGTGTCATCACTACAGCTTTTGTCGAAAGCAATTCGCCCTATGCCCGACAAATGGCACGGGCTCACCGATACCGACACTCGTTACCGCCAACGCTATGCAGACCTCATTGGCAATGAGGAGTCACGTCGCATGTTTGAAGTTCGACATGCAGTCATCGCCAGTTTCCGTCGCACGCTCCATGATCGTGGCTTTATTGAAGTAGAGACACCTGTGTTACACGTGGAGGCTGGCGGTGCACATGCGCGTCCATTTGTGACACATCACAATGCGCTCGACATGCAGTTGTTCTTGCGCATCGCATTGGAGCTGCACCTCAAGCGCCTCATTGTGGGCGGCATGGAGCGTGTGTATGAGATTGGTCGCGTCTTCCGTAATGAAGGAATCTCTACACGACACAACCCTGAGTTCACCATGATGGAGCTCTACCAAGCCTTCGCCGACTACACCGACATCATGGATCTCACCGAAGCTCTCATCACACAATCTGCAATTGATGCAACAGGTTCGAGCACTGTCACGATCGACGGCGAAACGGTAGATCTTGCACAACCATGGCGTCGTGCACACATGATTGATCTTGTCGCTGAAGCCACAGGAGTAGCCGTGCATCCTTCGCAACCACGCGAAGAACTTGCCGCATTGGCACAGAAGCACAATGTAAAAGTGGAAGCACATCACGGCACAGGAAAAATCATTGAAGAGTTATTTGAGGCAACTTGTGAAAGTGCGCTTCGTGCTCCCACATTCGTCACTGGACATCCTGTTGAGATCAGCCCACTTGCCCGTGTTGATCGCAATGACCCATTCCTCACCGAACGTTTTGAATTGTTTGTGGGTGGACGCGAGCTTGCAAATGCATATTCCGAGCTCAACGATCCTGTGGAACAACGTCTTCGCTTTGAAGACGAACAAGCATCCAAAGAAGCAGGAAATGCCGA
>WLGS01000037.1 GCA_009703125.1 Actinomycetota bacterium
CTAACAGATCACCCAACGGGGCGAGATATGTCTCAAAAGATGCCGAAACCAACACGACAACATGGCCCTGCTCTTGATGCCAGCGAAAGCGACGCGCAACGTCTTCGCGCATCCATCCGCTGTACACCTCATCGGCAAAGGCAATTGCATGATTCTCGAGTTCTGCGGCCGGAACTCCCACAAACGCAATCCCAGCAAATGCAGCCTTCAATGCATCACGATCTCGTGCCACTAACGCAGAGACAACTTTCCTGGGTTGTCGCAGTATTCCGCCCACCAACCGCGGAGTGCCTGCCACTCGACGCGTAAAAGGAACAACACAATCGCGCACCGTCAAAGTGCCATCCACATCAAAGACTGCAACGGTGACATCCATAAGGGCGAGATTAGTTCTCGATGTGGACAGGACCGAGGATGTCGGCCATGTCTTCGAAATAGTGAGGCCAACTCTTGCTGACAACTTCAGGTGAATCCACCAAAATTGATGCATCAAGAAGCGACAACAATGCAAATGACATGGCCAACCGGTGATCGTGATGTGTCCCAAGCAGAGCCGATGTGAACTTGGGACGACCACGGAGAGACAATCCATCGCTTTCCACCGCAACAATGGCGCCAGTTTTCAGAAGTTCTGCGGCAACATCACCCAAGCGATCGCTTTCCTTGTTGCGAATAAAGCCCACATCGTTAATCGAACCTTCGCCCACACAATGCGTCATCGCCACTGCAACTGCTGGAACCAAATCGGAACAATCGGCCATTCCTAATGAGAGAGAATCGACGTGTGCACCCGTGGGGCACGCGATGACAATGTCGTTGTCTACCTGGTGCCAACTAGCACCCATGCTGCGCGCGATATCAAGGATTGCTGCATCACCTTGATGCATCGCAAGCGCAAGATCACGAATCCGTAACTCTCCTCCACGTAGCAAAAGAGCAACAATGGGAAATGCAGCAGATGAAAAGTCTGGTTCCACCACGTACTCACAGGGTTGATACCTCATGTGTGGAACTTCGATTCGATGTTCCGACATCACCACCGACACGCCAAAGCTGGCCATCACTCGTGCCGTCATTGCAATATAGGAACTCGATACCTGAGGACCCTGAAGTTCAATAGTTAGCCCATCAGAGAAATATGGCGCAATCAACATGAGTGCCGACACGAACTGGCTAGAGACATCTGCCTTCATGGAGATGCGACCACCTGTAATTGCACCACCCGATACCGACACAGGGAGATGCCCCGGATCGCCAAGAGGTTCTATCTTTGCCCCTAATTGCACAAGTGCGTCATGAAGATCACCCATAGGGCGAGAACGCAAAGGCTCGGCACCGTCGATCACTGTAAAGGTGTGCGATAACGCAGCCACAGCAGTGAGAAAACGCGACGATGTTCCAGCTAATTGCGCATCCACTATTCCTGGGAGAGATGCATGAGGATTGCCACGTATCGCATAGCCATCATCTGATGCGGTGAGAACCGACATCTCTCGCAAGACCTTGAGTACAACTTCAGTGTCATCACCATCTGGTAGACCACGTATCTGGGAAACACCATCGGTAAGCATCGCGCACACTAAAGCTCGATTGGCAATGCTCTTTGAACCCGGCACACCCATCACCACATTGAGCGGTCCTGGTGGTGGTGAAAACCGCGCGATACTCATGACAAAGGTTGCACCGCTGGCCTAAAGCCACGCGCAAGAAGTCCGCCACGGAAAGACTCCGCTTGTTCAGCACGCACCACAGTGACCATCACTCCTCTATCACCTTCGAGTGAGTGCACTATCTCAAAGTCAAAGATGTTGACACTGAGCTCACCTGACAAGGTGAAGACCTCTGCTGCCGCACCGGGTCGGTCTGGAATAGGAATACGTACTTCACTGAGTCGATCTACTGGACCTGCACTTATAGGCAAGTTAGTTCGTGCCTGGCGAGCCTGAGTCAGCATCGACAACAACTCGTCGCGTCTTCCGCCAGCGACCACATCACGCATCATCTCTAGGCCTTCAATGAGAGAAGATAACCCCTGCACAATGGCATCTTTATTGTGTTCACAAATATCTAACCAAATGCCCGGGCGCCCAGAGGCAATACGCGTCATGTCGCGAAAACCACCTGCGGCGAGACGCAACAATGCAAGGTGTTCTTCAGAATGATTATCTGCAAGACGCATCAATGTTGCAGCAGTGAGATGCGGAACATGACTGACAATCGCCACCACTTCGTCATGTGTGGCGGGATCAAGAGCAACTACTTCTGCCCCAAAACTTGTGACGAGCCCAGCAAGACGAGTGAAGCTGTCGTCTGCGGTATCACTATTTGGACATAACACCCAAACAGCTTTGTCAAACATTGTGGCATCGGCGCCGTCGATGCCATCGAGTTCTGAACCTGCCATGGGATGGCCCGGTATAAAACGTGCATCATGTATGGCTGTTGCTACGCGCGCCTTTACCGACCCCACGTCAGTAACAATGCCTTGTGTGTTCTTCAATGCGCGAGTGACTTCATCTACAACAGTGGTCACCGGAGTGCATACGAAGGTCACTTCTGCATCGGGCACAATTCCAATGCGAGAGATGATGTTCCGATCCAACGCCGTCCTAGATACCGCTTCATCGCGATCTTCACCGGCCACTACATAACCCTGCTCAGCGAGAGCCAGTGCCAATGACGCCCCAATGAGACCCAAGCCAATGACATTTGCGAAAGGTGGCTGCATGGGTGCTTCGTGACTCACTCTGAAATCGTATCTGTCGGCAGTAGTTCGACTGACTCTGATAAATCTCGCACTTCCTGTGCAGTGAGTTCTCTATATGCCCCAGGAGCCAGCGATGTATCCCTCAATGGTCCGATACGTGTACGCGCAAGACGAATTACTGGGTGCCCTACTGCCTCACACATGCGACGCACCTGACGATTACGTCCTTCGTGGATCACAATGCGCAATACGCCGCGGTCGGGCTGACCCACTTGAGCAGGCGCAGTCCAGCCATCTTCGAGTTCAACGCCTTCACGAAGCTCTCTCATCGCCCCTGACGACACCCCCTTGGGCCCACATTCGACTTCTGCGATGTATTCCTTCTCCACTCCATGGCGTGGGTGAGTGAGATGTTGAGCCAGTTGCCCATCATTGGTCAAGATAAGCAACCCAGTTGTCTCCATGTCTAGACGCCCCACTGAAAACACTCGTGGTTCTTCGGGCACTAACTCCAACACGGTGGGACGACCATGGGTGTCAGCCGATGTAGTCACCACACCATCAGGTTTGTTCAATAGGTAATACACCAAGCCAGGTAGTACACCCACGGGAACGTCATCGACACACACCTGATCTCGTTCTACGTCAACACGGCGACCCAAGACAGCTACTTCACCATTAACTGTCACTCGTCCTTCGGCAATGAGATCTTCACAGACTCGACGCGATCCGTAACCCACGCGTGCAAGGATTTTTTGAAGACGTTCCCCTTCTTCAGAGGCGTCTTGTGCACGCTGTGCCCATTGTTCCCACAATGGCGGTTCGGGTTCCGCGCCTCCCGGCGAGGTGCGTCGTGACGTCATGACGGCTCTGTTGACTCCACAGATTCTTCAGTGTCGTCAGCCACCGGCACAACAAAAGGATCAGCTTCAATGCGCAATGTCTTTTCCAAGGCTTCAACCAATGATGCATCTGGAACAAACGATGCAATCGGTGGCATATCAGCCAACGACGCTAGGCCAAGCTTTTCCAAGAAGAGTTGCGTAGTCCCCCACATCACTGCTTGCCCAGGACCAGGATCACGAGCAACAGGGGCGATGTAGCCACGGCCGTGCAATGTACGCATCACTGCATCAGGATCAACGCCACGAATGGATGCAATCTGCAATCGTGAGATGGGTTGTTTGTACGCAATGATTGCAAGAGTCTCCAATGCGGCACCCGAGAGACGCGCACGTTGACCATCAAGAATAAAGCGTTCCACATAGGGCGCCAGATCTGGATGTGTTTGGTAACGCCAGCCTCCTGCAACTTTTGCAATCTGGAAACCATGCCCCGCTTTTTCATAGGACTCTGCCAGACGTCCGCATACTTCTTCAATCGTGGCACTCGGTAACTCAACTAGTTGAGCGATGAGGTCCGTGGGAACTGGTTCATGGGCAACCATAAGAATTGCCTCCACTGCACGAACCGACTCTGTGGTGATCTCAACATCCATAATCTTTAACCTTCGTAAGTATCAATCTCAAGTGGACCACTATGGCCTGGACCCACGCCTGTCCATTGCACGGTGATGTCACCGAATCTGTCAATCTGGTCAATCTCGATGTAGCCCTGCTTGTACATCTCCAATAGGGCCAGGAAGCGCACGACTACTTCGAGACGCTCCACCAAACCGCTGGTGATGGATCTAAATGTGGCAGAACCCATGCGCGGCAATTCGTCCATTAATTCTTCTACCGCTTCGGCGACTGTGAAACGAATTGGCGACACATGGAACAAATTCACTTCATCACGTGGTCGTGGAGTGATTGCGCGTACGAACCCAGTTTGTAATTTCTCGATTGTGAGACCTTCAAGCAAGTCGGGCGTTACTTCTGCGAAGCGTTCATCGGCGCCCACACTTCTTCCGTACACACGGTCTGCGTCATCCACAAAGTTTGCCAAAATCTTGGCAACGTCTTTGAAGGTGCTGCACTCAAGGAGACGTGCCAACAACAAGTCACGCTCTTCCCACAGAGCGAACTCTTCATCAAGATCCACAGTTTCTTTGCCCGGCAACAAGCGACGAGCCTTCAGCTCAATCAATGTGGCAGCAATCAGGAGGAACTCAGTAGCGATGTCTAAATCGAGTTCCTGCATCTTTGCCAATTCGGTCAGATAGGCGTCGACAATGGTGGACAAGCTGATTTCATGGATATCCACCTCTTCTTTCATGATGAGGTGAAGTAGCAAGTCAAAAGGGCCCTCATAGACCGGAGTTGCTACGTCAATTGCCACCTCTCCAGCGTAGTTCCCCCACCTGTGAGTGGAACCAATCCTGTGTGGCGTGCAAGCGGGAACTAGCGTAAAGGACGTGCCTCGCGTTCTCTCTTGCATCCAACCCACAGGCTCTGTGCATCTTGGCAACTATCTCGGAGCCCTTGTCAATTGGGTGAGTGGCCAACATGAGGCCGATGTGTATCACGGCATTGTGGACCTGCACGCCCTCACCGTGACTGACGAGCCCGGTGTTTTGGGAGCACAAACTCTTGATTTGGCTGCAATGTTGTTTGCTGTAGGCCTTGACCCTCAAGTGGCAACCGTATTCGTGCAAAGCCACATTCATGAGCACAGCGAATTGGCGTGGATCATGGAGTGCACAGTGTCTTTTGGGGAATTGAGTCGCATGACCCAGTTCAAAGACAAGTCCGCCAAACGTGAGGGCGAATTTGTGTCCGCTGGCTTGTTCACATACCCCGCACTACAAGCAGCAGACATCTTGCTGTATGACGCCCAGGACGTTCCCGTCGGCGAAGATCAACGTCAACATATTGAGATCACACGTGATATCGCTGTGCGCTTTAATCACAGATTTGGCGACACATTTATCCTCCCCAAGGCAGTGCACCCGAAGGCGGGCGCTCGCGTCATGGACCTGCAAGATCCCACATCGAAGATGTCCAAATCATCGACCACAGAAAATGGCATTGTGTATCTTCTCGACGAGAACAGCGTGATTGAGAAGAAATTCAAACGCGCCGTGACTGACTCCGACGGAGTTGTTGCCTACGATCGTGAAACAAAACCAGGTGTTGCTAACTTGCTCGACATTTTGTCTGCATGTACACAGACACCCATTGACACGCTTGTTTCGCAATACAGCCAATACGGGCCACTCAAAAAAGACACTGGCGACGCAGTCATCGCACTGCTTGAACCCATCCGTCAAAGATTTCACGAACTTCACAACGACCCCGCAGAACTGTCACGACTGCTCAGCGTGGGCAACGACCGCGCCCGTGAAGTGGCGGCCGCAACACTTGCACGCGCACATTCAGCTATAGGTCTCTTACCGCGAATCTAAATATTGTCAGCGGAATACAGCGCTCGGCTGACTTCATCATCTACTTTTTCCGCAACTAATTCAATTGTTCGTGAGCTACTTATTCCCTGCAGCATTTCTGCACCAATAGCCGCATGATTGTGATACTCGGAAAATCTCGCACCGCGCGAGCCCACCACGGTGGCAATCACTCGTAATGTCCAACCAAGTCCCGAAGAAATTTTGCCCACATCGTGCAGCAATGCAGCTGCATGTTCATCACGAGAAGCCGACGGACACAAATCGGCAAAGCGGGCATGTACTTGGAGAGAATGTCGACAATCTCGCGGCGGCATCGAAAACCAAAGTCCAAACTCTTCAGCATTCAACCATGGCAGTGCCCTCGCTATCTCACCATCTGAAAGCGCAGAATTATTCAGAGACGAGAGCGCACGTCGCACTAAGTGATCAATGGGGCTCTTCATGACTGTGCGCGTGGATGAGCCTGTCGATACACATTCCACAACCTTTCCTGAGAGACCTTGGTATAGATCTGTGTAGTGGAAATGGTGGCATGACCTAACATCTCTTGCACAATGCGGAGGTCTGCACCGTGTTCGAGCATGTGCGTTGCACACGAATGCCGCAGTACATGCGGGGATAACTCACGTGAGATTCCCGCCTTTCGTCCTGCATCACGCACTATTGACCATGCTTTTTGGCGATTCAATCGTCGCCCCCGATTAGTGAGAAATACTGCTTCACGATCGGTACTGCGACCCCACGTATCAGGAGTTAACAGTGGTCGCGCAGAATCCAGATAGGCACGAAGATGATCATGTGCCAATCTTCCAAAAGGCACGACCCGCTCCTTGGCGCCTTTTCCAAAAAGACGCACAATTCGATTCGACATATCTACATCATCCAAGTTGAGATCACATGCTTCAGAAATACGTGCGCCAGTGGCGTACAACATCTCGAGCAATGCACGATCACGCAACGAAAGCGAATCGTCGCCAGTTGCAGTAGCCAGTAAAGATTCCACTTCGCTGAGAAGAAGAGGCTTTGGAACGCCAGCTGGTACACGAACCCCTTCGATCATTGATGTGGGGTTGTCACCTCGAAGTCCTTCAGAAAACAAATAACCATGACACATACGCACCGCCGCCAGTCGTCGAGCTGTACTCGCAGGAGACTGTCCATCTTTTTGCAACGCCTGGAGAAACATCTCCACATCAGACTCAGAACAACTCAGCAATGTTGCATCTCGCTCGCCTAGGAAATCTTCATAGCGACCAAGATCGCGTCTATAACTCGCAATGGTGTTCTGGGCTCGACCGCGCTCAATAGCCAACCACCTCAGGAAATTTTCTGCTTCAAGAGAAAGCGTGGATGGGCTCACCAGTTACTCACGTACAAGTTCAGGATGCCGACGCGCCGCGAGCAAGATTCCATACGCAGATTTTGCATCAGCAATCTGGCCGTTCTCTACCATCGCAAGTGCGGTATGGAAAGAGATCCAATGAAGAAGCATCTCGTCTTCTTCTGGACCATGCGGCTCCATGCCCACTTGAGTTAATCCAGTAGCCAGATACACCAGCACAGATGAATCTGTGACCCCAGGCGAAGAAAGACATTCCCCGAGAAATTCGATATGGGATGCATCCACACCAGCCTCTTCGCGTAACTCACGTCGGGCGGTCACGGCGGGGTCCTCGCCATCTACATCTCGCATTCCGGCGGGAATCTCTAGTACATACCCACCAAAACTTGCTCGATACTGCTCCACGAAAGCAATCTCGCCATTTTCCGACACCGCAACTGTCGCAACAGCACCAGGAGTATGCACAAAGGTTCGCTCAAATGAGACTCCTTGAGGACTTGTGACATGACGTTGCACGAGCTGAAACATGGCCCACTCATGCACTACGTGTTCATTGTCAGTGACAAAACCTCGTGCGTTAATTGTCATTGCGAGAACTACGCACTTGGTACAGAGGCCACATTTCCCAATGCGGCTAGACGCTCTTGGCGATACGTCAGCGCTGCAGCAATTAATTCACGGAACAACGGATGTGGACGATCAGGGCGACTCTTGAACTCAGGGTGCGCTTGAGTGGCAACCCAGAAAGGATGCTCCTTCAATTCAATGAATTCAACCAGTCTCTTGTCGGGCGATGTGCCACTGCACAAGAAGCCTGACTCCTCGAAGCGAGCGCGATAGTTGGAGTTGAATTCATATCGGTGGCGATGACGCTCACTCACCACGGACTCACCATATGCCTCGGCAACTTTTGTTCCTGGTTCCAACACTGCGTAGTAGGCACCCAATCGCATGGTGCCGCCTTTGTCCACCACGTCTCGTTGATCATTCATCAAGTCAATAACTGGATGTGTGGTTGCGGGATCGAACTCGGTGCTATTGGCATCTGCCATACCCAAGACATGCCGAGCATATTCAATGGTCATCACCTGCATGCCCAAACACAAACCGAGACATGGGATGTTGTTCTCGCGTGAATATGCGGCAGCTGCAATCTTGCCTTCCACGCCACGAGGACCAAATCCACCGGGGATCACCATGCCATCGAGACCATCAAGACGACCCGAGGCCAACAGGCCTTCTACATCTTCGGCTTGAATCCAATCAATCTCCACTTTGGCACCGTGATGGAATCCTGCATGCTTCAAGCTTTCTACAACAGAGAGATACGCATCTTGCAATTCCACATACTTGCCGATGAGCCCAATGCGCACAGGTCGTACCGCAGCATCAACTAACGCAACCAAAGATTCCCACGATGACAAATCAACGGCGCTGTCGAGTCGCAGCACATCACACACCACAGCATCAAGACCTTC
Organism: Actinomycetota bacterium; assembly: GCA_009703125.1. Taxonomy (GTDB): domain Bacteria; phylum Actinomycetota; class Acidimicrobiia; order Acidimicrobiales; family Ilumatobacteraceae; genus UBA2093. The sequence continues at coordinate 8,874 of WLGS01000037.1, forward strand.
TTCATGCAAAATGAGAGGAAGCTCATAGATATTGCGCGCATCGGCAGCATTGATGACTGCGTTGGTGTCGACGTCACACATATGAGAAATCTTGCGCTTCAGTCCACTACTGAGGGGCTCTTCACTGCGGCACACAATCACATCGGGCTGAATACCGCGAGACCGCAACTCCGTCACACTGTGTTGGGTGGGCTTGGTCTTTTGTTCGCCACTGGGCCCAATAAAAGGCACCAACGTCACATGCAGATAACAAACATTGTCGCGTCCTGCCTCGTTACGGAATTGGCGGATGGCCTCCAAGAACGGCAAGATCTCAATGTCACCGACAGTGCCTCCCACTTCGGTGATGACCACATCGGTGTCTTCTGTGGCAATACGGCGAATACGTCGCTTGATCTCATCGGTGATGTGCGGAATGACCTGCACTGTTTTGCCGAGATAGTCACCACGGCGCTCAGCAGCCAATACTGCCTGATAAATACTGCCCGTCGTGGCGTTGGATGAACGTGTCAAGTTCTCATCAATGAAGCGTTCATAATGACCAAGGTCGAGGTCAGTTTCACCACCATCATCAGTCACAAACACTTCACCATGTTCGAAAGGATTCATTGTTCCAGGGTCGACGTTGATGTACGGATCAAGTTTTTGCATCGTGACGCGCAAGCCACGCATCTTCAACAAACGACCGAGCGATGAAGCTGTCAGACCCTTACCGAGGGAACTTGCAACACCACCGGTCACGAAAATGTGCTTTGGCATTGGTACTCCCGCAAGACTCGAACTGCTAACGGGATTTCAGCATAACCCATGTGGAGTGCTGGACGTGCATCGTCAGTTTTTATGCACCTCGAGGCTTCTTTGTCACCTTTTCCGTAGGCGCAGCCCCCAGTTTGTGGAGAAGGTCTCCTGCATGAGCAAGAGCAGATTCGTCGGCTATGCCTCCAGAGAGCATGCGCGCAATCTCGGGAATGCGATCTTGGTGGGCAAGTATTTGGGCTGATCCAAATGTTTTTCCACGCTCTACTTTTTTGGACACCACAACTTGATGATGTGCAGACGCAGCCACTTGCGCCAAATGGGTAACAGCAAGAACTTGATGTGCTCCACCCAATTCTCGCAATGATGAGGCCACCGCGATTGCTGCAGCGCCACCGATACCTGCATCCACTTCGTCAAACACCATCGTTGCGGGGTCAGAGGTCAACACCAGACGCAACGACAACATCACACGCGCTAATTCTCCACCGCTTGCCACCTTTGACAGTGGCGCAGGCGCACTTCCCGGGTTTGCAGCCAACAAAATGACTACAGAATCGCCCGCCAGATCTGTTGTGGCGTCACCTACCGAGACCTGCACTGTCGCATGAGGCATTGCCAGCTCTTTGAGTCTCTTTTCAATGGCTTTAGCCAGTTTGGGGGCCGCACTTCTCCTGGCCTCGCCCACAACCTTCTGCTCACGCCGAAGGGCGGCTAACGCCACTTCGCGCTGCTGTTGCAACTCTTCAACTCTTTCGCTGTAGCCCAGTAGCTCATTGAGCCGTTCGCGTGTCTCAGCACCAAACGCAATCACATCTGCAAGCGAATCTCCATATTTTCTCTGCAGATCGCGTAACGCTTGGCGACGCTGTCGAATGTGCTCCAAACGCTCAGGATCCTCTTCAATCTGTTCGGCCTGTGCACGAATTGTGAGACCTATGTCCTCAAGTTCTGCCAGGACTCCTCGAAGTCGCACATCCATCTCGGCCATAGAAGAAATTCCTGCAATGCCGCGCGAGGCTTGCCCCGTGGTCTCCGTGGCACCTCCTTCGCCCAACAATTGTTCTGTTGCTTGCCACAGAGATTCTCGGTGGCGCACCACATCGGCCAAGAGATCTTCCTCTTGAGACAACTCTTCATCTTCTGTTGCTGACACGATGCGTGCCGATTCAATCTCTTCACATTGATACGTCAACAAATCAATTTCACGAGCACGGGATTTTTCATCTCCCCCAAGTGCTGCCAATAAGGCTTCAATATTGACCACCTCGTCGCGAGCTCGCCGAAGTGGACTTACATCAATTCGTGCATAGGCGTCAAGACTGTCTCGTTGCGCCGCTGCCGCGAGCAATCTTTGGTGCCCATGTTGGCCGTGAATGTCGACAAGTTCTTGACCTAGTTCTGCAAGCGCCGAGACAGTTGCCATGCGCCCATTGATGTAGGCACGACTGCGTCCTTCTCGATGAATGGTGCGTGCCAAAATGAGTTCTTCTTCGCCGTCTTGTGTGGCTCGCACAAAGCGTGCCTCGACATGGGCTTCTTCTGAACCGTCGCGAATCACTGTTGTTTCTGCACGTTGACCACATACCAAATTGATTGCTTCCACCAACATGGTTTTTCCCGCGCCGGTCTCGCCAGTAAAAACCGTGAAGCCGTTATCAAAAGTAAGACGAGCGGATTCAATAATGCCCAGATTTTCAATCGACAATTCGACAAGCATCAGCGATCGCTCAATCCGAACTTTGTTTTGAGAATCTGATGGAAGCGACTCTCTTCAAATCGCACAAAGCGAGCAACTTCTTCTGCAGCCTTAATTTCAATGACATCACCAGGGCTCAGTGTGTGCACTAGCGCGCCGTCAATGGCAACACTGACACTTCGATGACCAAGCACTTCAACCCGAATGGTTTCACTCGGATCAAGAACCATGGACCGATCAAATAACATGTGTGGCGATACGGGCGTGACGAGCAGGGCCCGTAACCGCGGCGACAAGATAGGCCCACGCGCTGACATCGAATACGCCGTTGATCCTGTGGGGGTTGCGATAATCAGTCCGTCGGCGGCATAGGTCGTAAAGGGTGCCTTGTCGATATCAACCCCCAAACGCACCGTATGGCCTGCATCTTTTTTCTCGATTACGACTTCGTTCAGTGCCAACAAATTGGCAAGGCGTGCACCTTGTGACCACAGAGCAACCTCGACCAACATGCGATCGTCGTAGTCAAACTGGGCACCAAGGGCGCCGCTCTTCCACGCATCCAAAGCATCGACTACAGCTTCTTGTTCCACTGTTGCCAGGTAACCCAAAAGACCAAGATTGACTCCGATTATGGGCACAGGTGTGCCTGCAAGAGCACGAACCGCGCGCAACATCGTTCCATCGCCCCCAATCGACACCAACACATCTGTTGATGAGATATCGCCGATGTGAGCTTCTGGCGCGTCAATCACCAAAGCGTCTGCCTCATCAATGACAGCAACGCATTCATGCTCAACAGCCCAACGAGCTATCGCACGAGCCAACTCGAGTGCATCGGGCCGAAACCGATGAACTGCCAGACCAATACGACTCATGACACACAACCTAGAGAACGAAGGGGGCACTTCACCCACATAAGGAACTCAATGTTGCCTTCTGCCCCTTTGATGGGTGACTCGACCACAGATTGCACAGACCCACCACACTGCTCCACCGACTGGGTCACTTCTTCTATTGCGCGCGCATGAATCTCAGGGTCAGTAATGACCCCCCGGCCACGCGACACCTCTTGTCGGCCTGCTTCAAACTGTGGCTTCACCAGAAGCACCATCTCTGGTTGGGCAAATTCCTCTTCTGTTGTCATCACAGACATCAACGATGCCATCACTTTTGTCAACGAGATAAACGACAGATCAGCGACCACCAGAGAACATGCAAAGTCCATGTCGGCCGACGACAAATCACGCACATTGACACCATCTCGCCACACCACACGAGAATCAGCTTTGATGCGCTCATGAAGTTGATTTTTTCCGACGTCGAGTGCCAACACCCGCTGTGCCCCTCGCTGCAAAACGCAATCAGTGAATCCCCCAGTAGATGCACCGGCATCTAGAACGGAACGGTTGACCACATTGATGTCAAAAACTTCAAGCGCATGCTCGAGCTTTTCGCCACCCCGACTCACATATTTCTTTTCGACAACCACCGAAATTGCCTCATCAGGCGAGACCATGCGAGATGATTTCTGCGCAAAGCTGCCCGACACCAACACAGCGCCTTCTTCAATCAAACGCGACGCCTCGGAACGGGTTGCCACTAAGCCACGCTTCACTAAAGCAGCATCAAGTCGCATACGCACATACAGAGCGTACTTGCCCTATCTGGGGTGAGGTTTACACAACTTGGTCAACGATGGCAGCCAGATTCGCTCCCACTACGTCGGCATCAATGCCCTCGGGCGATGAAGTCATCCCGCTCAACACCAAACCAAAAGCACATCCCAAAGTTCGAGCAAACGCACCGTCGGTCGATACAACATCGCCCACCATCATCATCTCGTGGGCCCCTACACCTGGGTCAAGAGACGCCACCAGATCTGCCATCGGTTGATGAGGCTTGCCTGTAACGATTGCCTTCACACCAGTTGCGTGTTCAATCGCCGCAAGAATTGATCCTCCACCTGGGATGGGGCCATGAGGCGTGGGATAGGTGGGGTCGCTGTTTGAACCAATTAAACGCGCACCACCACGCACTGCGGTCAGAGCTGCAGAGAGAATGTCGAAATTGAACTCTCGATGAAAGCCCACCACAACGGCGTCGAAATCTCCCACAACTGAATCCACTCGATACGGCACGACAACTTCGGCACCTCTGTGAGTGACCTCTTCTATGAGTCCTTCACCACCGCACACCAGAACTCGCTCGCCTTGGGAGATATGAGTAGATGCCGCCATAGCCGAGGTGACTACATGACCTTCAGCTGCAATCCCGACTCGCTCGAGTGCTGCGTGTTGTTGGGCCCGCGTTGAAAAGGAGTTATTCGTCACAAATAGAACACGAATTCCGTTCTCTCGGAGACGCCTAATGGCATCAGTACTTCCATCAATTGGCTCATGAGCCAGCCAAATCACCCCATCGAGGTCACACAGAACTGTTTTTAGTGAATTCATTTTGCTCATCGCCTCTAATCCTGCCACCCTTGTGGGCGTGCCTCGTTTCGAACCATTTCCCGCTCTTCGGTTTTCCACCCACAACTCCACAGATGTCGGAGTTCTCAGTGCGCCACCTTATGACGTTTTCGACGAAGATCGCCGCAACGAATATGCCCAGTCGCATCCTCACAACATCGTGCACGTCGACTACCCCATTGAGTCCGAGGGACCGCAGCGCTACGACAACGCAGCAACTGTTCTCAACGAGTGGATTGTTAACGGAGTCCTGACACGTGACACCACAGCCTCATTTTCCATTTACCGAATGACATTTACAGATGACGCCGGACGACCACGCACCACGATTGGCGTGATTGGCGCGTTAGAAGTTGTTGATGAAGGAGCAGGTGGTGTCTTGCCGCATGAACGCACCACACCTAAAGCAAAAACCGACCGCCTAGACCTCACCCGCGCAACACAAACCAACTTGAGTCCCGTCTGGGGTCTTTCGCTAAGTGCAGGACTCACCGATTTGCTCATCGAACCAGGCGACATTGTGGCTCAATGCACAGACGAAGAAGGTGTACACCACGTTATTGAACGAGTGGATAACCCTGATCGCGTGCGTGCCATTAGTGCATGTGTATCTGCACAGCCAGTTCTCATCGCCGATGGACACCATCGCTATGCAATCAGTCGCACGTACCGTGATGAAGCACGTAACGTAGGAGGACCCGAGGGTGCCGAGTTAACAATGACCTACGTGGGTGAACTCATCCAGGAACAACTCAGCGTTGCTGCCATCCATCGCCTCTATGACATCTCTGCGAATGAATTACTGAATGCATTGGCGCCCTACTACTCCACTGCGGAAGCTGGAAAAGTAGACACACACACCATTGCCCAAATGGACGAAAAGGGTTGTTTGTGTCTTGTAGACGCCAATGGAAATGGCACGTACTTGATTCCCAATGGCGAGACACTCTCATCGGTGCGTGAGCTTGATAGTTCCCGTCTTGAATTTGCACTTTCTGGGACCGCCCATGAAGTCTCCTACCAACACGGGGTAAAAGAAGTACTTGAAAAAGTGACAAGCGGACAGTATGGCTCCGCAATTCTGATTAGGCCAGTGTCTCTCACTGAAATTCGTCGTACTGCAGACACCGGCGAACTCATGCCGCCAAAATCCACATTCTTTACGCCGAAGCTTCGCACTGGAATGGTGCTACGCCCACTCAAGGCCTAAAGCAGATTCTGGTTTTTCTGTGACGACTCGCCAAAGACAACTACGAAATTGACGCCTGGTAAATCTCTTCAATTGTCGCGTCGAGCATTGCATTGAACTCTGCATCGCTCTGCTTAGCTGATAAGCCCTCAGTCAACGCACGCGAGAAGCTCGCAATCATGCCCTTGTTACGCGACAACTTTGCGTTTGCATCTTGACGGCTATACCCACCCGACAACGCAACCACTTTCAAGACGGCAGGATGAGCCACCAACTCTGAATAGAAATTGTCAATGTTGGGCAATGTCAACTTCAACATCACCGGCTTATCTGGAGATTGCTTATCAAGTTCTTCCAAGATGGCTGCCTTCAAAATGACTTCACATTCTGCTTTTGATTCGCTGTGAATGTCCACTTCGGGCTCGATAATAGGCACAAGACCAGCAGCGAGAATTTGACGACCTACTTCAAACTGTTGCGCGACAACGTCCACAATGCCTGTCTTGTTGGACTCTTTGATGACAGAACGCATTTTCGTTCCGAAGATTCCTTTATCAACTGCACGAGCAAGAAGCGCATCAAGATCAGGCATCGGCTTCATGACCTGTACGCCGTTGTGTTCATCGGCGAGGCCTTTATCCACCTTCAAGAACGGAATCACTTGCTTGCGGGCCCACAAATACTCCGCAGAACCCATACCGTCCACGGTGCGATCCATTGTTCCTTCAAACAAGATTGCACCAAGCACTCGTTCACCTGTGAATGCGGGACTAGTCATCATTCGTGAGCGCATCTGATGAATGAGATCAAACATCTGCTCGTCACCGGAATACTCAGACTCCTCTACGCCATACAATTTCAAAGCCTTTGGGGTACTGCCACCGCTTTGGTCAAGCGCTGCAATAAATCCCTTGCCATCGCGCATTTTGATGAGCTGTTCATTGTTCATTGTGAGGGGTCCCTTCGGTCTTTCTCAACAATAGTCAGTAGCCCAGCGTGGACAGTCTTTCCGCAACGTCCACAAACTGGGGGTCATGCATGGCAATTCTCTCAAAAAACTGTCGAGCCTTGATGACATTTCCCTGGCGATCGTAAAGATCTGCAATCACAAACCATTGACGAAGGTGGTATTCAGACGGGCGCTTCATGTCACCGGCTGCCTTTTCCATCAGGTCCATGGCCTCGACAAATAAACCGCGATCAGCAAGCGAGCCTGCCATCACAATGCGACCTTCGGCAAGCAGTTCTGGATGTGGAGAGGCTTCGGCGAGTTCTCGCCAGTACTGCTCCACTAACTGATGATTACCCAGTGCTCGATGACAGTCTGCAATCACGGCATGATTGAAAATCCAGTCTGGATTCAATCGCACTGCGGTCTCTAATTCACCTAGTGCACGCTTCCACTGCCCACCGCGATACAGACACAAACCGAACATTTCGCGCACCGCAGATACATCTGCATACTCACGTGCCATGGGGCTGAGAATCTTGCGAGCATCGTCATAACGATGTGCTTCAAATGCTTGCAGTGCCGCTTCGTAACGCTTGATTGCGCGTGATGATGCGCGCGAACCGAGTACTTTTTCAAACTCTTCAACTACAGCATCAAGAGCGCGAACTTCTTTACGTCCGCCTTTTTGTGCACGTCCAGTTGCCTTTGCACGTACTCCTGCAGGACGGCGTGTGGGCCTTGTCGAACCTTCATCAATCCAGTCCTCGCGCGAACGCTCAGGTGGGTTGGACATACCGCCGCGAGTCTGTCGACCGCCAGTGCGTTCGTAGACCTCGGCTGAACGACGTTGTGCATCCGTGCGATTATCTTCCCGACGTGGGCCACGATCATCGTTGCGATCAAAACGACCGCGTGAACCACGATCATCACTACGGTCGAAACGGCCCCGAGATGGACGGTCGTCATCACGACGCGGACCTCTCGATGGACGGTCATCACGGTCAAAACGGCCACGCGACGGGCGGTCGTCATCACGACGCGGACCACGCGAACCACGATCATCACTGCGATCAAAGCGACCTCGCGACGGGCGATCATCATCACGACGCGGACCACGCGATGGACGGTCATCACGGTCAAAACGGCCACGCGACGGGCGGTCGTCATCACGACGCGGA
>WLGS01000038.1 GCA_009703125.1 Actinomycetota bacterium
GAGAGCGAGAGATTCAGGGTTCGAGTCCTTGTTCCCCAACCATTTGCCTCATTTTTTGTCATCGGCAGATAGCCTGACACCCGCTACAGGCTCCCATCGTCTAGTGGCCTAGGACACCACCCTCTCAAGGTGGCGGCACGGGTTCGAATCCCGTTGGGAGTGCCATTCGAACAATTGAGCCCTTAAGGCTTCAAGAGATGCAACGCCGATTTCCATGGCGCTCCACCAAGTTCTGGACGCAGTGCCGTCATCGCGACGCAGTATTTGCTCACGCTGCGGGGGCGGATTCCCATATGGGTGAAAATGCGGTGTGTTTGGCTTGATTGAGTTGAAGATTTGATTTCAACGATGGCGTGCGTGGCACCCAGATTGATAGAAGAGTTACCAAGCGTTGCTTCAAGATGGGTATCAATCGTGATGCGTTCGTGTGCATGCGGATCAAAAAGTGTGCTGCGCTCAAACGTGGTTTGCAGTGTTTGTGAGTAAGGGCGAGTAAGTCCCTCATAGGAGACGTTCAACAGTGCATCAGTGAGCATTGTGGTGTGGGGTTCTTGTAGCGGACTCATGACATCGTTGACGTCGAGTGCCCATCGGACTTTTTGTGTTTGCCCCCTGGGCATCTTGATTTTGATCTCGAGATATCCATTTGCCGGCTCGTCGTAGTAGCGCGTGCGAATCTTGAAGCGCTTTCGGCGTTGTTTGAGATGATCAAAATAAGTGTGAAGGTCAGCACTGTCGTAGTAATTCGTGACGTAGGAGGTTTCGCTGATTCCATTGACAGCCAAGATTCTTGTGGCTGCGGGCAATGCATCATAAAGACTGTTGAGTTGTGGCAAAGGCACAATGTACTTTGTGTCAAATCGACGCAAAAGTTCTGCTTGCGAAGACAACTCTTCTAATGAAATTGTTGCAAAGCGCGATAGAGCATCCATCAGTGATTGGCGCGCACATCCAAACGCATTGTCTCGCGCACGAAATCAATCTCAAGAACTGTGAGACGCTTTACGGAGCCCGCGATGTGTGCCTCCACATAAGTCTGGAGTTCAGTTTCATCTGTGATGATGCGGTCGAGTTCAATACGAAGTCTTTGGTACTGCTGCGGCTTGATAAGTGCAGGGTGATCCACAACAAACATTGTGACTACAAGCAATGCGGAGAACACGATTTTGATATCAGTTCCTAAACCAGGAAGTCCAGTCATGAGGCCGATGACGAGCGACACCATCGTGTAGCCAATCTCTGATTGTGTGGCCTCGTCAGATCGAAGTCGAACAATAGACAACACCGCGAACAAGCCGAACCCTACGCCCACATTCAACGTTGTTGACGACGATAGAGCTGCCGAGACAACAAAGAGACTGACGTTGGTGGCTATATAGCCCACGGTGGCATCTCGTCGACGGTGCCGCAGATAGTAAATAAAGAACGCCAGAATCACAATTGCCACCGCATTGATGGCAAAATCCTGGAGAAGCGTAGAAAGATCAAGTTCATTCATGACAATCGGTGAGCATACTCCTGTCGTTACACTCATTCTGTGACGCGCAGTGCCCGCCAAGTGCAAATAACAGCTGTTTCTGCGGTTTTCGTGCTCTTGGTCATCAGCGTGGCAATTTGGTCACCACTGCAACGAGGTTCAGTGGCACGTAAAGACGGTCAGATCTTTATCTCTGAAGTCAATTATCGCGATGTCTCTGGGCTTGATTCTGGGGATTATCTAGAGATCCATAATGGGGGCACAAGTGATGTGAGTCTGAATCAATGGTGCATCTCGGGCGTTGATTTTTGTTTCCAAGACAACACGGTTCTTGCGGCCGGCGCCACAGTTGTTGTACCCAGTACACAGTTTGATGGAAAGTTGAATAATGAAGGTGAGTCTCTTGAATTGCGAGACTCAGTAGACAATCTTGTGGACGAAGTGAAGTATTCGTCGGTGCCGACATGGGCATATATGTCTGCAGGTCGAGGTCATACATTGCATCGAAACCGAGACCAGGCGGATGCAGGGAAAGAAGCAATGTGGATTACTGATGTTCCTTCACCAGGGGGCATCTACAACCCGACGCTTCGGAGTACGGCTCGAACAGACGTCTCGGTAGTAGTGAGTGAAATCCATTTTCATCCCGAAAATGACAACCCACAAGAAGAATTTGTGGAGATTGTCAATGTTTCAGATCGCAGCGTAGGTCTTCAAAACTGGTGTCTTCAAGAAATTGCTGTGTGCTTTGAGGCTGGCGACGCATTGGCACCGAGCGAAGTTCGTGTTGTGCGCCAAAGTGCAACATCCACACCTCTGAGCAATAGTGATGGTGTAGTTCGACTCTTAGATGAATCTGGTGAGCTTCAGGATGTGGCGCGTTACGAAGACAAGGACTTATGGCCGGCATATGCCGATGGGCACGGTATGTCCTTGCATCGACGCGATGGTCAACTATGGGGTACAGAACCTGGCAACTGGGAAGCACAACCTCCAACACCAGGGTTTGTCGAGACAATAAAACTGCGTGGTTATTTACCTACATTTCACGATGTAACGACTACTAGGTCACCTACTTCTACTCAGCCACTACAGATCAGTGCTCACATACGAGATGGATCACGATTGGCAGTGCACTATCGGGTGAACTTTGGTGACGAAATCACATTGCCACTGCAACAGAATTCTTCGGGGGAATGGACAGGGTCAATACCTCCACAGATAGATGGTGCGTTGGTTCGATATCGCCTCAGTGCAGACGGAGAATACAGTCAAGGCTCATGGCCTCGTGCTGGAGACGGAATGGTCTATCGAGGCACTGTGGTCACATCTAATGCCGACACGTTGCTCCCACGACTGCAATGGTTTGTAGAGGATAAGTATTACGACCAGATTTATAATGACCGCGACCTCTACGGAGATAACGGTTATCCCACGGTCATCGCCTTTGATGGTGAAGTTTTTGATGGATCGCTTATGCGTATTCGTGGAAATCAATCGCGTCTCAACCAGAAACGAAAGTGGAAGATTGTTTTGCCACCTGGCTATGAGACCACCTTGGGAGGCCGTTTGGCGGGTCCAGTGAATGAGTTCGCATTGAACTCTGCAGTGACGGACAAGTCATTTGTGCGTGAGATTCTGACAAGCGAACTTCAGCAGATGGGTGGAGGCATTGGTCAGCAAGTTTTCCCTATACGTCTTGAGCGTAACAATCAGTTCTATGGCCTCTATCTATATCAAGAACAGCCCGATGGACGTTGGAGACAAAGATGGGGATTTTCAGACGATGCGGTTGCCTTCAAATCTGATCGTCAAGCAACATTAAACATTGGTCAACTTGAGTTGCCACATTCAGAATTGAGACAGCGTTATCAGCGAAGAACTCAACGCTGGTTAGATCACACTGATGAAATTCGGGAACTTATACGGCAGGTGAACAACGACAACCAAGATGAGCTCTTGGCATTTGTGTATAAACATCTAGACGTTCCCCAAATTGTTGAAGCAATAGCCACAATGCGAGTTGCGCAACATCTTGAATGGGAGCACAAAAATCACGTTCTTATATACGACCCTGCCGATGAAAAATGGCGATTGATTCCGATTGATTTTGATTTGAACTTCGGACGGCAATATGTATCTGGCTGTAATTCGTTATGTGAAGAGGTATCCGCCAGTGGATACATGGAATACATGGAAGGAAATCGACTGGGGCGTTTGTTCCTCAAGATTCCAGAATTGCGTGAGATGCTCGATAGGCGCACACGTACGTTGGCTGATGTGTTTCTCGCAGAGGGATTTGTTGAAGAACGTGTTGCAGCATGGGAACAACTACTGCGTGGAGATGCAGCAAGGGATCGCAAGATTTGGTTTACCTACGGCGAGCAGCAATCGATGCAGCGCGGTCAGGAGTTGCTCATCACAAAATATGTGATACCCAAGAGAGAAATCTTCTTTGGATCCAACTCACGTCGATTGCCTGCATCTCAGAACCCAGAAGTTAACTATTCCATTTCTGATCAAGCCGAGGTGACAGTAACAAACAACGATTCTGTTGCCATTGACATATCTGGAGTCCAGTTATCTCGCCTCAAGGCTTTAGTTCCTGCGGGAACAGTTCTTCTTCCTGGCCAAACCGCAGTTTTTTCTTTGGAAAGAAAAGTGGTGACACCGACTGTTCCGAACCAGATGCAAATCTCGGTTCTACCCTCCTAGAGGTAGGCCTAGGAGACCCCGCGTTGTACGAAACGCGATCTCCGTACGGGTTGCTCAACCCAGTAATAGGAGAAAGCGCCAAGTGCAATTGTCAGAGCTGTGGCTGCGACAAAGGTGAATAACTGATGTAGTTGTTCTGCATGACGATTTAGCAGCGTTAACACGGGAATTTGCCAGATATAGAGACCGTACGAAATCTTTCCGACCCATGCCATAGCCGTGTGTGTCAACGCATTGACCATGGGAAAGACACCCTGGGCGAGAGCAAGAAGAACAATCATGGTCGCTATATCAAAGATTGCCATTCCACCGTCCCACACAAACGGCTCCCAACCATCTGCGACGGAATGAATGACGACCATCGCAAGCACTGCCGGCAACGACAGCATGCGAAGGAACAATGGCGAGAGATAGGTGGTCTTCATCCATAACACTGCACCCAGTGCTCCCACCACCAAACTCACAATGCGAGCATCTGTTCTTAGATATGCAGAGAGATATCCGTTGTTGTGGAAGATCCATGCAAGCCACATGTAGAGAAGCGGCACCATGGTCATCAACACTGCGACTGCAACAGAGAGTTTTTTCAGGACTCGAAAAAGAAGAAACATTACAAAGGGCCAAAGAATGTAGAAATGGCCTTCAACAGATAGTGACCATAGAGCGCCATTTTCTTCAAGCAGTTCAGTATTTGACAGAACGGCGTAATTTGCGAATTGAAAGATTGTTGCAGCAATCATGATGAATTCGTCGCTGGCGCGTCCAGATGGGGGAAAGTCGAAAAACACTGCATAGATAAGATGCACAATGAGAAACACGATGACTGCCGGCATGATGCGTGCCGTGCGGCTTATGTAAAAGCGGCGTAAGGCCAAACGTCCATCTGTGTGTTGGGTACTCAAGAGTTTGTAGGTAATGAGAAATCCACTCAGAACAAAAAACATATTGACGCCGAGGAATCCGGCAATGCGGAATTGGTTAAACCAGGATTGAGTCTCAAGCCATGTGATGGCGATGGGTAGATGCGACAAAAAAACAACTATCACTGCAATGGCGCGGATTCCGTCAAGACCAGCAATGGTCGCATCAGAGCGAACAGGTTCGTCGCTCATGTGTTGTGCCTCATAGAGAATCAACCTAGTGGGCAAGATGTTCTGCCTTGGGGTACTCAAGATGAGAGACTGTGAAGATGACGGGCGACGCACTTTCTCTCCCAGAGGCGATTCTGCTGGGCATCGTTGAGGGAGTGACAGAGTTCCTGCCTATCTCTTCGACAGGTCATCTTTTGGTGGTCTCTGACCTCATTGGTTTTGGCCAAGGGGCGGCATCGAGCGCAGCAGATACCTACGCAATCGCTATTCAGTTCGGTGCAATTTTGGCGGTGCTGGCGTTGTATCGCATGCGAGTGTGGTCGATGATGCGTGGCGTGGCAGGCCGTGATGTTGATGGACTTTCGGTGCTGAAAGCACTAGTTGCAGCGTTTTTGCCGGCTGCAATTCTTGGAGTGGCGCTCGGTGATCGCATTAAAGATGCGTTGTTCGGGCCGCTACCCGTAGCAATTGCGTGGGCTGTGGGTGGGCTTGCATTGCTTGTCTGGGTTCCCCGTGGGGGAACGACATCCCTGCATGAACTCACTGTGCGTTCTGCGCTCATCATTGGCATCGCCCAGGGGATCGCATTGTGGCCAGGAGTGAGTCGAAGTCTTGTCACCCTTATCGCGGGATTGGCAATTGGGCTTTCTTTGGCAGCCGCTATCGAATTTAGTTTTCTTCTTGGACTTATCACATTGACCGCCGCAACTGTGTTTGACACCGCAAGAAACGGTGGTGAATTAGTGGACATGTTTGGAATCGCCACACCGCTAGTAGGTGTCGTCACCGCATTTGTCACTGCCCTCATTGCAGTGCGGTGGATGGTGAGTTATCTCAATAGTCGTTCCCTGGCAATTTTTGGTTGGTATCGACTGGCAGTCGCCTCGGTGGCCTTTGTTCTTATGGCTACTGGTGCTCTATAGAGCACACCTATTTCACAAAGGGCAAGACTTTGTCGCCAATAAGTGAGATGTGATCAAGGTCGTTGAGATCTAGCACCTGTAGATACATACGTGAGGCTCCGGTTTTTTCCCAAGAAGAAATCTTCTCGATGACTTCATCGGGGGTTCCGCATATTCCATTTTGACGCAATTCATCAACCTCTCGACCAATTCGTGCAGCGCGCTGAGCTATCTCATCTGCTGTATTGCCCACACACACCACTTGTGCAACTGAATAGGTCAATGAATCTGGGTCGCGTTGAAGTGCATCACATGCGGTGCGCACACGATCGCGTTGTGCGACGAATGCATCAGCATTGCTGAAAGGAAGGTTGAACTCTGCGGCGTACATTGCTGCGAGCCGAGGTGTGCGACGCGGGCCACCACCACCCACAATGATGGGGGGCGGGCTTTGCACTGGTTTTGGCAATGCGGGCGAATCAACCACGTTGTAATGGGTACCACTAAAAGAAAACTTCTCGCCGTGTGGGGTATTCCATAGTCCTGTAATCACCGCAAGCTGTTCGGTGAGAAGATCAAAACGCGTACCAAGTTCAGGAAAGGGGATTCCATAGGAGCGGTGTTCATCGATGTACCAACCCGCACCAAGACCTAACTCGACACGACCACCGGACATGTCATCCACGTTTGCCACACTGATGGCCAGAACACCAGGGTTACGAAATGTTGCGGAGTTCACCAGTGTTCCAAGGCGGATGGTGGAAGTTTCACGTGCAATCCCTGCCAATGTGATCCATGCATCGCTTGGTCCTGGTAGGCCGGTGACATGTGATCCCATTTTTTGGTAATGGTCACTGCGAAAGAAAGCATCAAATCCTGCTTGTTCGGCACATTGTGCCACAGCAAGAAGTTGAGAATAGCTAGCGCCTTGTTGGGGCTCGGTGAATACGCGAAGTTGCATGACACGAACTTAACGGGGTTGCACCCAGTCATCATGTGCAATACGTAACTGTTGAGGAAGTCGTGCCAGATGGCGCAAGGGGAGTTGCGGCAAGACTGTGCGCACAGAAACGGTGTACGTGGGTTCAAGAGCTACACACTGGCTCACGCCGAACATGGAACAGCGATGGAGTGCACGAGCAAATGGGTTGTGGCGGCCTTGGGTATAGGAGACACCGAGTGATCGTGCAAGCTCTGACATATCGCAGGTGTACCCCATGGGATTGTGGAGTAACCCTGATGCCAATCGCCGTGCAAGCCATGTTGCGGTGGGACCCAACACGGGTAGCCAGAACATTTCGACATAGGGGTCATCAATAGGGTGTCCATGTGTCTGTACCACCGGGTCATGCCATGTGATCACCTTGATAGATGACTCTGTCGCGGGCACGGTGTGGGCATCTGAAATCTTCATGGATTCTCTTTCTTGCTAGTTGGGCAAGATGTGTGCAGAGCAGCAAGAATGAAGGGTGATGTTTGAAGAACTTCCCGATGAAGAGTCCCTGAGTGAGGTTGCGCAGTGGCTACGTGAGGCCACAAAAGTGGTGGTCTTTACAGGTGCGGGAATTTCTACAGATTCAGGAATTCCTGATTTTCGAGGGCCAAATGGATTGTGGACACAAAACCCCTTGGCCGAAAAAACCTCGACTCTGAGTTACTACCTCGGCGACCCTGAAGTGCGAAAAGTTGCATGGGAGGGGCGTGTGCGCACATTCAATGGCACAGCTCAACCCAACGCTGGACACCTTGCAGTTACTCAACTACATCGGAATAACAAATTGCATGCGGTCGTGACTCAAAACGTTGATGGGCTGCATCAAGCAGCAGGTCTTGATGATGAGTTAGTTGTTGAAGTGCACGGAACAATCCGTTTTGCTCGTTGTTGGCAATGCAAAGATCGTCGACCCATGAGTGAGTTCATTGAACGCGTCAAGGCCGGTGAAGTGGATCCACCGTGTGAACTTTGTGGCGGCATTGTGAAAAGCGATGCAATTTTGTTTGAGCAAGCACTTGTTCCGGACGTGATTAATCGTGCAATGCAAGTGGCGGAAGAATGCGATGTTCTTTTGGCTGTGGGGTCCACCTTGGCGGTAACTCCAGCGGCATATGTGGTGGATCGGGCTCGAGCAAGTGATGCCAAGGTGGCCATCATTAATGGTGGGCCCACTGAACGAGACCGCTACGCCCATGTTCTTTTGCGTGGTGGAATCAGCCCGATTTTGACGGACTTGTTGATACGGGCAGGACTTACGGGTCAGTGAATTCCCGACTTGGTCGGTAGGGTTTTGTTTATGGCAACGTTTCGTGACCTTCTCGCCCAGGCAAAATCGCATATCACCGAAATCGACACCGCAGAGGCTCAACAAAAGATTGAAGACGGTGGCGTTCTGGTGTTGGACGTACGCGAGCCGGATGAATACGAGCAAGGTGCACTCCCTGCGGTACTCCATATTCCTCGTGGACATCTCGAAGCCCAAATTGAAGGTCGTGCTACGGACCGCGATCAAGCCATCGTGGTGTATTGCGCCGGTGGCGTACGAAGTGCATTTGCCGCACGCACATTGCAAGAACTTGGTTACACGAATGTGTTTTCCATGGCAGGTGGATTTGGCAAATGGAAAGACGAAGGACGTCAGTGGCGCCAACCCGTCACATTGACCCCTGACCAACGCAATCGCTATCAGCGACACTTGTTGCTGCCGGAAGTGGGAGTGGAAGGACAAGCAAAACTCCTCGGCGCGAAAGTGTTGATGCTTGGCGCAGGAGGTCTTGGTTCACCTGCGGCTTTGTACTTAGCGGCCGCTGGTGTGGGCACAATTGGCATCGTCGATATGGATGAAGTTGATGCGTCTAACTTGCAGCGTCAAATTCTTCACAACATCGATCGTGTGGGTCAACGCAAAGTGGAGTCTGCGCGACAGACAATTGCCAAACTCAACCCCGATGTTGTGGTGAACGCGTACGACACACGACTCGATGCAAGCAACATCATGGAGATCATGTCGGGCTATGACGTCGTAGTAGACGGCGCGGATAACTTTCCAAGCCGTTACTTGTTGAACGACGCGAGCGTGAAGTTGGGCATTCCTGTTGTGCATGGAAGCATTTTCCGCTTCGAAGGAATGGTGTCAGTATTTCATCCGAAACTTGGGCCGACATATCGCGACATGGTTCCCGAGCCACCGCCGGCCGAACTCGCACCGTCATGTGCAGAGGCAGGAGTTCTGGGTGTGTTGCCAGGAATTGTGGGGTCGATTCAGGCACTCGAGACACTCAAGATCATTTTGGAATTGGGCGATCCCTTGATTGGTCGCATCTTGACAATTGACACAACCGAGATGTCATTTAGAGTCTTCAAACTACGCGCGGACCCCAATAACCATGTGGTCTGGGAAAATCGGGACCGTATTGAAGTGCGAGATCTTGACGGGTTGTGTGCTCCCTGGTTGAGTCACTAGACACAGTCGTTGTTCATTGTTGCGAGCAAGACCATTCTGGTGGGCTGTGCCTACTAGCGTTTCCTAGATGACAGCTTCGATTGTGATTGTGGGTGCCGGTTTTTCTGGTGCCGTTGTCGCTCGCCAACTCGCCGACGCAGGTATTGCATCTTGGGTAATAGACGGCCGAAGCCATGTAGCGGGAAATGCCCATACTGAACGACGACCTAACGGCGTCATGGTGCATGTCTATGGGCCACACATTTTCCATACGGCGGACACTCGTGTGTGGGACTACATCAATCGATTTGGTGTGATGGAGACCTACAACCATCGAGTGAAAGCAACCTCACAAGGTGCGGTGTATTCCTTACCTGTCAACTTGCACACCATTAATCAGTTTTTTGGTCTCACGTTGTCGCCAAGTGAAGCGGAACAATTTATTGCGTCGCGTGCGGATTCTTCTATTGGAACTCCTGTGTCGTTTGAAGATCAAGCACTGAAGTTTGTGGGCCGCGATCTCTATGAAGCTTTTTTCAAGGGGTACACACAAAAGCAATGGGGCGTATCACCCACAGAACTTCCCGCATCCATTCTTGCGCGACTTCCAGTGCGCTTTTCCTATGAAGACAGCTACTTCAATCATCCTTTTCAAGCGATTCCACGCGACGGGTACACACCGATTGTGGAAGCGATGCTTGACCATCCACTTATCGAAGTGACACTGAACAAAAAGGTGACTCCGGAAGAGTTGAAGAGTGCCGAGCATGTGTTCTGGTCTGGGCCGATTGATGAATATTTCGGTGGGCGATTTGGACGGCTTGGATATCGCACCTTGGACTTTGTGGAAACTGAAGCACAGGGCGATTTCCAGGGTTGTCCGGTGATGAACTACTGCGACCCCGATGTGCCCTACACGCGCATTACCGAGCACAAGCATTTCGCCCCATGGGAGACCCATGAGGGGACCACGTTGTACACCGAATACAGCCGCCTGGCCGAAGAGGGCGATATTGAGTACTACCCGATACGTCAGGTGAAGGAGAAAGAACAACTTCACCAATACGTAGAAGCCGCTCGAAATGCACAGAAGGTCACTTTTCTGGGTCGTTTGGGCACATATCGCTATCTCGATATGGATGTGACCATCAAAGAAGCTCTTGAGGTGGCCGATGAGTTCCTCGCCTGCCGGCGTGACTCTCGCCCAATGACACCTTTGGTGGTGCAACCCCTGTGAAACTAGGGGAGTGACGCTTCATCCCCTCGCTCGCATCCAGATTCCCGCAGCCTCGTTCTCGGAGCCTTCCCTATATCTGCGCACTGATCGAGGAGTAATCACCGATGCTGGTGTGCGTCTCAACATCGGCGATCGCGTGTCATTCGATACCGCCTTTGGTGTGTTTGCGGTGGGACGTTGGAAGCGGCTGAGCACCATTGTGGACTTGGTGGCCCAGATTGATGTGCAGGGCCCAGCACGCATTGATCTTGTGGCACACAGCCATGGTGCTGACATCGTCATTGATTCCACCGATACCGAGAACAGTGTCTGTTGTCCGAATCTGTCCACACTTGATGGTGAGTCGCTCTATGTCACGGTGACTGCGCTCGCCGATGGCGTGCACGTGGCCGGAGGGCAATGGTCAACTTCTACTGCACCTGAGAGAGATGTGCACTTAGGTGTAGCAATCACCACGTTCAATCGTCAGGAATATGTGCTCGCAACGATTGACAAATTGATTGAAATTGAGTCGTCAATATCCAGCGTTAAGGGGCACATGCAAGTGCTTGTTGTCGATAACGCCCGTAATCTTTCGCCCCAGATTCCCGCAGGGGCACCAGTGAAAGTGTTGGAAAATCCCAACCTAGGCGGTGCCGGCGGTTTTGCACGTGGCCTTATTGAGTTCCGCGAAGCGGGTTGGAGCACGCACGTGGTGTTCATGGACGATGACATATCGCTTGAACCAGAGTCCATTTTGCGGACAATCTCCTTGTTGACATATGCGCGTTCGAAAGATTTGTGTATTCATGGCGCAATGATGAGCGAAGAATTGCCATGGATGCAGTTCGAGGCGGGCTCTGCGTACGAGTTCCGTTCGGTGTATCCGTTGCGGGCGCATGGACGCGGGATCGACCTTCGTGACCGCAATGAAATTCTCTCGGACACTCCAGAGATTGATCTTGACTATTCGGCGTGGTGGTTCACTGTTTTCCCCATGCATATTGCAAAGGAAAATCCGTTGCCAGTGTTTGTACGCGGCGACGACGTGGCCTTTGGTTTGATGCATACGGGTCAACACACAGTGACATTGCACGGCATCGCGGTGTGGCATGCAGATTTTGCACTCAAGAACAATCCCTCGTCGTTGTACTACGAGGTGCGTAACTTTGCTCTCATTGACACTTTGGTCTTCGACAAGCACACTCGTTGGCATCTTGCGTGGCGCTACCTCGGCTTCGGCTTCCGTAATGCGTACTCACATCGTTATGCAAGTGCCGAATACATGATCTGGGGCATGAAAGATTTTCTCGCGGGGCCAAGTGAATGGATGAAAATTGATCATTCAGCCAAACATGATGAATTGCGTCAAGTCCAAGAAGAGAAGGCTACACCACTAAGTGCGGAGTTATTGCAACTTGGCTTTACTCCCACGAAACACAAGGCAATTCGACTCATCGGGTTCATGATGTCGCCACTGTTTGGCGGTGGGCGATGGTTGCCCAAGTTGTTACGTACAAAGAAAATTGGCGTTGCGCAAATCGATGTACGTGCCGTCGGACTAGCGATTCGTCACGACAAGATTTTGTATCGTCATCCGCGCTTTGAAGAAGGTTTCATTTGTGAGAGAGATGCGGTGCGTTTTGCACGTATTCAAAAAGAAGTGTTCACCACCACTCTTCAGCTACTGCGCACCTATAAATCACTCAAGAAGTCGTACCGCAAGCAGTATCCCGAATTGGTGAGCACTGAAGCGTGGAAGAAGCGCTTTTCGCCTAATTGATGAGTTACTTGTGAGATAGTCGCGCGACTGTCACCATGAGTGACGTCCAGGTCTTGGGCCCCACGCGACCATTCGCTGTCATTTGAGCTCGCCGTTGATAGGTCTTTACGTCATTGGCAAGCGAGGTAGTAAAGACACCGGTGGGTGCAATGTTCTTCTTGAGCACTCGCCCAAGCGCCGTCTGGAGGGATTTCACCGATGCACTGCGAGTACCCACACGAAGAACGCCTAAATCAGAACGATCAGCAAGCCCGAGTGCATCCCATGTGGCGCGATCCACAACCCCCGATGGTCTCAGTCCTACAGATCTCTGGAACTTCTTCACCGCTCGAATCGATGTTGTTCCATAGGTTCCGTCTACTGGTACACGATTGCGGCCGGACAGTCTCATCTGTGAGTTCAGACGCTTTTGTACCGACTTGATGATGGCGCCCTGATCGCTGCGACGAATCGGGAGTCCCAAGACCACCGATGATGATGCGGCAGTGACGGGAAGGATGTTTTGGTTACGAAGTGCATCGAGTTGTTCACGAAGAAACAATGCAAACTCTGCACGGCCAGAGGGATTTAAATGAATCCAGCAACATAGTGAGTCGTTGTCAAACCAGCGCCACTTGTCTTGTGCGGATGTATGGGCATTCCAGTCAAACAATGAGACGTTGGAGTTGCTTGCTACAAGTGATGCTAAAACTTGGTTGGTCAGTGTGTAGTTACGCGACGTGAAACGTGTGGACACATTGACAAAAATGATGCGTTGTACAGCTTTTGCGGTGAGGGCAGCAATCATTTGGTTGGCTTCGCTCGCAAATGTTGCAGGGTCGTCGTTGTAGCCGAGTTGAACAATGGCAATCGCAGGCGTTGCAGATGTGTTGACAACACCCACACCATCAATATCGATTTGAGGCGAAGCGATAGGGAAGAGACAATCAGCACCTGCCATGCCGCGTCCCGCACAAGCTTGGAAATTCACGTCGGGATATGTGGACATGACGGCAGTTCTAAATTCTCTAGAGATGCTCTCTCCTACGGAGTCACCTACGAAGAGAATCGATCCCACGGGAGCCGCATTGGGGTTTGGTCCCACGATGGGCGAGACGTGATACCAAGGATTTGGAAGTGAGAAATCTGTTCTGAATTGCCAACCTGAACGCGTCACTGATCCGGCGGTGCCGTTGATAACGACAGAAGTTGTGTAACCGCCCCAGTCACCGCCGAGTCCGTCGTGGTTGGAGGTAGCACTTAGAAACACACCAATCGAGGGGTACTTCTTTTGAATGTCATCGGCAGAGAAAACACGTGTCCATGATTGCCATACAGCATCTGCTGCAATATCGCCTGGGTCCGCTTTAGCAGGGAATGCTCCACCTGCGGTACGACCACCATTAGATGAGGTGTATTCGGTACGCACAATGCCACCGCTGGCATGTCGCATGACATAGCCCGCGGTATCGGCAATTGCTCGGTCACTGCGTGCATCTTCAAGAATCTGCACTGTGGATGATCCCACGGTGCGCAATGCTGCACCGCCATACACCTGGCAGTCTTGGCTATCACAGGTTTTTGCAATGGAATATCGTGATTCTGATAACGCATATGAACGTGCAGCAACTGCTTGAGCACGCAACGCGTTGATTCCCGCGCCTCCCGCAGTGTCGGCCCAGGACGCAGGTGATTCACGAGGCACAACACCACGCAAATACGATTCGGTGGCGACGCGATTCACAGTTCTATACGCGCCATTTGAATCAGTAACTGCACGAATTGTTCCGCGGTAATAGCGGATACGGGCGCGATACGAACTAGTTGCAGATTCACAGACACCCACTAGCTCGGTGTGATTGAGTGCGGTGGGAGATGCACCATTTGCAGTGCTCAACTCAATAGGGCCAGCAACATTGGATGCCAACAATGTGAATCCCGTAGGTGTGCCTGTGGTGCTTCCGCACGAGACAGTGGGAGAGGCATAGATGTTGTAGCGATTGCGACTAATGGGACGGGCAATGATTGCTGCGTGAGGTCCTGAATGACCTACCCATGACAAAGTCGAGTTCTGTGACACCGCGACGGTTTGTTTCCCATCGTGCACTGTGAGGCGCGTGGTCATAAGGCCTTCAGGTAGAAAACGAGAGTCTGCATCAGTGAAAGTGGAGAGTGTCCGCCCACTTCCGCCGTAGTAGAAATTTAAAATTGCATCCCACGAGATTCCTGGTTGACCACTCCAGCCGATGGCCCATCCGTATGCACCGAACTGGCTCAAGCCACGTCCATGTCCGAATCCATGTCCACGTACTGTGATGCCAGCCGGTGGTAAGGACTCTGCAGAGGCGCGTGGAGATGATGACGAGAGCGATGAGGTAACGAGAAGAGTCGCGAACAACACAAACGACAGCACAAAAGACATGGCAAATGCGCGTGTTGTGCGTCGGGCAATCATGTAAACAACGCTAGATGGTTTGAGCCTCTGTTTGGTGTCGGTCAATTCTTTCTCGCTCTTGTATTGCAACGCCTACAAGAACTAATGCCATA
Source organism: Actinomycetota bacterium (assembly GCA_009703125.1). Classification (GTDB taxonomy): domain Bacteria; phylum Actinomycetota; class Acidimicrobiia; order Acidimicrobiales; family Ilumatobacteraceae; genus UBA2093. The sequence continues at coordinate 15,148 of WLGS01000038.1, forward strand.
CCTGCAAGGTCAACTGGGGTGGGAGTTTGATCGAGAAAAAGAAATCCGAATACTGCTGCACATACCGGCAAGAGTGCGAGAAGAACAGAAAATCTGCGTACGGGAATTCTGCGGAGTGTGGATTGATCAATGCCGTAACCAATTGCATTAGACAACACGCCCACAAGAACAGCTGCAACAAACAGATCAACATGAGTAAATGCAACTCCTGCATCGCTGGATGCAAATGGTGTAATCACAAGTCCACCGATGATTAATCCCACGCCCAATCCGGCGATTCCACGATTAGCCAATGCCACGCGAGAGCCGATAACGATGTATCCCGCCCACATCACAGAGGCCAAAAGAATGAACACGAGGCCCAACGGCTCGCTACCAATTTCCACGCCACCGAGCACTACAACACCTAATGCTGCACATATCAGTGCCGCAGTGTTGCGTTTGGTGCGTGTTTGTATGGCAGCCACTGCAATAGGGCCAATGAATTCGATAGTGACACCTTTACCTAGTGGTAGACGATCAATTGCAAGATAGAAAAACAAATTCATAAGCGCAGTTGAGATACCAAAAGCAGCTGCAGCCATAAAGTCGTGACGTGTCCACCGTGGCGAAAAATGTCGCCATGACACAGCAGTAATGATGATGCCGGCACTCAAGACGCGTAACCATGCCACGGTGGCCGGCGACATCTCATCAAAGA
>WLGS01000039.1 GCA_009703125.1 Actinomycetota bacterium
ATCGCATTTCATGCACGAGTCGCTGCCAACATCATTGAAATGGTGCGCCGTGAGCATGCCAGTGTGGTGGATGTCAATGCTCGCAATGCTGAGATGCTTGCAAGTCTTGAAGTGATGAACGAACAAGAACTTGTCGACAAGATTCGCACTGGGCTCTACGACGAGAAGCTTCTGGAGATGCTCCAAAAGCTACGACCTGTTATTGAAGACAAAGTGTCCGTTGCTAATCCGAAATATCTTTACTGAGACTTTGATTTCGCTTTTGCTGTGATGGCAACGGGTTGTCCTGCTGCTAATTGGCCACAGGCGGCTGCAATATCTGTTCCTCTGTTTTGGCGAGTGGTCGCGTTGACGCCAAGTCGGCGCAGAAGTTGTTCAAAAGCGGCAACGCGCGCTGGGGGGCTTCCCACAGTGGGCCACCCTGGCGTCGGGTTCAACGGAATGAGGTTGACGTGCGCCGATGGGCTGAGTTGCAGGCAGAGCTCAGCGAGTTCGTGTGCGTCTCTGTCGGTGTCGTTTACTTTGTCGATGAGCGCCCATTCAAAAGTGACACGTCGCCGTTTTGCAGCGAGATAATCCTGACATGCCGCAATGAGATCGGACAATGGATATCGAGTGTTGATAGGAACAAGCTCATTACGTAGATCATTACGGGCAGCATGAAGTGACACTGCGAGATTGACAGGTAGAGGTCGTGTGGCAAGCGTGCGAATACCAGGGATGATGCCGACGGTGGACACAGTGATGTGTCGCGCTGAGATGCCAATGTCGCCATGGATTCGTTCAACTGCGCCCCAAACAGCAGGCTCGTTTGCTAACGGTTCACCCATACCCATAAATACGATGTTGTCAATGCGTCGACCCCGCAATTGCGCTTCGTGTGCGGAACGCACCACTTGTTCGACAATCTCACCCACGCTGAGATGCCGATGGAAGCCTGCTTGTCCGGTTGCACAGAACCCACATCCCATCGCACAGCCTGCCTGAGTACTGACGCACACTGTGGCGCGATCGCGATAAAACATCAGAACAGTCTCGATGGGGTAAATGCCCTCAACGAGATGCCATAAGAATTTCACCGTGTCCTCATTGTCGGTGCTGACGCGCTTTATCTCAATCAGCGACGAGGGAAGTACTTCGGCTAAGCGAGTACGCAATGCAGCAGGCAACGTGGAGATGTCGTAGGGGGTCTGAAACTGTTGATAGAGGCCTGTCCATAATTGATCGATGCGATAACGAGGTTCACCGTGCAGAATCTCGGTGAGTTCCTCGCGTGTGGGGTCATATAAAGTTTTCATGAGGTGGCTTTTTCGGCTGCGATATTTCCTACAAAAGAATGTTCTTCGTGATGCACACTAAAGCCCAAGGAGCTGTACATGGCGACAGCCGATGCGTTATCTGCATCTACATAGAGCATCGCCTGTTCGGCGCCCTTTAGAAATGCTGCGTCTAGGCCTGCAATTGCCGTCTTGCGGCCAAGGCCTTGTCCACCGAGATCTGGTTGTACTGCGATGACGTAAATTTCGCCCATAGTCGTGGAGTTGTCATGATGCATTTTGGTCCAGCAAAAACTTGCCATCATCTCTTGGCGTCGATGTACACGAAAACCAGAGGCATCAAACCAGTCCTGTTGCATGCGTGATCTCAAAGTATCCATTGTCCATCCTCCCTGTTCGGGGTGGCGCGCAAAAGCGGCATTGTTGAGATCAAGCCATTGTTGTGCATCACGCTCAGGTTGGAATGGCTCGGTGTAGAAATCAGCGATCTCTGCAAGAACTTCTGGCTCGAGGGGGAGTGCTCTACGCATTTGTAGCAATCTGCGTCCTGGTTGAAGACCGACAGCTTCAGCAATTTGTTTGTGTGCACGACTAGGTTCAAAGACCCACCAATGCACATGGCCTCCGCCTTCGGTAGCCACAATCTCTAGAGCTGTTGTCATCATCTCGGGTGCAATCTCTAGCGAGTCGTATCGATAATGCGGATGCACGATGAGATCAATGGCCCAAGATTCATTTCCGCGTGAGACCTGGCAATAACCCACAATGTGGGAGCGGCCTTCTTCTCGAGCAATAATCCCCGCAAAGCCGGCTCGTCCACCATCGCGAAGGTCAAGCCATAGGTGATCATTGAGGGGGCGAGTGCCATCGGCACGCCATGCATCCTCAATCAATGCAGACACATCTTGGAGGCTAGATGCGTTCATCTGTCGCCTAATTTCAAGAGAACGCATCAGTTCAGGGTACCTTCGTGTCTATGGGAAAGCCGAGAACACCAGCGGGCCGCGCCAAAGAAGTGGCCTCTCGGTTGGCAGAGTTGTATCCGGGCGCCGAATGCGAGTTAACTCATTCCAATCCGTACGAGCTTCTCGCTGCGACAATTTTGTCGGCCCAATGCACAGATGTGCGGGTCAACATGGTGACCCCTGCGCTGTTTGCTAGATATCCCACGCCACAAGATCTTGCAGATGCCCATCCTGGAGATGTGGAACAGATTGTGCGATCCACAGGGTTTTACCAGAGCAAAGCCAAGAACTTGATTGGTATGGCACAAGCTGTGATGGAACGCTTTGGCGGCGAGATTCCTCGGGAGCTTGAAGATCTCGTCACTTTGCCCGGGGTGGGTCGCAAAACTGGCAACGTCTTGCGCAGTGTGGTGTTCGACTTGCCGGGTCTGGCGGTAGATACTCATGTGGGGCGTCTGTCGCGACGATTGGGCTTAACCACCGAAGAAGACCCGGTAAAAGTGGAGAAGGTTCTCAATGGCTTTTTGCCACCTCCAGAGTGGGGTCGGTTTAGTTTGAGACTGATTCTCCACGGTCGCCGTGTGTGTGATGCGCGTAAGCCTCGCTGTGATGTCTGTGAATTGGAAGACATTTGCCCATCATCTTCCTTGCCCACCAAAAACAAATCCAAGTAAGGCGTTACAGAGAAGTAGCGTGGGCGTGATGAATGAGACCGTTCGCGCCGAATTAGGAGCCGCAGTAGATGCGGTCAACAGATACCGCATGCGTTTAGCCGGACTCGTGGACAGCGTGGGGCCGAATCACGAAGATCTCGTCAGCGCAATGTATGAAGCCGAGAGAGCGCTTATCTCGGCTGAACGTCTCTTGACGCGAGCTGAAAAATTGGCACGTTAACAACATGTCTGTAGTGAGTGTGAAGTGGTGAGCATGTTTGAGCCCCGCAATGAGATTCGCGAGATGGTCGGGTATCACTCGCCTCAAGTAGATGTTGCAGTGCGTCTCAACACCAATGAATCTCCTTTTCCTCCACCTCAGCAATGGGTGGATTCACTCTCAGAGATTGCACGCAGCGTGTCATGGAATCGATATCCAGACCGTGCAGCGACACAATTGCGAGAGGTGATTGCACAACGACATGGCGTGGACCCGGAGAACGTGTTTGTTGCCAACGGGTCAAATGAGGTGCTGCAGACAATCTTGTTGACCTACGGCGGACATGGTCGCAAGGTGGCAACTTTTGAACCGACATATCAGATGTATGGACAAATTGCGCGAGTAACTGGAGCCGACGTATTGGTGGGCTCACGCCGTGATGATTTCACTTTGGATGCTGACGAGATTGCGCGAGTCGCAGGCGCTGAGGAAGTTGCCGTAACTTTTTTGGCAAACCCCAACAACCCCACTGGTGTCATAGAGCCCCGAGAGAATCTTGAAGTTCTCTTGCGTACGACACAGGGGATTGTGGTGGTCGACGAGGCTTATGCGGAATTTGCTGACTGGTCGGCCATTGGGATGGTGCAGGAATCTGAACGACTAATCGTCACCAGAACATTCTCAAAGACGTTGTCGCTAGCTGCTCTTCGAGTGGGATATGCAATTGGGCCACGTTGGATGATTGAGAAACTCAGCATTGCTGTGCTGCCGTATCATCTTGATGCCTTCAAGCAAGCTGCAACCGTTGCCGCGTTGTCCTATGTAGATGAGATGCAGCAACGAGTTGATGCAATTACATCGGAGCGCACTCGAATTGAACACCGGTTACAGGCAGTTGGCATGACGGTGTGGCCTAGTGGAGCCAATTTTGTGTTGTTCAGGCCGCAGAAGCAATCCACCCCAAGTTTGTGGCAGCAACTGTTGGACAAGGGAATTCTGGTGAGAGATTGTGGGTCTTGGCCTCGTTTGGAACGATGCCTGCGGGTCACGGTCGGCACTGAGGCAGAAAACTCGCTGTTTCTCGATGCAGTCGATGACCTCGTGGGTCTGTAGTCACCAGATTTTCTTAAATCCACACTAAATAAGGCGTGTGTTCGTCTCGAGAGGGGCGAGAATAGATACATGGCACGTACAGCCCAAATCACGCGTAACACTAAAGAGACCTCTATTGATGTCTCGATCAACCTCGATGGTTCCGGCAAGTCAACGATTTCGACAGGAATTCCGTTTTACGACCACATGCTGGAGCAACTTGCGCGTCATGGCGGATTCGATCTCACCATTGCCGCTCAGGGTGACCTTCATATTGATACACATCACACGGTGGAAGATGTCGCGATTGTCGTGGGAGAGGCCATCAAAATGGCCCTTGGCGACAAAGCAGGAGTGCGTCGTTTTGCAAGTGGGCTGTATCCACTCGATGAAGCACTGGTGGAGATTGCACTTGATTTGAGTGGTCGCCCATTTGTGGAGTGGAACGTTGAACTGCCTGAGTGCTTGCCACTGGGAAATCCTGCTTTTGATCCATCGCTTGCAGAGCATGCAATCTCATCGCTGGCAACATCTGCTGCAATGACGTTGCATGTCAATCTCAAAACGGGACGTAATGTGCACCACATTATTGAGGCTGCGTTCAAAGGCCTTGCACGCTGTCTTCGAGATGCTGTTCGTGTTGAGTCTTCGGGGGTTCCCTCGACCAAAGGCGTTCTTGCGTGACCACAACGCCAAAGGTGGCAGTTCTTGACTATGGAATTGGCAACTTACGTTCCGCACAGAAAGCATTACAAAAGGTCGGCGCCGACGCCATTCTCACTCGTGAACATGGTGAGATAGAGGCCGCCGATGCAGTGGTATTGCCAGGGGTGGGCGCATTTGGTGCGTGCATGGACGCGTTGCGTCAGGCAGATCTTGAATCTGCGGTACATGGAGCCGTGAATGCAGGCGTTCCTTTTCTTGGCATCTGTGTAGGAATGCAGATGCTGTTTGATGCAAGCGAAGAAGATGCTTCTGCAGAAGGCCTAGGCATTATTCCAGGAACAGTGCAATGGATTCCCGACACAGTGCAGCGACCACAGATGCAATGGAATCAATTGCACATTCTGCATGATGATGCCATGTTCGCTGGACTTGGTAGGGCGCCCTGGATGTACTTTGTCCATTCGTTTCATGGTGTTCCCACACATAGTGCAGACACCGTTGCCACAGTGCATTATGGGCAGACCTTAAATGTGGCTTTTCGACGCAACAACGTGTTTGCCACACAATGCCATCCAGAAAAATCTGCACACGATGGTCTGGCTTTGCTTGCGAACTTCGTCCAATGGGCGCGTGTATGAATCTCTACCCTGCAATTGACCTACTCGATGGCCGCGTTGTGCGATTACGTCAAGGTGACTACGCAGATAGCACTGTCTATGGCGATGAACCCGCACTTGTGGCGCAGTCGTTTGTGAATCAGGGTGCCACGTGGATTCATATTGTTGATTTAGATGCCGCAAAGAGTGGCCAGCCAGTAAATCGACCAGTCATTGCACATGTGGTGCAGACATTGGCAGGTGCAGCGCAAGTACAGGTAGGTGGAGGCGTGCGCACTGTAAGTGATGCTGTCGCACTACAGAAGTTAGGTGTCACTCGAGTAGTGATGGGTTCGGCGGCGGTTGCTCAACCCTCGCTGGTAGATGAGGTTGCCAATGAGGTGGCCGTCGCTGTGGGGCTCGACCATCGCAATGGTGTCGCAGCCACGCATGGTTGGACGGAATCTTCGGGTGTGCAGGTGGATGAGCTACTGGGACAGTTTCTGAAAGCGTCCGCATTTGTGATTACTGATATTTCGCGCGATGGCATGTTGACCGGACCGGATGTAGAAGGTCTTGCCCGGGCGATTTCTCTCACGAAGATTCCAGTGATTGCAAGTGGTGGTGTGGGTGATTTATCTCATGTGAAAGAGTTGGCGACACTTGCACAACTCGATGGCGTCATTGTGGGTAAGGCCATCTATGAGAATCGATTCACCGTCGCAGAAGCTGTGCAGGCGTTGTCATGAACGCAGATGTCGTGGCCCGTGTGATTCCTTGTCTAGATGTGACTGATGGTCGCGTGGTGAAAGGTGTCAATTTTGTCGGTCTTCGTGACGCAGGTGACCCTGTAGAGCTCGCTGCACGTTACGACGCACAAGGCGCCGATGAATTGGTCTTTCTTGATATCACTGCTTCTTCAGATAAGCGCAACACCATGATTGATGTGGTGTCACGTGTAGCCGAAGAGGTATTTATTCCCTTCACCGTTGGAGGCGGAATTCGTTCCGTGGATCACGCGCGCGCAATGTTGCGTGCGGGTGCCGACAAGGTAAGTGTGAACACCGCAGCGGTAGAGAACCCACAAGTGATTGCTGATATCGCCGCTGAGTTCGGAACACAGTGCGCGGTGTGTGCAATTGATGCCAAATGGGACAAGGACACCTCCTCGTGGGTGGTGTATCTCCATGGAGGTCGCACTCGTACAGATCTCAATGCTGTGGCGTGGGCAGAACGTGCAGTCTCATTGGGTGCGGGAGAGATTTTGTTGACGTCCATGGATCGTGATGGCACGAGAGATGGATTTGATGTGGAGCTCACTCGTGCAGTGACCAGTGCAGTCAATGTGCCGGTAATTGCAAGTGGTGGAGTGGGGACCTTGGATCACCTTGCAGATGGCGTTCTTCAAGGTGGGGCAACTGGGGTTCTCGCAGCATCAATCTTTCATTTCGGAGAGCACACCATTAGCGAGGCCAAAGAAGTGATGTCTCGGCGCGGTATCCGCGTACGTCCTGCAGTGAGCTAAAGACGTAACGCTTGTGTCAGTGCTGTGTGGGCGATTTCTTTTGCACCTACAGCAATGAAGTGATCGACACCTTGTATTTCGGCCACGGTTGTAGATGACCATGAGGACACATGCGCTCGCAGTTGTTCAGGAGTTGAGTACTGGTCATGCTCGGGTGCAAAGAGAAATTTTGGCCGGTGATGAGATGACGCTGTGGGTGTTGAACTCATCAGTGGGACAGGAGGTGCAATGCCAATCCATGCACCAATCAATGGGTGAGTGACGTTGAGTGCAACCACTGCACCAAATGAGTAGCCGGCCATGATGATGTTGGCATCGGGTTCCATCATGTCGGCAAGCTCACATGCTGCAACTAGATCGAGCCTTTCGGAATCGCCATTGTCGTGTTCGCCACCCGAATAGCCCACGCCCCGAAAATTGATAGCGATGGAATGGCAGTGGAGTTCCCATGCCGCCACCTGCAGGGCTCTCACCACATGATGTGAGCGATCACCGCCATAGAGAGGGTGTGGATGGCCAATAATCACAGTGGCCAGAGGTTCGCTGGCGTCAGTGCGGATAATCCCTGCCTCAATGGTCACTCCATCGAGGGTTTCAAGGGAAACAGTTTCTTCTTGCACGCTCAAAGACGGTACCGTGCTTAGCGTGACTGGTGACGACAAAAAACTCCCTATCCAGATGCTCAATGATCGTCTTTTGGTGCGCATACCCCAAAGTGAAGGTGAACGCCGTTCGTCAGGTGGAATATTGATACCCGCGACAGCCCAAATAAGTAAGCGTCTTGTGTGGGCTGAAGTCGTGGCTTTAGGGGCCAACGTTCGGGCTGCCGAGGTGGGCGATCAAGTGTTGTTTAGTCCAGATGATCGTTATGAAGTGGAAGTGCAAGGTATTGATTACATCATGTTGCGCGAGCGTGACATCCATGCGGTCGCTGCCTCGCGCATTGAAGTAGGAACTGGGCTGTACATCTAATGTCATCAGAATTACGAGGTCGTGTGATTACGCCCACTCAGGAACAGCTTGATGCAGTGAAATACAACAGCGATGGGCTTGTTCCTGTGATTGCACAATGTGTGGCGACGAAAGACATTTTGATGATGGCTTGGATGAATGCCGAATCTTTGTCCATGACATTCCGTGAAGGGCGCATGGTCTATTGGAGTCGTAGCCGCCAAGAGTTGTGGCGCAAAGGTGACACCAGCGGGGATCGTCAGTTCGTGCGTGAAGGCTTTTATGACTGTGATGCAGACACATTGTTGTTCATCGTGGAGCAAGAAGGTAAGGGCGCGTGCCACACCGGTGAGTTTTCTTGCTTCTATCGAAAATTCGGAAACGAGTCATGACATCTCCAATTTCGGTGACGCCGTCACTCGAGGAGTTTGTCACTCTTGCTCGTGACTACACCGTGATTCCAGTGTGGACTCAGGTGCTTGCAGATCTTGAAACTCCTGTGGCGGCCTACATCAAGTTGGTGGGCGAGGGAAACGGTTTTCTGCTCGAATCGGTAGAGCATGGTGAGCGGTGGAGTCGCTATTCATTTGTGGGTCGTGAACCTCGAGCCACACTGACATTGCGCAATGGTGTGTTGAGTACCACTGGTTACGTTCCTCCATCTGTGCCACTCGACCAAGGCATCTTGGTGGCAATGGAGGAGTTGTTGCGTATCTATCGTGCGCCCATCTTCCCAGACTTGCCACCATTGCAAGGCGGACTCATGGGGCATTTGGGTTACGACGTTGTGCGCGAGATTGAACACTTGCCACATCCCCCGGTTGATGATCGTGGAGTGCCTGATGCGTCTATCAGTGTGATTGGATCGCTTGCAGCCTTCGACCATTGGAAACAGCGTGTCTATCTCTTGGAGAGCGTTCCTGTTGCTGGACTCAGCGATGATGACATTGTGCGCGCCTATCACGAAGCGGTGGAGAGAGTGCACGCATCAGTTGCAGATCTTTCGCGACCATTGGCTTATGTGGCTGTTGAGCCTCCAGAACCCGGCGAAGAACTTCCCGAAACCATGTCGTCAATGCCAGGAGGTGCGTACCAGCGCGCTGTTCAAGTAGCTAAAGAACACATCGTGGCAGGAGACATCTTTCAAGTAGTTCTCTCGCAACGTTTCGATGTTCAGCTGGATGCAGATCCCTTTGATGTGTATCGCGTGTTGCGTCAAGTGAATCCAAGTCCGTATATGTATTACGTAAAGCAACCTGAACTCACAATTGTGGGTGGCTCTCCTGAACCCATGGTGCAACTCATTAATGGCAAAGTCATCTCGCGGCCCATTGCAGGTACTCGCAAGCGGGGAACAACAGATGAACACGATCGTCGCTTGGCTGCTGAGCTACGAGAGAATCCGAAAGAAATAGCCGAGCATGTGATGCTGGTGGACTTGGCTCGCAACGATGTCGGCCGGGTGGCCCAATATGGCACAGTCACTATGGATGAGTTGATGTCGCTTGAGCGTTACAGCCATGTAATGCACCTCACCTCGCAAGTGTCTGGCGATTTACGCGAAGGGCTTGGCCCCATTGATGTATTGCGTGCAACATTGCCGGCGGGAACAGTGAGTGGGGCGCCGAAGGTGCGAGCGATGGAAATCATCGATGCATTAGAACCTGTGAAGCGTGGACCATATGCCGGAGTTGTGGGCTATGTGGACTTCTCTGGCAATCTCGATACAGCAATTGCCATTCGCACCATGTTTGTGGGTCCAACTGGGGCGAGCTTGCAGGCAGGAGCCGGAATTGTGGCCGACAGTGACCCGAGTGATGAAGATCTTGAATGCCATAACAAAGCACGTGCCCTTCTTGCCACGATTCCTGCGGCACGCCGAATGACCTTGCGGCGCAATTCAGCAGGAACCCAAGCATGAGCACATTGGTGTGGTCAGACATCGCCCGTGATGTCGTAGCAGTGCGTGGTTCTGATGCAGGTGCTTTTCTTCATTCACAACTTGCACAAGATGTGGCCACACTTGCCATAGGTGCTTCAGTGCATAGTTTGCTGCTTGAGCCCACTGGGCATGTAGTGGCAATCGTCCGTGTCATTCGACATGAAGAAAATCTGTACACATTGGATGTAGAGAGAGGTTTTGGTCAGTCACTCATTGATCGTCTGAAAAGATTTATCTTGCGTTCCGATGTAGCACTGGAGATGACTGATTGGTCGGTGCGAGCATTTCGAGGCGAAGGTGTCGCGAGTCTTTCTTTCTCTCATCATGTAGCAGCGACCGCATATTGGTTGGCGACACAAGGTGTCGACGTTGTGGGAACATCCGTGGGTCTGCCAGAGTCGGGAGAGATGACTGAGGCAGAACACATAGATATGTTCCGGGTGGAGGCACAATGGCCACAACTGGGTACCGATGTGCTGGTGGGTGATATTCCCGCGACTACTGGTGTTGTTGCGGTGTCGGTAAGTTTCACCAAGGGTTGTTATCCAGGCCAAGAACTTGTCGAGCGCATGGATGCGCGCGGCACCTCTGCACCTGTTGTGGTGCGAGCCATGTCGCGCGACGGTGTCGGCGTGGGGAGTCGAGTTCAAGAGGACGGCAAAGACGTGGGAACAGTTACATCAATTGGTTTTACCCGCGCCCTTGTTCGGTGTAGCCGCCAGTCAACTGTGGGTGAACCACTGGGGTGATACCCCTGGCAGATGTTGAATCTGTCGAAAAGCTGACACACCAGATATCGCGTTTTGCATGCTGTCGCTGTGGAGTTGAGAACGTTGAGCGGCTTGGAGCCATGAGATACACGATGTGAGATCGCCCACAGTGAGGCACGAACGCGCTGCTGCTATCGCAATATCAAAGGCAGGACACTGCTGGTATGCGCGACGTGCGTAGTACACCGCTTGTAGATAATCACCTTGTTCGGTGAGAGAAGCGATGATGGCGCCATCGATCTCAAGATTGCCTCTCGAGGAGAAATGTGGGTCAGCAGCAAGTTGATGAATGCGCTTCGGAATTGCAAGTGATTGCCATTGCATGAACAACATGAATACAAACAATGGGAGCAACCCAATGAGTCCACCGAGAAGACTGATGCCGGCGAGAAAAGCGGTGAGCGCAATGCTGGTGCGCAACATGAACTCTTTACCTTTCAACGGTGAAATCTTCTCAGCAATAGCGGTGACCACGGCGCCACCATCAAGTGGGAGCAGTGGAATGAGATTCAGTGCTCCCAGAACAAATCCAGCCCACCACAATGCAATTGTCATATCGCTCTGCACGATGTCTTCTCGTACGAATGGATTCACGCCTAATGCGATAAGCACTGCAAGAGCAACGGCTATCTGCAAGAGCGGTCCAGCCAAAGCAATACGGATACGTTGCAACCATGGAAGTGGTTGATCACTTTCGTATGAGGCATAAGCGATCATGAAGTCAAGAGAAATGGAAGCTTTGCAACCGGCACGTCGTGCCGCCAATGCATGTCCAAGCTCGTGAATCACAGTAAAGACTGCAACAGTGAGCGCTATCCACAGGCCCAAGGGAAAAGGGTACAAAAAAGTCAATATGGCGAGAAAGACAAGAAACCCAGGTCTCACTCGTGTGGGGAAGCCCAACAATGACACTGTATTTTTCGCAGGGGAGTTCTGGAAAAATGCCATGCCTGCAGTGTATGCAGTGTGGGCAAACATCTTCATAGACTGCGCTCGTGCCATTTGTCTACGCCTTCGATCACAAGCATCGCCGTTCTCCCATGGAGTACAAAGATCTCCTTGGAGGCAAGGGCGCCAACCTCGCAGAGATGATGACAGTGTTGGAGCTGCCGGTACCTCATGGTTTCACCATCACTACAGATGCCTGTCGTGCCTACATGTACAAGGGGTGGCCAAAAGAGCTCAACGATGAGATTGTGCGCCACGTTGCAGCGTTAGAGAAAAAGATGGGGCGAACTTTGGGTGATGCCCATAACCCCTTATTGGTCTCTGTGCGCTCTGGCGCAAAGTTTTCCATGCCAGGCATGATGGACACAGTTCTTAACCTTGGATTGAATGACAAGAGTGTGTTAGGTCTCGCAGAGTCCACACACAATGAAAGATTCGCCTATGACTCATATCGGCGATTCATTTCAATGTATGGACGCATTGTGTTGGGTGTAGAAGGCGAAGTCTTTGAACAGGCTTTAGAACGTGTGCGCACGGCAGAAGGCGTACGCACTGATGCAGAGATTTCCTCGACTGCACTACAAGAACTTTGCGTTATCTATAAGGACGCAGTTGCAGCTCACACAGGTAAGCCCTTTCCGCAGGACCCCATGAAGCAGCTTCGTGGCGCGGTGGAGGCTGTGTTTCGTTCTTGGAACGGACCGCGTGCCATCGCGTATCGAGTGCGTGAAAAGATAAGTCATGAATTAGGTACCGCAGTCAATGTGCAAGCAATGGTTTTTGGTAATCGAGATGAAAACTCAGGTACTGGTGTGGGCTTCACACGCAATGCGGCCACAGGCGAGGCTGTTCCGTATGGGGATTTTCTTGTTAATGCCCAAGGCGAAGATGTTGTTGCAGGGATTCGCAATACTGAAGATCTCAACGCATTGCAGCGAAAGTTTCCTGAAATTCATGCAGAACTTATGGACATATTTGTGCGACTGGAGCGTCATTACACCGATATGTGCGATACCGAGTTCACCATCGAACAGGGCAAGTTATGGATGCTCCAAACACGAGTTGGAAAGCGCACGGGTGCTGCCGCCCTCAAGATGGCAGTAGAGATGACGAAGCCGACTGGCTCGAAAAAGACGTCCTGGAAGATTTCTCGTCGTGATGCAATTATGCGCATTACGGCCGATCATCTCGATCAGGTTCTGCATCCACAGTTCGCTCGAAAGAGCACACCTATTGCGAAAGGGCTGGGAGCATCTCCGGGGGCCGCTGTGGGGCGCGTGTATTTCACCGCGGATGCAGCTGAGCTGGCGGTGAAGCGCGGGGAAGATGTCATTTTGGTACGTAATGAGACAAGTCCAGAAGACGTCCACGGAATGATGGTGTCCAAAGGTGTTCTCACAGCGCGTGGAGGTTTAGTGAGCCATGCTGCAGTCGTTGCTCGTGGTTGGGGAACACCAGCCATTGTGGGTGCTGAATCACTCAAGATTGCCGAGGACCAATTTTCAGTAGATGACCATGTGGTGCGCGAAGGTGATTGGATTGCCCTCGACGGCGCAACGGGCGACATCATGTTGGGCAAACACGACCTCATGGCATCTACGCCGCCGGTGGAATTTGCGACGATCTTGCAATGGGCCGATGAAATCCGAGAAGGAAAATTCAGCGTGCGCACAAATGCCGACACCGCAGAAGATGCACGTAAGGCGCGCGAATTGGGTGCTGAAGGAATCGGGTTGTGCAGAACCGAGCATATGTTTTTGGCGACAGAGCGTCTACCAGTGGTGCGACGCATGATTCTTGCCGCAACTGAAGAAGAAGAAACCGATGCACTTGAAGAATTGCGTCGTGCGCAAAAAGAAGATTTTGTGGCGCTGTTGACAGAAATGTCAGGTTTGCCGGTCACTGTGCGACTGTTGGATCCGCCTCTGCATGAATTTCTTCCACATGTCAGCGAATTGGAAATTCAAAAAGCAACATCTGGTTTATCCATGCAAGAAGAAACTCTGCTCAATGCTGCTCACGAGTGGAGCGAAGTGAACCCCATGCTGGGCACGCGAGGCGTGCGCCTTGGTGTGGTGAAGCCAGGTTTGTATGCCATGCAAGTGCGCGCTCTGATGGAAGCAGCTGATGAAGTTTCCGCAAAGGGCTTGCAGCCCATCGTGGAAGTGATGATTCCATTGACGGTGACTCGTGAAGAATTGGCTCTAGCCCGTAGTTGGGTGGAAGATGTTCTCTCGGACATCAACTCACGCCCATTACCAAGTGCGAAAAAAGGCGCCAAGCCATCAAAGAGACCGAAGGTCTCCATTGGCACAATGATTGAAACGCCACGTGCAGCAATTCGCGCTGATGAAATGGCCGAGGCTGCAGATTTCTTTAGCTTTGGCACAAATGATCTCACACAGATGACGTTTGGCTTCTCTCGCGATGATGTGGAGAGTCGCATGATGCCTTTGTACCTGGAGGCCGGGCTGTTGAAACGTAATCCTTTTGAGAGCGTGGATCAAACAGGTGTGGGCGAGTTGGTGCAAATGGCCGTTCAACGAGGAAGAAAAGCAAAGAAGTCTCTCAAGTTGGGCGTATGTGGTGAACATGGTGGAGACCCCGAATCCATTGCATTCTTCTATCGTGTGGGACTTGACTATGTCAGTTGTTCTCCCTATCGCGTCCCCATCGCTCGTCTGTCGGCGGCACAGGCGGTAATCGGCGGGGACAAAGTAGACACCAAGTAACTTCGTCCCCTCTCTGGCAACCCACCAGTTTTGGCGCACTAGTGTGTGTCTATGGCAATCGCGGAGGACGACATCCAAAAGGTGCGTGCAGTTGCGACATTGTCAGACGTCATCTCTCCTTATGCACAACTGCGTCGCGCAGGTAGAAGTCAAGTGGGGCTGTGTCCATTTCACTCCGAACGCACTCCTTCGTTCAATGTCAACGATGACACCGGTCGGTACATGTGTTTTGGTTGCGGCGCCAAGGGCGACGTCTTTAACTTCGTGCAAGCCATGGAGCATCTTGACTTCATAGGTGCGGTTGAGAAACTTGCGGGCAAGTTCGGGATTGAATTGCACTACACCTCAGGTGCGGGAAGCGGTGAACGGAAACATCGGAAAGATCTTCAGCAACTCATGGAACGTGCCGTGGATTGGTATCACGCACGTCTCTTGGAAGGCCCAGACGCACGGGCGGCACGCGAGTATCTCCGTGCGCGTGATTTGGCGGGAGATGTAGCTCGTCAGTTCAAAATTGGTTGGGCACCCGATGAATGGGATGCGTTATCGCGTGCACTTGATGCACCAGCTGAGATGTTGCGTGAGGCAGGACTTGGATTTGTGAACAAAGCCGGGCGTATGCAGGATTCATTTCGGGCACGTGTGATGTTTCCCATCTTTGATGAAACAGGAGCAGCGGTTGCCTTTGGTGGCCGCATACTTCCTGGATCTACAGATCCCGCAAAATACAAGAACTCCTCTGAAACCCCTGTCTATACAAAGTCACGCACCTTGTATGGAATGAATTGGGCTAAAGGGAACGTGGTGAAACAAGACCGCGTCATTGTGTGTGAGGGCTACACCGACGTCATTGGTTTCCACAAGAGTGGTTTACCTATTGCTGTAGCTACTTGTGGCACTGCATTAACAGAAGAACATGTGCGATTGATGAAACGGTATGCGCGCAACATTGTGTTGGCTTTTGATGCTGACTCGGCTGGGCAGGGTGCTGCAGAGAAGTTCTATGCATGGGAAAGCAAATATGACATCTCCGTTTCAGTTGCCCAGTTTCCCGAGGGTCAAGACCCGGGTGAATTAGCTCAGAAGAATCCGCAAGCTTTAGAAACTGCTGTTGCCGAAGCGATGCCGTTTCTTGGGTTCCGACTTTCACGTCTTTTCGATGCGCATCCACTTCGTTCGCCTGAAGTACGCGCACGTGTTGCCAACAAGGCAATGGAGTTGATTAACGAACACCCCGATGCAAACGTTCGTCGACTATACGCGGGCCAAGTTGCAAGTCATACAGGGGTATCGGCAGCAGAATTGGTCAAAGTGGCAGATAAG
>WLGS01000004.1 GCA_009703125.1 Actinomycetota bacterium
AACAACGACTTCAGGAAGAACTTCAGATGAGGGTTCTGTGTCAGTATCAATTTCATCGATGACCTCGGTGGCGACATCGGTGACAACTTCGGCAAAAACGTGTGGCTCTGGTGCTACGGGTACATCTCTCTGAGTACTAGGTGCAGGAGCCGTTGTGGACGTCTTAGATTTTTGTCGCCGCGAGACAACAAGCACTCCAAGTCCACCGGCCAGGCCAAGAACTAGAAGAAGGAGAAGAAGATTGCTCGTTGTCGAGCCGCTCATGTTGTGGCGTTTCCTGCCGTAGAGCTAGCACGTTCGGTCACAACCTTTGAAGAACCGCCTGGCTGCATGGATACACCCAAGAGGCAGTCGGCAGCTTCCATCGTGCGCTTTTGGTGACTCACGATGATCAATTGAGCATCGCGGCGGAACTCCCCGACCAACCCCAAGAATCGATGCAAGTTCACATCGTCGAGAGCAGCCTCCACTTCGTCCATGACATAGAACGGTGAAGGGCGACTACGGAACACAGCAAACAGATATGCCAGAGCAGTCAGTGATCGCTCACCACCAGAGAGAAGCGACAACTTCTTGAAGGTTTTTCCTGGAGGCGTTGCTTCTACTTCAATTCCGGTATTCAACATGTCGGCAGGATTTGTCAGCGACAGTTTTCCTTTTCCGCCTGGGAACAGAAGTTGGAACAAATCCGTAAAGTTGCGGTTCACATCTTCAAAAGCTTTTGCAAAGACAGTTTGAATTTCTTCATCAATAGCAGCAATCACTTGTGACAATTCACGACGCGAGTTGCGCACATCGTTGAGTTGTTCTTCTAAGAACGTGTGACGTTCTTGAAGTTCAGTGAACTCTTGAAGTGCCAATGGGTTGATGGGGCCCATGAGTCGAATATCGCGCTCCAATGCACGTGCACGGTCCACATGGCTAGAGCCATCGGCCACCTCAGGCATGGGTGCAGCTTCAGCTACCTCGGGCTCCACTTCCAACTCACGGCGAATCATCTCGACAGCTGCTTCTACACGTGTTCGTGTTTCTGCCTCTTCCACATCAATACGACGACTACGCTCGCGCATTGCCTCGAGTTGTTGCTCTGCTTCTTGACGACCAGTGCGTCCTGCATCGAGCCGAGCCGTGATTTCTCGCACTTCGTCACTTTGACGACGACGCATTTCGTACAACTCAGCAAGGCGCCCTTCGGCAGTAACTCGATGCTGATCTACTAATTCAGCAAGTCGTGACACAGCGAGCAATGCGCCCTCTAGACGTTGACGCCGGGTTCCTGCTTCGATACGTGCGGCTGTGTCAATTTCTAGGCGACTCTCTGTTTCTTCAAGACGCTGACGCAAGAACTGATCGCGCTCGCGTAGTCCCGCAAGTCGCACATCGAGATCCTTACGGCGCATTGCCATGTGGGCCGTCTTGGAATCAATGGCAGCCCGAGCTTCGCTTTGAGCTTTAGCAGCCGCAATCTCGGCAGCTTCAGACTCCTCTAAACCTGGCAACAATGCTTCTAGTTCGGTGACTCTCACCAAATATTGGTCACTGCGTGCACGCATATCATCAAGTGAGTTAAGAGTCATCTCACGCTCTGCACCATTTGCACGACGGTCGTTGATGGCATTTGTCAATCGATCTGATGCAGCATCAACTGCTTTCACTTGACGATCCAGGGACGTCTGCAAATCGGCAAGACGAGTACGCGCAGAGACAAGAGCACGACGCTGTGCTTCCACTTGCTCATCGATGTCGTTGAGTTGTTGTGTAGAAGCAACTACCTCTTGTTGGGTCTTTTCGATGATTTCAATAGAGCCCACATCATCGGCTGCGCCGAGGCGCCAACCAGTTGGTGCCAACTTGTCACCATCACGGGTAACAACCACTGTTCCCGCATGGGTTTCCACAACTGACATTGCTTCTGAAATGTTGCTCACACAACCCACATGGCCTAACAATGCATCAAGCAAACCGCCAAGTTGTGACGGGGCTCCATTTGTTGGCGTGACGCGAGTACGCACAGACTCCACAGTGGACGGCAAGTTCTGCGTCACGGTCTGCATAGCTGACAGTGACAGAATTGCACCGTTGTGTTCGGCGTGACGCAGCTGTTCTATAGCTCGCCGAGCGGCTTGGGAATCTGACACCACAATGGACGCCAAAGTGTCACCCAATGCAGCCTTAACGGCAGCATCCCAACCTGCATCAATCTCAACAAGATCAATAAGCGCACCTACGACACCCTCAATGTGATTGAGGTGGTCGGCGCCTGCACGCGCTCGCGTGGATGCCATAGCTGATTCAAGGGATTCCAATCGCGCAACCGCGCGCGCATTACGGCGTTCCGCATCTGCGCGCAACTGCTGAGCGTTGTCGCCAGCAATTTCGGCGGCATCGCGTTCACGCTCTACTGCCGTGATGTTCGCGCGAATCTCGCCAAGAACAGTCTCTGCTCGCGCAAGTTCTGATTGCAGCGAGTCGATTGTGGTCACAAAACTTGAGTCACGATTTTCAATTTTTTCAATACGCGCCTGAAGCTTTTGAATCTCTCCTGCGCTTTGCTCCACCGTGTTGCGCAGAGTACGTAACTCACCGCGCACCTCAGCTGCTGCATTCGAGGCTTCGTTGCCCTGCACCGTATGGAACAAGCCTTGTTCAGTGCGTTCTCTTTCGAAGGCCTCTTCTTCAATGGCGAGGCCGTCGCTCTCTGCAATCGAGATTGCAAGCCCACGTTCTACTTCCACCAAATCGGCACGCATCTGTGCGGCATCTGCTTCAAGTGCAGCTACAACATCATCAGCAATCAACTGACCCTGGTCGCGCTCCATGGATCGGCGACGCTCTGCAATAAGTGCAGACAATCCTCGTGCACGCTCGCGAAGTTGTTCCACGCGCATCAGTTCATCATTAAGACCCGAGGCTCCACGATCAGCAAGTTCACGTTCCGCACTACGCACGTCTGCTTCGAGCGCCACGATGCGATCACGAAGTTCTTGTTCCGTTGATGCTGTGGTGGTCTTGGCCTCTTCGAGTCCAGAAAGTTTTTCTCGAAGATCAGCGATTTCACGACCCGACAGATACAGGCGCAATGCACGTAGTTCTTCCACTACTTGCTCATGCCGACGTGCGGCTTCAGCTTGTCGCTCTAACGGGCGCAACTGACGACGGACTTCGCGAATGAGATCCTGTACCCGCAAAAGATTGGCCTCAGTAGCTTCCAATCGTCGCTCTGCTTTTTCTTTGCGCTTGCGGTACTTGAGCACACCAGCTGCTTCTTCAATGATTGCGCGTCGATCTTCAGCACGGGCTGTCAACACCGCATCAATTTGTCCCTGACTGATGATGACGTGTTGTTGGCGACCTACGCCAGCATCAGAGAGCAGTTCTTGCACATCTAGAAGTCGACACTCGACACCATTGATTGCATATTCGCTATCTCCATTGCGGAACAATGTGCGCGACACAGTGACTTCAGAAAAATCCAACGGCAAGATGCCGGCTGAATTGTCAAGCGTCAACATCACTTCTGCGCGACCAAGAGCTGACCTTTTCTGAGTGCCATTAAAGATGACGTCTTCCATTTTTTGGCTTCGCACAGAACTGGGCGCTTGCGCACCCAACACCCATGCAATGGCATCCACCACGTTGGATTTGCCCGAACCATTTGGGCCCACGACAACAGTGACACCTGGCTCCATTTCCATGACGGTGGAGTCAGCGAAGGACTTAAAGCCTTTGAGGGTTAGCGATTTCAAAAACACGGCGACTTCAACAGTAATAGACAGCGCCCGAGAACGCCCTATGGCTCTAGCGCTGACAGCGCGGGCAATACGACGAGGAGCGCCCTGCAACCATCACCTTGCGTATGGCACTTTTTCCACAGGTCAGACACATCTGTCCCTCTCGGCCATACACGCGATGAAAATCCTGAAATGAACCCGTATTGCCCTCGATATCCACATATTGAGTGTCGTCCAAGGTGGATCCTCCCGCCTCAATGGCAGCCCGCAAGATATCCACAATGGTTGCGGCGACCTGGTCCACTTTCTTTTTATTGAGCGAATCTGCAGTCCGATTCCATCTCAGTGCGCATCGGTGGAGCACCTCATCGGCATAAATATTTCCCACCCCTGCCACAATCTGCTGGTTCAACAGCAGCGACTTGATCGCGCCTCTTCGCCCGTGAAGCTGCCGGCGCAAGACATCTCCATTGAATTCATCACAGATGGGGTCTGGTCCTAGACGTGTCAATTCAGGAAGAACCTCGTGTTCATGCATGGGGTCATAGACCACCACCTCACCAAAGGTTCTTGGGTCGACAAACCACATCTCTTCATTGATTCCATTCCGCGAAGCGAGTTGAAGCACTACATGAGTATGAGGTGGACGAGTAGTGCCTTGCGGCTCCACCAGCACTCGCCCACTCATGCGTAGATGAATCATCACTGCATCACCAGAGTCAAGAGAGCTCAGAAGATATTTTCCACGCCGACGTGCATCCACAAAAGTGCTGCCCAACAATCCGTGAATGACTGCCTCGCGCCCTACTCTTCGCACAGAGCGTTCACGTCCCACTTCAACATGCAATATTTTTCTACCCACCACGCGATCTTCAAGACCGCGGCGCACGGTTTCTACTTCAGGTAGTTCAGGCATCGTGTTGCGATAACGCTTCAAAGGCGCCGAGGGCTGCTGTCTGTTCAGCAGCCTTCTTTGTGCGCCCGATACCAAGACCAAATTCTTGTCCACTCACAAACACTCGCGCAGTGAACACACGCTCATGGTCGGGACCTTCTCCTTCGGTGCGATAGTTCGGCACTCCACGCCCCGTGCGAGCACACAATTCTTGTAGTCGTGTTTTCGTATCAAACATCTCCAAATGTGGAATTGCTTTTTCGATTGCAGGAGTCATGATTCGTCGCACAAAATCAAACGCGGCCTCGAAACCTGCGTCGAGATAGACCGCACCAATGAGCGCTTCCAATGTGTCGGAAAGAATGGAAGTCTTGTCGTGGCCGCCACCGGCAATTTCACCTTTTCCCAACAAGATGAATTCACCAATTTTCAACTCACGTGCAATATCGGCAAGTGCATACATATTGACCACACTGCGTCTGAGGTCGGTGAGTTTCCCTTCCGGCATGTCGCCAAGTCGGTGATATGCGATGTCTGCAACTACCCAACCGAGCACTGCATCGCCAAGAAATTCCAGTCGTTCGTTAGAACTTTGTTCATCATTTTCGGCCTGCCACGAACGGTGGAGCAACGCTTCTCGAAGAAGTTCAGGGTGTGAAAAAGAATGACCAATTCGGGATGCGCATTCCGCAAGCAGATCGTCATTCATGAGCAAATGAAGTTAGCCGTGTGCGCGCACGATGTAATCCACCGCATCGGCCACGGTACGAAGATTCACTAAATCATCGTCGTCAAACTGAAAATCAGGAAGGGTCTGCGAAAACTCTTGCTCTAAACAGTCCACTAATTCGATGAGGGCAATCGAGTCGGCTCCCAAATCATCTGCGAAAGAGTGACCTTCGTTAATGGAAGACGGGTCAATCTCCAAGATGTCCGCTAATTGATTTCGAACTACATCCACAACAACATTGCGATCTACTTGCGACATACTTCCCCCGAATCGTGTTACTAGGCGAGGCTAGTAGAGATTGCCTGGCGGATTGCTTCCACCATTTTGGTCTCCACCATTTCTTGTGCGCACTTAATGCCATTCACCATTGCACGGGCACTACTTGACCCATGAGAAATGATGCACACTCCATCAACGCCTAACAGAATCGCCCCACCGTAAGTATCGGGGTCCAATGTTTCATACAACGGCAATAGTGCAGGCATGAGCGCATTCGCCGCCTCGGCATACTCGGGCTGACCAAATGCGGTGAACAATGCCTTCACCACTGTTTTGAGACTTCCCTCGAGGGTCTTGAGCACAACGTTGCCTGTAAAGCCATCAGTGACGACGACATCAACAGCCCCCGTCATCAAGTCTCGGCCTTCAACATTTCCGATGAAGTTGATGTGAGGCGCCACTGCAAGTAATTCATACGCTTCTTTGCGCAAGGTGTCGCCTTTGCCCGGCTCTTCACCAATCGACAACAATCCCACGCGTGGTTTCTCTACACCGAAACGTTGTGTGGAATACACAGAGCCCATCACTGCGAACTGCACGAGCCATTCAGGCTGTACTTCAGCATTGGCTCCCGCATCCAGAAGAACTGTGGGCGTACCGCCTGGAACTGGAACAGGAGTGGCAATAGCTGGACGTGCGACTCCGGTAATCCGCCCCATACGCAACAATGCACTTGCCATGGTGGCGCCCGTGTTGCCCGCTGAAATCATGGCGCTTGCTTCCCCGTCACGAACAGCTTCTGCTGCCCGTACCAGAGTCGAGTCGCGCTTTTTTCGTACAGACTGCGCGGGATCGTCATCCATCTCAATGACTTCAGATGCAACCTTGAGCGGCAGCGAACCTGCACCCTCGAGACCTTCTGGCCCCACTAAGAGAATGGGTATGCCTAATTCAGCGGCTTGATGAGCACCTGCAAGAATTTCTCCAGGTGCACGATCTCCACCCATCGCATCAACGGCGATTGGCAACATGTGTCAGCAGTGCTTCTAGTCGATGCTGACAGCAACTCGACCCTTGTACCAACCGCAAGTTCCGCACACTGTGTGTGGGATCTTGGCAGCTGCACAACGAGGGCAGACGCTTCGCGACGGCGCATCGAGACGCCAGTTAGAGGCGCGACGCATACGTGTCTTTGACTTCGACTTCTTTTTCTTGGGAACGGCCACCGTGGTCTCCCTGTGTTAGCGGCAAAACCCTCACTTGAGGGCTCTGTGAGGATAGCCCGATTCGGGCGAAAACTCACTCTGCGGGATCATCAAGCACCCCACGAAGGGCCTCCAAGGCCCCCCACCTGGGATCCGCAGTCGATATTTCGCACTTGCAGCTGGATTCTGCGAGGTCAATTCCACAATGTGGACACAGCCCTGGGCAGTCCGGCCGACAGAGGGGCCCGAGAGGAATTGCCAAAAGAATGTTTTCCCGGACCATGGGCAACAGGTTCAACTGGTCGTTATCGATGACATAGGCATCGGGGTCCTCTAGCTCTTTTTGATAGAGCTCTGAGATGTCCACAGTCATCCGCACGGACAACTCCGCTACACACCGCCGACACAACCCCGACCACGTTGCGCACGCCGTTCCCTGCACCGAGATTCCGTTCGACATTGACTCAAGATGCAATGCAACATCGACTGGCTCATTCACAATTCGTGAATCGTCGAACTCAAGATCTACAACATCAAGCGATACGGCAACTTCTTTGGTCGTTCCAGGCCAGCGGAGAAGTTCAACAACGTTAATGATGAGTGGTTTAGCCATGGGTCAGTGCACCAATGATTCGTGTAAGTGAGCGCGGCGTTAGCCGCGGTCTTGATCAAAGAAACCTGTTGTGCCGTTTTCTTCGGCAGGCTCAGCTACTTCTTGTTCCACTTGTGTACCAATTGACAATCTTTGTCTGCCATTAGCGACAGTTTTTGAGAGACGGTCCAAAAGAATTTCAAAACTTCCCAATCGCTGATCCAGGAAGTCTTCTGTTTCATTGCGCAGTCGCCTTGTTTCTTCGTCTGCTGCATCAATCACCTGGCGTGCACGCGCCTCGGCAGCTCGTACAACTTCGGTGCGTTGCACCATTCGTTCAGCTTGCTGACGTGCAACAGCTAATAATTCATCCGCTTCACGCTTTGTCTTTTCTAAGAACTCCTGGCGTTCCTTCAGCATCCAACGGGCCTGACGAATTTCTTCTGGGACGCGCACCAGTGCATCTTCAAGAAGTTCAATGATTTCATCACGATCGATTCGAGGAGTGCTCGACAGCGGCACACTTGGTGCAGTCGCAATGATGTCAATGGTCTTGCGAAGAATCATTTCACTCTCACCCAGACGCGCCTGTACGGGTGCGGGATTGGGGTATGAATTGTCATCAAAGTCATCGAAGTCATCGAAAGGCATGTCTTAGCTCCTCGCCGAAAAAGATTTTTGCAATGCATCCACCACGAAGGCAGGCACCATGGATGAAACATCTCCGCCGTAATGGACAATGTCGCGAATAAAGCGACTCGACACATGACTAAGCCCGGGCTGACAAGGGACATACACGGTGCGCACGTGGGCAACTGCATAATTTGTGTGCGCCATTTGTTGTTCTACTTCAAAATCACCTGGAGTGCGCAAGCCCTTCACAATGAAATCTGCCTTCGCAGAACGAGCTGCATCAACTGCCAGACCGCCGAATGCTTGCACCGTGACGCCTGGAATGTCAGACAGCATTTTCTGGGCGATATCGAGGCGAGTCTGTGTGGGAAGAACTCCTGAAGGTTTTTGAGGATTGTGCATCACCGCAACGACAACGGAGCCAAATAACTCTGCTGCCTGGGTGACCACATCGAGGTGCCCGTAATGGAAGGGATCAAAGCTCCCTGGATACAAAACCGTGCTCATGTGGCTTCTACGGTACCTTCCGACGGTGCCTCGTGTCTGAGAAATGCAACAAATGTCCTGCCGTAGCGACGTTCGCGGATTGTTGAAAACCCTGAAACATCACCAATTTGGCGGTTCGATTCCAGAACCACGATGGATGCGGTGCAGTGCTGCAACAGTTTTCCCCATTCAGTGAAGCCATAGGGAGGGTCGGCCAACACGAGATCACACGACGATGCTGCCAATAAGGCACCCATGGCATCTGCCTCCATCACACTGCTTCGGTCCTGCAGTCCAAGATGTTGCAGATTTTTACGCAATACCACGAGGGCATCTCTGTTGTTCTCTACAAAGACACAATGCGCCGCCCCTCTCGACAATGCCTCTATTCCCAGAGCGCCCGAGCCCGCATAAAGATCGATCACTCGCGCTCCATCGACCACATCCAAGCTGGAGAGTGCATTAAAAATGGCCTCTCGTACTTTGTCGGTGGTGGGTCGAGTTGCCTCTGTGAGTGGCCCTTCAATCTTTCGGCCACGTAATTGACCCGCAACGACTCTCATCCCAGGCAGACTACGGCAGTGATCGTTCCAAAAGAATCAATTATCTGCGTGGACTGCGGCGGGCCCTGTTCGCTCATTACTCCTGCCCGCGAAGATGGCATGTGGTACGAGGGTGATGTTGTTGCATACCGATGTCGTGACTGCCGCGACAGATGGGATATCGAACTGTGCGACGACGACAATGATGACGACACTTCTGACTTCTAGACCTTCTTAACTACGGAAGCACGGGGCTTCTACTTATGCCCCGCATCGAGTGGATCGAACTTGATGCCCCATGAGGCAAAGTTGGCAATTCGTGTGGGTGCATGATTGAGCCAAAAGTTGATGCCCAATCTCTTGGGGTCACGCACAAAGGGTTTGTTTTTCTCAATGGCATCAACTGTGCGTCGAGCAATTTTGACGGGATCTGCAATGGGAATGAGTTGCAGACGCTTGTAACGCTTCACAATTTTTTGAATCGACGATTGACGCCCTTCAATTTCTTGCCACATATCCGTTGCCACAGGGCCAGGAGACAAAGTGGTGATGTTGACCTGCGTGGATTTCAATTCACGCGCAAGACCGTTAACGAAATTCAGAATTCCCGCCTTAGTGGCGCCATAGACAGCCATCCCAGGAAAACCTGCAGTGCCAGCTAGTGACGACACAAACACAATGTGCCCCTCGTGACGCGCGAGCATCTGGGGAAGTACATGCCGCGTCAACAACATCGGGACTTCGAGGTTCACTCGTGAGACTGCACGAATCTCTCGTTCATCTTCCACTGCAAAGGGTGTGGAAGTTTCAAGACCCGCATTATTCACAAGAACATCTATTGGTCCGAACTGCGTCTCGATCTTTTCAATGAGACCATCGACAGTTGCATCATCACTGAGATCTGCAACATATGCATTTCCTGAAATCGACTGAGCTACTCGCTCCAGAGCATCTTGGTTTCGTGCCACCACAGTGACCTTTGCACCACGTGCGGCGCATTGGCGAGCAATCTGTTCACCAATGCCTCGCGACCCACCTGTGACTACAACGTGTTTGCCGTGCAATTTCATCTTGCCCCCATCTGCCCTATGTGGCCTCACCACAGATAAGACAGTAGTACCCACATGATTAGGACTTAAACAGAAACTCTTCGTCCTCGGCCGAGAACAGCAGATCAAGCTCATCTCGCAAGATAGGTAGCGACTCCAGCATGGGGTCAGACTTGATAATGCGCACAGCATCTTGCCTGGCCCATTGGATGAGATCAAGGTCGCGTTGCAACGATGCCAGTGTGAGATCCGTTTGCCCTTTTTGACGAGCCCCCATAATGGTTCCCTCACCCCGAAGCCGCAGATCTTCTTCGGCTAATTCAAATCCATCAGTGGAGGCCACAAGTGCCTCCACTCTTGGTGAAGGATCGCTGTGTTGCGTCACTAGATAACACTGCGACGCAAGCGCACCACGACCTACACGCCCACGCAACTGGTGAAGTTGGGCAATGCCAAAACGATCGGAATCCAAAATAATCATCGTGGTGGAATTCGGAACATCAACGCCCACTTCAATCACTGTCGTTGCCACCAAGACATCTAGATCGCCACGTCGAAACGAAGCCATCACTGCTTCCTTTTCTTTTGACGACATGCGACCGTGCAACAAGCCCACCGAATAGTCAGACAACTCACCTGAAGAAAGCGTCTCATAGGTTTCCTGTGCTGAGGCGACTTCAAGTTTTTCGCTTTCCTCTACGAGTGGACACACCACATATGCCTGTTGGCCCTTTTTGAGTAGCTCGCGCACAGAACTCCACATCATCTCCATTTCAAGTGGACCAGAGACACGACTTGTCACAATTGGTGTGCGGCCCGGTGGGAGTTCATCCAAGACACTGACATCAAGATCTCCATAGACCGTCATTGCTGCTGTACGCGGAATAGGTGTGGCGGTCATCACCAAAACATCTGGCACTAGGCCATGTTCTGATTGCAGTGCCTTGTCACGCAAACGTGAACGTTGCTCGACGCCAAAGCGATGTTGCTCATCCACCACAACCACACCAAGACTTGCGAACGACACTTTGTCCTGAATGAGAGCGTGTGTTCCAATAGCGATGTCCACACTGCCATCTGCAATTCCCGCCAAGATGGACCTGCGCTCCTCACCCGTCACTTTGTTCGTGAGCAACTCCACTCTCAATGAGCGATCGCCAAAAAGATTTCCCTCATCTGCAATTTTCAAAGACGCCAACAATGCACGAATGCTAAGAGCATGCTGATCAGCAAGAACTTCAGTTGGAGCCATGATGGCCGCCTGATGTCCACCTTGGACCGCAGCCAGCATTGTTGCAACTGCCACCAATGTTTTTCCCGCACCCACGTCACCTTGCAGAAGACGATGCATGGGTCGCTGGGAAGCCAGGTCGTGATAAATCTCGTCAATGGTGCGTCGTTGTGCACCAGTGAGCGGAAAAGGAAGGGCGGCAAATAAGCCATCAATGAGATGGCCCGTTATCGCATGAGAAAAACCTGCCGACTCGCGTTCCCATTGTGATTTCTTGCCCACCAACATCAACTGCACGCGCAACACTTCATCAAATGCCAATCGACGTCGTGCTTGAAGATGGTCATCAACAACATCGGGTCGATGAATCTTTCGCAACGCGTCGTGACGCGACATCAAACCATGCGAGGACACCACATCATCAGGAATCGGATCTGCAATTCCTCGTGGCTCACACTTTGCAAGCGCATCAGTAATCCAGCGCGCAAGATCCCAAGAAGAAATGCGCACTTTCTCGCTTTGTGGATACATCGGCACCACGCGACCTGTTTGATCACCAATGCGATCCACAACAGGATTCGTCATTTGGCGATAGCCGCGATACATCTCAGCTTTGCCAAACACTGCAACTTCCATTCCCGGATGCAGTTGCTTATCGCGCCACGCTTGATTAAAGAAAGTAAGGGACAGCTTCCCCGTGTGATCCTCCACCGTGACTGTCACCATTGTCTTGCCACGTTGCGTGCGCATAGACCGCGATGACACCACCCGCACCATCACCAATGTGTCTACGCCTAGTTGCATCTCGCTAAGGGTTGCCATGTTCGATCGATCGATGTAGCGACGCGGATATGTTTCCACTAGGTCCAGCACGCTATGAATACCAAAAGACTCCAGTGCAGTGAGCGATTTTTCGCCAATTCCCTTGATGCGTTCAAGACCAAGCTGGTCTAAGTCGCGATACGTAAGTGGTGAATTACTCAACGCCGAATAAGTATGGATACAACGGTTGTCCACCAAAGTGAACTTCAACGGCCAACTCTGGACGCTGCGTGGCGACCCATGCGGTGATTTTTTCAGTGTCGGCCGTCGTTGCGTCTGCGCCAGTAATCAAGGTGAGCAGTTCACGCGAATCATCAATCAGCGATTCAAGTAACTGTTCTGCCGCACCAACGACTGTTCCAGAGATGGACACAATTCCATCTCCGCGGACTAAGCCGATCCAATCGCCTTCAGTGACTTGTCCTGCATCAGTCTTTGTGTCACGCACTGCCTGGGTGACTTCACCTGTTGCAACTGCTTCTGCCGCCTCGGTCATTGCGCGCGCATTGGTCTCAGCCGACACTTCAGGGTCATAGAACACCAATGAAGCTAAAGCTTCAGGCATAGAACACGTGGGCACAACTCGCACATCTTTAGTAGTGAGGGCATCTAGTTGTTGTGCAACAGGAATGATGTTCTTGTTGTTTGGCAAAATGATGACTTGACGGGCATTCATTCGCTCGACCGCTGCAAGCAATTCCGCAGTGGATGGATTCAGTGTTTGACCACCAGAGATCACTCCGTGCACGCCGAGCTGTCCAAATAGCTCTGCAATTCCATCACCACTTGCAACCGCAACAACCGCACATGTCACTGGTGGCAACGACGAGGTGAGTGTGCGATTGAGAACTGGTGCACCCAACTCTGCTTCGCGCGCTGCATGTTCTTCGGCCACTTCTTCGAACAAATCTGTCACGCGAATGTTCTTGGGCGTACCGCCGAGAAGTAGTGGCGCTTCAATCGTTGCCCCGATGTCATTGGTGTGGATATGGCAGTTATAGAGACCGTCTCCACCTACAACAACAATGGAATCGCCCAGCGAACCCCATGCGGTTTTGAAATCAGGCGCACGAGAATCATCGAGGTTCAACAAGAACATCACTTCGTATCGCAACTCGCTGACGTCGACTGTGCCATCTTCGTGGTGACGTTGTGCAACCGCATCGAGTTGTTCTGGCGTAGGACCAGCACTTTCATCGGGCTCAGGCATTGGCTCACCTGTCACCACATGAATGAATGCGTCCATCAACAACAAGAATCCTGCGCCACCTGCATCCACTACGCCCGCCTCTTTCAAGACAGGCAATAACTCAGGTGTGTGCGCAAGTGCAGTACGACCCGACTCGCGCGCAGCAACCAGCACCTCTGACAAAGTTGCTCCACTGCGTGCAGCATGTGCGCCACCTTCGGCAGTTTCTCGCACAACAGTAAGAATTGTTCCTTCAATCGGTTTTAAAACTGCTTCGTATGCAGCCGCTCCGGCGCGAGTAAATGCATCCGACAACACAGTGGCGGTGATACCGGACTGCGATGCATTGCCACCCATGGTGGATGCAAGCCCGCGCAGAATCTGGCTCAAGATCACACCACTGTTTCCGCGGGCCCCCATCAATGATCCATGACTGATTGCGGCACACGTCGCTGCAAGGTCGTCGTCTGCACCACTGAGTTCGGCAACGACTGCTTCGAGCGTGCGGAACATATTGGTTCCGGTGTCGCCATCGGGCACCGGATACACGTTGAGTCTGTTAATGGAAGGCGAATGCACTTTCATCGCATCACGGAACACCGTGATGATGAGGCGTAGTTCGGTTGCCCCTAAAGTCTGAAGCCCTGTCACGGGCGAAAGGCTAGTAAGCCAGAGGGCCTAGGTGGGAAATATGCGAAATTTGGCTGTTTTGGGGTCGGCACGGTTGGGGTCGGTTTGGTCTCGCTGGTAGTTTTGACTTCTGCGTCCGACAGGCCCGATGCCTGTCGCCGATACAAAGAGGTTTCCAAAATGGCTGCTGTTTGCGAAGTATGTGGCAAGGGTCCATCCTGGGGCATGTCTGTGTCTCACTCCCACGTGCGCACCAAGCGCCGCTGGAGCCCCAATATTCAGCGTGTACGCGCCATCGTCAAGGGATCTCCTCGGCGCGTGTATGCCTGCACCGCCTGCATCAAGTCGGGCAAAGTCGTCAAGGCCGGCCGCTAAGGCATCTCATGCAAGGCGTTGTCAAGGCATATGACCCTGTCAGCGGTGACGGAGTCATCATCTCCGATACCGACCTTCGCGAATACAACTTGGCCTCCAATGCCCTCGAAGGGTCGATCTTTCGCATGTTGCGCCAAGGCCAGAGAGTGGTCTTTACCTTGGATGACAGTGGTCGTGCCACTTGTCTCACCTTGGGTTCAGAGTCGGACATGGAGACTCCTGGGGTTTAGCCTTAGTTCATATTGCTTGAGCCGTTCCGGTTAGGGCAGTATCTACTTCAATAACTTTGACCTTTGAATAGAGGTACCTCCATGGCTGCAACCACGAGCAACACACGTCTGAAACAGTGGGTCAACGACTGGGCAGAGATTCTCCAGCCCGATTCCATCTACTGGTGTGATGGGTCTAGTGAAGAGTACGACTCCCTGTGTCAATCACTTGTTGACGCTGGCACCTTCACCAAGCTTGATGAAGCAAAGCGTCCAAACAGTTACTGGGCACACTCTGATCCAGGCGACGTAGCGCGCGTGGAAGATCGCACCTTTATCTGTTCGACAGATAAAGACGATGCGGGCCCGAACAACAACTGGCGTGAACCTTCTGAGATGCGCGCCGAAATGAATTCTTTGTACGCAGGCGCGATGAAAGGTCGCACCATGTACGTGGTGCCGTTCTCCATGGGGCCATTGGGATCCCCTATCGCCCACATCGGCGTACAGCTCACCGACAGCGCATACGTTGCAGTCAGCATGCGCATCATGACCCGTATGGGTCAAAAGGCCCTCGATGTCTTGGGTGACAACGACTGGGTGCCATGTGTGCACTCGGTAGGTGACCCACTTGCTCCAGGCCAGACAAGTTCCGCATGGCCATGCAACCCCGACAACAAATACATCGTGCACTTCCCTGAGACACGCGAGATTTGGTCCTTTGGTTCGGGCTACGGCGGCAATGCACTTCTTGGAAAGAAGTGTTTCGCCTTACGTATCGCATCTGTGATGGCACGCGATGCTGGCTGGCTCGCAGAACACATGTTGATTTTGAAGCTCACCAATCCAGAGGGCGCACACAAATACATCGCTGCGGCATTCCCTTCGGCATGCGGCAAAACAAACCTCGCCATGCTTGTTCCCACCATTCCAGGCTGGAAGGCCGAAACAATCGGTGACGACATTTGCTGGATGAAGTTCGGCGAAGACGGTCGCCTCTACGCCATTAACCCTGAAGCTGGCTTCTTCGGTGTGGCACCTGGAACTGGCTATGACACCAACGCCAACGCGATGGAGACATTGTGGGGCAACTGCTTGTTCACCAACACTGCTCTCACCTCTGATGGCGATGTGTGGTGGGAAGGTATGAGCGACACTGCACCTGCACGTGCAACCGACTGGAAGGGCAATACCTGGACACCAGAGAGTGATTCTGTGTCTGCACACCCCAATGCTCGCTTCACAGCACCTGCATCACAGTGCCCATCAATGGCTCCTGAATGGGAAGATCCAGCCGGCGTTCCCATCTCGGCAATCATGTTCGGGGGACGTCGCCGCACAACAGTGCCTTTGGTGACAGAAGCATTTGATTGGGATCATGGTGTCTTCCTGGGAAGCATCATGGCTTCTGAGACCACTGCAGCCCAACAAGGTGCTGTGGGCAATCTTCGCTTTGACCCCATGGCCATGCTCCCCTTCTGTGGCTACAACATGGCCGATTACTTCGGACACTGGCTCAAGATTGGTGCTGCCACCAAGTCAGAGAACTTGCCAAAGATTTTCTTTGTCAACTGGTTCCGTCGCGACGAAGACGGCCGCTTCTTGTGGCCAGGATTTGGCGAGAACAGCCGTGTTCTGAAGTGGATCTTTGATCGCATCGATGGCAAGGCATCGGCTGAAAAGACTGCAATTGGCTACTTGCCAAATGCAGGCGATTTGGACACCAACGGTCTCGACATCAACGACAGCGATCTTGAAAAACTGTTGTCAGTTGACGCATCTGGCTGGAAGGAAGCGATTCCACAGATTCGTGATCACTTCGCACAGTTCGGGCCCAAGTTGCCATCTGCTTTGGTAGACAAGTTAAATGAACTTGACAAGTCACTGGCATAAATCAGTTTCTTTTTAAGAATAAAAAATCCCCTGCCGAGCTCGGCAGGGGATTTTTTATTTTCTACTTCTCTTCTTCGTCCTTGCGACGACGACGCAAGATTGCAGGAATGACAAGAGCAGCAATCACAGCCAAGCCCAACGGAATCCCCACCAGCAATACCAACGCAGACGGCCCCGCGGAGTCTGCACCCACAAACACTGCAAGGGCAAACGTTAACTCTTCACGTTGTTGTGATTCACCTAGCAACACAACGGTGTGTCGTCCATCAATCACAGAATCAGGCACCTCATAGGACGCCATCAAGTTTCCAAGTGCCGACACAGTGCTACGACCCAACAACACTGGATCTGAATACATGCGCACTTCCACTTGTGATTCGGATCCAAACCCAGTGACTTCAATTTCTATTGAGTCCCCTTGGTCCATACGAATGCGGCCCTCAGAATCAAGTGGTGCACGACCACCTTCGCGTTGCACAGCAGAAATACGTGCACGCAATACTCCGGCTGCAATCACAAGTTGATTGTTCTCACGCGTGATGGTGGCCTCAATACGTTGACCATTCACCACAAGTGCGCCACCACTATCGGCCACTTCTGGCACATCTACAGACGGCAAGGTTGTGGTGGTAGTGCTTGGTACCGGCAAGGTAGTGGTGGGGGCAACAGTTGTGGCTACACCTTGAGCCACAGGTGTCGGACCTGATGGTCCAGTACCCACAGGTGGCACCGTGGTGCCCGATGACGGCACAGTCGATTGAGTCGGCGCAACAGTGCCCGAAGGTGCAGTCGATGGCGTTGTGGTGTCTATGGTGACCGTTGATGCCTGTACAGCAGAAGTGGGACCAGTGTTTGAGGCTCCATCAGTCACACTATTAGGCGCCAATCGCAGAATGACCGTTCCATCTGAAGTACACGTTGCAGTAATTGAAAACGATGTCCCCGATGATGTCGGTGCGGCAAATGTGCAGTTCGCGGTACCGAGATTTGAAAAATCTGCGTTTGTTAATCCACTAATGACTTCATCAAAGACAACTGCATATACGAGCGTGCGCGAACCCGCAGGTGACGAAGGAGAAGTAACCGTTACTGAAGGGCTAGTCACATCAGCAGATGAAGTCGTAAATCTCACTCCGCCCGCTGCAGTGGGATCATGAAGTGGCGCATTATTGCCGGCAATGTCTTTGACGACACCCGCAGAAATTGACAGACACTGCACTGTTGAATGTGCGAAGTTGTTCGGCGGATTCACCGTCACCGTGTCCCCAGAAACCGTCACAGCTGCCGACGTCGAAGAGATTGTTTGCTCAGTTGTAGGACATGTGGAACCACCAGATTTCACCAAGAAATCACCGATAGCCGCATAAACATCTTCGTTGTAGGTCAATTGAATGTTCGAGTTAACCGCAATACCTACTGCATCACGAGTGGGAGAAATAGCTGTTAAGGCTGGCGCTGTTGTATCAACAACGATTGTGAGTGCTGCAGAATTAGCAGAGGTATTGCCATTGACATCGGTATGGGTCGCCACCACAGTCCATGTCCCCTGCGATAAGCCTGACATTGAGCAGGCATCAAGATATGTGGCCCCAGGTCGCGTACATGTCTTGTCTGCTAATCCGCTACGCGATGCGGTCACAGTAATAGTTCCACCGTTCTCGGCACCGCGAAAACGGAACTGTGGGTTCACCACCGATGTGATGTTGTCGGTATTAAAGAGGCCCGCATCTGATGCATCACTGAGATCTGGCGTGGTGGGCGGCGCAGGTGGAGTTACATCGGCAGCAGTGGTGAATTGATACCCCGATGATGAGGAAATCCCTGCGTAACCATTTCCTGCAATATCAGTAAATGCACCTTGATTAATGAGTACATACAACGCAGTTGATGTAGGGAGATCAACTGTGGGGTTCACCGTGACTGTGGCACCAGAGAACGTGACTTGAGAGGAACTGGCATCAATAGATGTGACTGTGCTGTTGTCAGATACCTTCTTGATGGTGACATGCTGCCCAGGACCGGGGCCGACATTTTCCGAAAAAGTTAATGTGATGTTCGTGGTGTATTCAATTCCTGTCGCACCGTCAGAGGGACTCTGTTGTACCAAAGAGGGAGCGGTTGTATCTGGAGTATCGGTGGATGCGATTGTTCTAGATGCTCCACCGATACTCGTATCGCCCACCGCAAGGAATTGACCAGCGCCAAAACCTAATCCGCGCCATTGCCCACTGCCTAAAGAAAGCCAATTAGTTGCACTCGAAAAAGACGTGCCGTTTACGGTGGTGACGAATCTGGTACTTGATCCAAAGAGAAATACACCATTGCCGAAACGAATACGATGAACATATTGAGGACTAATTCCCAATGAAGGATGAGTCACGGCACTCCATGAACTGCCCCAGTTCGTAGAACGATACAAATGGTTGGAACCATTGCCCGTAGTCATAATGGCCAAAAGCACACCATTGCCAAATGCAATGTCATTCAAGAATGTCGAGTTGCTGTTTGTCCAAGTAATGCCGTCAGACGATGTCAATGTGCGGTTGCCCACAAGAATGAATTGCCCGTTCGCAAAAACCACTGCGTTTGCTGCAACAAAAGTCTGAGGAAAGGAATTGATCTGTGGCAAAGTTTGAATCTGCCACGTTGCACCATTATCGGTAGATCGCAGAATTCGATTTGCGGTTTCGTTTCCACTAAGCATTCCGGAACTCACCGCAACGAGTACTCCGTTACCGTACGCCACATCATTCCAGTGGGCATCAGCAACGGGAACATTGGTGGTGGGAACATTTGCCGCAGTCCACGTCATTCCGTCGTCTGAATATTGAATCTGTCTACCCGCGGTACAAAAAGTCGAACACAATGCGAAAAACCGATTGTTCACAAACTCAATATTGGAATACCGACCCGCGGTGACATTCGTCGTGCCAGCTACCCAGTCTTGGCCCCCATTGGTTGAATACACCGGAGTCGATCCCTCAACCTTGGCCCAGACACCCGCTCCATACGCAGTTGCGTAGTAGGTCGCATTGGCATTAGTGCCCGTCTTATTTTGAAATGTAGGCACATACGAAGAGCCCACAACTTCGGATTCATAAACCAACTGTGCCGTCACAGATCCTCCAGCAATCAAAAGAAGAGCGCCAAGAGGTCCCAGAAATCGTTTCATTGGAGAAAATCTACTTCATTTGTAGATTTTCTTCAATTGAATCGTGGTCTAGCCCCGATGAATTTAGGCGGACTGCCCCACCAGCATTGCGCGAATGCCGAGGCCCATGAGGAAGAGACCACCAAAGCCATACAACAAATACACGCGACCCTTGAGTTGGTGACGGTACGAGTAAATGATGGCTACTGCCATAACGGAGACAAAACCATAGAAAGCATGAAATGCAGGAAATTCCATTTTTTCTTTGTTCACAATGGCAACACCGATGGCCACTTGCACAAACACGGTGAACTGAGCTGCACCTGTGTACCACCACAAAGCACGAGTGCGAAGTGGCTGAATCTTGTGCGCAGCCAAGGCCCACACACCAGCGAATCCGTTGGCAATAATCGTGATCCACGCCCACGAAAGATGGGAGTCATACAACGAAGATGTCGTATCAAGTACCGCAGAGGAAATCACGCTCTAAATCTAGTCGCCAAAGTTCAATGTTGACTAACGGATCAGCGTGTCAGCTTCCCCACCCATTTCTATAAGAAATAGACCTTCGTCACTCACATCAAAAACCGACACCGAACAGTTATCTAGGTGCCCGATTACCACACGATCATCATCGGTAGCTGCGCCAATCACTGCGTTGATAGCAATGAAATGACTAAAGATCACAGTGTCCGTGCGTAACGATTGCACAAGACGAGCAACATCGTCGCGATAGGTGCGATAATGCGCCCCGGACGTCTGGGCCACTTGTTCCCACGTTCCCGACATCGCCTCACGTAGCCACTCCACTCGATTTTCCAGTTCGTAGCCCTCTGGCGAGGGAATCTCTCCCACCAAAGATTCAATACGCACATCCTGCTTCCATGCGGTAGCCAAAGGGAATGCTGTCTGTTGGCAACGCAGAAGTGGGCTCGACAAGACAGGCAATGGACCCAACGAGGACAACCGCGTTGCCACCTGCAGTGCTTGTGCACGACCCAATTCGTCAAGACCTGGATCGGGATCAACATTCCAGCCTGCAGCGGCGCGACCATGTCGCACCATGTAAATGCGGCTCATGCGAAAATCCAGCCATCGCGCAATGGCTCGGTGCTTCCTGGCTCAATGAACCACTCCACACCAAACATCATCGCAAATGCACCATCGTCCATTGCGAGGAAAAAACTGTTCTCTTGTAATTGACTGGTATGGCAACGCATAGCGTCTCGCTTACGTGCAGAAAAATCTGTGACATCAACACGCAAGTTGATTTCTGCCTCAGGTGTGCCGAATGGATTGCCATCATCTGCAGGACCATCGGGATTAAAGCCCTCTTCTTCTTTCAAAAAACCGGCGTCACGAGCCATTTGAATGTTGCGCCTGATGAGGTCGCGATTCATTGTTCCTTCCAACAATCGCACCTCGGGTACCAAGACCGCGGCCGCATGTCCCACTTTGTGCACCATGATGTGATCTGGGTGACCGTATCCGCCATGCCAGTCGTATGCGGTAAGCACATCAGCATTTTCTTCTCGAAGAACTTCAGCTAATGCAGATGCTGCAGTGTGCACATCTGCATTACAGAATGCGCCGGGATTTTTGTTTTGTTCCCAACCCGTCATTCCACTGTCTTCATATCCCAACCACACGACTCGCTGAATTCCTAAAGTCGCAGCTGACTTCATCGTTTCTTCGCGACGGACATCTACCAACGACACACCATTGGCCATACCATCGGGAATTTCACCATGGTCACCATTTGTGGCAACAACAAGAACTACCCGATGACCCTCTTGTGCAGCACGAGCGATGGTTCCACCAGTTCCAATGCACTCATCGTCGGGGTGTGCATGAAAACAGACGAGAGTTCCCACTTACTGTGCCTGCTTGGCAGCACCAGATGACAACAGTGCATCTGCATTTCCTACACCCCAGTCACGCAGGATGTCTGCAGTGTGTTGACCAGGGTGAGCCGATGGGCGTTCGACCGTCGGTGTTGTGCGAGAAAAACGAGGTGCAGGTGCAGGCTGCATATGGCCATTGATATTGACAAACGTCTTGCGCTCCACGTTGTGGGGATGCGCTGCTGCCTCACTCATAGTTAACACCGGGGCAAAACAGACATCAGTTGCTTCCATGATGGCGCACCACTCATCACGCGACTTTTTCTTCATCACCTCACGCAGGCGTTCCTTGAGATGTGGCCACATGGATTGATCCATTTGTCGTGCAAACTCTACGTCACCTTCAAGTCCAGTTAAACGAAGTAGCTCGGCATAGAACTGCGGCTCAATTGATCCGAGCGAGACGTATTTTCCATCGCTGCATTCGAATACATCATAAAAATGCGCACCGGTGTCCAAGAGATTTGTTCCTGGTGCATTCTCATCAAAGATTCCCATGGACTTAAATGACCAGAACATCGACATCAAAGTGGCGGCACCATCGACCATTGCAGTATCTACAACTTGTCCAGCTCCACTCTTTTGTGCCTCAAGTAGTCCACATACAACTCCATACGCCAAGAACATTCCGCCGCCACCGAAGTCGCCCACCATATTCAGTGGAGGTAGTGGCATCTCGTCTTTGCGGGCAAAATGCGCCAGCGAACCAGCCAAGGCGATGTAGTTGATGTCGTGGCCCGCTGCTTGGGCATACATTCCCTCTTGACCCCAACCAGTCATACGTCCAAACACCAATTTCGGATTGCGCGCCAAACACACGTCTGGACCCACACCGAGTCGTTCCATAACGCCTGGACGAAAGCCTTCAATCAAACCATCTGCTTTTTCCACTAATTGCAACAAAGCTTCCACACCATCGGGGTGCTTCAGATCCAGTGCAATATTGCGCCGCCCACGTAACATCAGGTCGCCTGCAGGCTTATCACCAGCAGGACCACGAACTGCTTGTGCACGATCTACACGAATGACTTCTGCACCCATGTCAGCCAACATCATCGCTGCAAATGGGCCAGGTCCAATACCTGCAATTTCAATAATTCTGTATCCGCTCAATGGACCAGCCATGTCAAATCTCCTTGTGTAGTGAATGAATGTGATTACGAATGAACACGCCGTGCATGTGACGCGATGGCGTCGACAAACAGCGACCACAATGGACGTGGAAGGTCATGTCCCATGTCGGCAAGCATCATGAGAATTGATCCAGGCACTAGCTCGGCAGTGCGCTCACCACCAGATGGTGTGAGCAATGTGTCATCTCGGCCATGGATCACCAAAGTGGGTATTGAAAGTGTCCGAAGTTTTTCGCTGCGATCACCTGATGCATAGATCGCCGCCATTTGACGATGCGTCCCTTCGGGATAGAAGCTGCGATCAAACTCACGTGCGGCGCGTGCGCGTGCTTCATCGAGATCGAAATACTTCTTCGAGCACCACACTGCCCAGTTTTTTGCACCTTCAATATAGGCAGCACGATCTTCTGGTGGCGGCGCAACGAGTGTGTTAAGCGCTTCAGGAGTAGGCGTGCCGTAGGCCATGTCACCAGGCACCGACATAATGCTGGTGAGACTCAGTACGCGACGGGGAAATTCGATAGCGAGAGTTTGGGCAATCATGCCACCCATCGATGCTCCGACAATGTGCGCTGCATCGATTCCCAAACCGTCAAGCACACCTACTGCATCTGCAGCCATATCCGACAATGTGTAGGGCACTGGCGGTGGCGGATCTCCCATCAGGGCCGCTGCGGTCACTGCACCCACATCAACCATGACACCATCGTGCTTATAGGACAGCCCGCAGTCACGGTTGTCAAAGCGCACCACGTGAAAGCCTGCATCCACATACATCTGCAAGAACTCATCGGGCCAAGCGGTCATCTGGGCGCCAAAACCCATGATCCACAACATTGTGGGATTCGAGGGATTACCCATCGATTCGTATTCCAAGAAGACTCCCGAAGGAAGGGTTACCTGCGCCATTTGCCTATTCTCACAGGTTCACGGCGGTGCCGCGAAAGCGAGAGAGCCCTCAATCAATGAGGCGGCGCTTTTGCTCCTCAAACTCTTCTTGAGTCAGCACTCCCCGGTCGCGCAAACCCTCAAGACGTTCCAATTCATGGGCAATCCCCGCCAACGACGGCGCCCCCTCAAATCGTTGCTGCTTGTCGCGCTGAATCGTGGAATGAATGATGTTCTGCACTTCCTCGGGTCTTGCGATATCGGAGAACACTTGCTGGCCTTCCTGGCCACCAGATTCCACCAACAGATCACCCACTTGCAAAAGGCGTTCGAAAATTGTTTGAGCAAAATTCACGTTATTCACGCGCTCAAGGGGAATCTCCACGCCGTTGCGCGCAACAACACCTTGGCGATAAATCAAACGATGCGATGTCACCACAAAATACGTTGTACGCCACTTGATCAAAGCGACAATCAACCACGACATCGACACAATGATTGCGGCCAACCCCACATAGGTCACCGCAGTTTCCCACCAGCCCGACACTTTGGAGCGCAGATAGATGGTGCCCAACATGGACACAACCAAAGAAATGGACTCGGGTCCAAAAAACCACCAATGGGGATGGAGGTCCAATACAAGTGTTTCACCATCATTGAGGTGGCGAGGGGAAAAGGGCATGTCAAAAGGGTAGCAACCGCCTAGTTTCAAGGGGTGCGAACAAACGACCCGACTAGCTCAATGAGGGCCCTGAGCCCAGAATCTGTGCTGGTGGGCCTTGATGCAGACCAGCGAGCAGCCGTGACTGCCCCCACGGGAATCATTGTTGTGCGTGCGGGAGCAGGCTCGGGAAAGACAACCGTTCTTACGCGACGAATCGCCTGGCGTGCATTATCTGAAACTGCTGACATCAACCGCACGCTTGCCATCACCTTTACCCGTCAAGCGGCCACCGAAATGCGCGCTCGACTTTCACAATTCGAACTTGACGGACGACCCACCATCGGCACTTTTCACGCCGTCGCGCGACGACTCATGATGCAGCATTTCCAGGACAAAGGGAAAACAGCGCCCGTCATAATCAACAATCGCACTTCTGTTTTGTCACTCAGCATGGGGGCCGATGCTCGCAAGGGTGGACTACATGAAATTCTTGCAGCAATTGATTGGGCTCATGGGCACATGTGTTCACCCCAACAATCCGTGGAGAAAATGACACGAGCAGGATTAACAATCCCACTCGGCTCGGATCGTTTCGTTGATGTATTCGAGACATACGAAAAGACCAAGAAAAAACGTGGCGTGGTGGACCTCAACGACTTTCTGACATTCGTTGTGCATGAGGCTCGACGTGATCAGCGCTACATCGAGTCGGTGAATTTTCAATTCAAACATCTTTCCGTTGATGAAGCACAAGACATGAACCCTCTTCAATATGAATTCTTGAAGGTTCTCTCAGGCTCAAGTCCTGACCTCTTTCTTGTAGGTGATCCAAATCAAGCGATCTATGGATTTAACGGTGCGGACAAAACATTGTTTGATGAGTTACCCGGTATTGGCTCACCAGCACAAGTGATTTCGTTGCCTTCGAACTATCGATGCACTCCAGAAATTGTGTCGTTTGCGGTGGACACCTTGTCGGGTCAAGGTCAACCGACAGAGGCGTATTCACGTCGCAATTCAGGACTTCCTGTTGACCTGCGACGCTTCCCCACCGAAGTACAAGAACTGCAACACATTGTGCGCGTGGTCTCTGATGTGCAACGCTCTGAATCACTTAACTCAATAGCCGTACTTTGCCGCACGAATGTTGTTGCCGAGAAAGTACGCACCGCTCTGACCGACGCAGGACTGGCGGTTCGCTCGGCGCGACGTGGCGGTGAGTGGGCGCGTGCAGTTGCAATTGCTACCGACCTCACAGGACGCGAATCATTGTCCACTTGGGCATCGGATGTACTGGACTTGGGCGACTACACCGAACAAGACAGCGACTACCAAGTGGCCAAGTTGGTTCGACAGTTTCTCGATGACAACCGCATGGGTTCCGTAGATGGCCGCGCATTTGGTTCATGGGTTGCAACATCAGCAGATGTTGCCGAATCAGATGGAGTTGAAGTCCTTACTTTTCACGCAGCCAAAGGTCGTGAATGGCCACATGTGATTGTGGCGGCATGTGAAAAAGGCCTACTTCCCCATCGAAGCGCCCGTGGTGCACTCGCCCGCGCCGAAGAAGTGCGTCTTGCCTACGTTGCATTCACTCGTGCAGCACATCAAC
Source organism: Actinomycetota bacterium (assembly GCA_009703125.1). Classification (GTDB taxonomy): domain Bacteria; phylum Actinomycetota; class Acidimicrobiia; order Acidimicrobiales; family Ilumatobacteraceae; genus UBA2093. Next base: position 25,784 of record WLGS01000004.1, read on the forward strand.
TCATTGTCACTTGGACTGACCAGCGAGAAAGTCGCTCGTCTGGGCCATCTCCATTTTTGCCCTCGCTCACCACTGCAACACCCACATACACTGCACCCACTCAAGAATTTCGTGAGCGTCGCAAGAAAGTGTCAACAAAGAATCCACTCGAAGAAGCGCTGCTTTCTTGGCGTGGGGCAAAGGCCCGCCAGATGCGTGTGGACCCCGATGCTGTCTTGTCACAACGTCAACTAACCGCACTCATTCGTACGTTGCCTCACACTGTTGACGAAATTGAAGAAATCGCTGATCCAGTGTTTGCCCATAGATACGGACAAGAGATTCTCGCCCTTATTCGAGAGCAAGGGAATTCTTAAGGTCCCGACCTTTTTTCAATCGCTCCATCAACTCAGCGGGCATTGACAAAAACAATCCCTCAGATTCAGCACATAGTGTCTCACCATTGTGCGCAGTGCCTTTTGTGAAAATCTTTCGCCCCTCAACTTTTTCAACCCATCCCACAAAATGAATCGGCGTGTTCAACGGCGTGGGTGCACGATATGTGATACTCAGTTTTCCCGTCATCCCAGGGCGACCCGTCAACGATTGAGCCATGCCCAGCACCTCGTCAAAAGCTGCTGCAATGAACCCACCATGACAATGGCCCGGCGGGCCTTCATAGAGTTCTGTGAACACTGCCTCACCTGTGACCGAACCAAATTCCCCACCACCGTCAACAAGACCCATTTTCATTGGCATGGAAAGTGGATTCATTGCTCCATAGATCGGGCTGCGATCTGAAAAATGTGAATCGCTTGCTGCTGAACCTGGCACATGTGGTGCGGCGCGCAGAACGGCGAGTTGTTGCTCCATCTCAAGAGCCAAGGCATCAATTTCGACAGCCGAAGCATGCGACGTAAATGCTTCGCGCATAACGCGCCGCATGACATCGGCAAGTCTGACTCGGGCTAGATCAGAATCTGAGAGTTCTCCATCTCGCTGATGAAAAGTGGGAAATGTTCCAAATGGGGAATCAGATTCCGTGTTCACGGTGCATCTACCTTCAACAACACTGGTGCATGATCACTAGGCGACTCACCCTTTCGAGCGTTGCGATCCACTGTTGTCCACGTAGAACGTGCGGCAACAGTGGTAGTTGCAAGCAAAAGATCAATCCGCATGCCATGGCCTTTGTAGAAACTGCCACCTCGATAGTCCCACCATGAAAAAAGTCCCGCATCATTGTGAAAACGACGGAACGTATCTTCCATACCAAAGTCACATACATGACGCAGTACATCACGTTCAGGTTCACTCACGTGAGTGGCATCTGCAAACTGCGTCACGTCCCACACATCGCGATCATCGGGTGCAATGTTGAAATCACCCGCCACAATCACATCATCGCTGGGGGCACATGTTGCATCTAGGTGTTCACGCAAACGCTTCATCCACGAGAGCTTGTATTGATAGTGATCATGATCAAGTGAACGACCATTGGGCACATAGACCGAACTCACTCGCACGCCTCCACAAGTTGCCGAAATAATGCGGGCTTCGTGGTCTTGTTCCACTGTCGGCGCAAAATTCAACATCACATTCTCAAGTCCCACCTTGGACACAATGGCCACGCCGTTCCATTGACCCTGACCAAAGTGGGCACTTTCGTATCCAAGAGATGCAAAAGCTTCTGTGGGGAACTTTTCTTGAGCCAATTTGGTCTCTTGAATGCACACCACATCGGGTTGCACCTCTTCAATCCAGGCTTCCACGCGGGGCAACCGCGCCTTGAGAGAATTAACGTTCCATGTCACAAACAGCACTCTCAAACGGTAGCGGGCACAAGAGAGAACCCGAGAACTCGAGGAGAAGCGTTATTTCTTTTTTGGCGCTGATTTCTTGGCTGTCACGACTTTTTTGGCAGCAGGTCGTGCGGTTTTCTTCACAACTGGAGCTGCGGTCTTTTTGACTACAGCTTTTTTGACAATTGCTTTCTTGACGACATTCTTTTTTGCAACAGCCTTCTTTGTGGGGGCCTTTTCCACGGACACCTTGCGTGCCGGTACCCCAGGCTTTTTGATTGTTGATTTCTTAGCGCCTGCAACTTTTGATGACGCAGTCTTTTTTGTCTTCTTCTTTGTGTCGTGCTGAAGTGACTCTGCCACTTTTGTGGCCACTACATCAGGAACACCAAGGTCCACACTTCGTCGAGAAGGTGAGTAACCCACCACCATGAGCGATACTTGGTCACCCAATTTGAAGACATCACGCGCGCTTCGCGGAATGGGAGTTGCCATGTTTTTCAACGGCACATAGCCCGCAATGCTTCCCATTCGCACTGACACACCATTGGCCGCATAGGTCTCTACAACTGCTTTAACTTTTGCGCCGACAGGATGTTTCTCCACAAACTCCAAGAAAGACACAAGATCATTGACCATGGTTGTTGCGGGTTTGCTGGCGCTCACTGGCGCCTTGGCAGTAGTTGCGGCGTTCTGCTTCGCCGAAACAGGAGCAGACTTTGCAAGACGTGCATTAGGTGGCGGTGTCTTGGGAACGGGCATGGGCTTGCTCGCCTCTGGACTTGCAGCCGGTAATGCTTTTGCCACCACGCCACCATGTTTCACCGACCGACGACTTGTTGGTCCTCGAACTGGAAGACGTTCCACCAACACCCAACCCACGAGTGGTACGGGCTTGCCACCAATGAGACGACCTTCATCAAAGAGCCACTTGTATTTTCCATGGAACTCTTGGAAGCTGTCATTTGAAAAAATTGCAGCATTTACTTTGTCGGCAATCGCCAAGATAAATGCGTCTCCACGACCCACGGCTCCCGCAGGTGGCGTCACTAATTCATTGTTTGCCAAAGCCTTTTCAAACTCAGCACGCTCTTTCTTTGCAATCCGATGCCCAAAGGTGGCATCAACAATCACAGTCACTTTGGCGCCCTTGTATTCGTCCATCAAGGCACTGACGGCCTCATCTAATTGGGCCAAACTGGGCTCTGCTCGACCTTCGGTGGCGATATTTGATCCGTCAACGATGATGTGTTTGGTCACCTAGTTAGTCAAGCACTCCCGCACCCCTAATCGGGGGCAATCGGACCCCATAGGCCATATCAATAGCCCCTAGCCTCCAATAGATGACGCAACACCCAGTTCGAGCCGTTTTATGGGACTTTGGAGGGGTGATCTTGTCCAGCCCTTTTGAGGCATTTAACGGATACGAGAACCGCCACGGTCTCCCCCTCGACTTCATTAGGGGCGTCAACTCCCATAATCCCCACTCGAATGCATGGGCCCAATTGGAGCGCAACGACATCACCCCGCAGCAGTTCGATGAGCTTTTCGCCCAAGAAAGTGAAGCCCTTGGCCATCGCATCCCAGGAGTGGACATCTTGGCATTGCTCTCAGGTGATGTGCGCCCGGAGATGGTTACAGCCCTCGACATAGTGATTCATGCAGGATTTCTTACTGCGTGTTTGACAAACAATGTTGTCTCGCAGTCACCTGAACCGACACCACGTCAACAAGAGGTTGCCGCAATCATGCACAGGTTTCATCACGTTGTGGAAAGCAGCAAAGTGGGATGTCGTAAGCCAGAGCCACGGTTTTACGAAATCGCCTGCGAACTACTCGGGGTTGCGCCGACCGAATGTGTCTTTCTTGATGATCTTGGCATCAATCTCAAACCAGCGGCCGCAATGGGAATGCGCACCATCAAAGTTGTTGACCCCACCGCTGCGCTCAATGAGTTATCCACTCATCTTGCGCTTCCGCTGTTGTGAAGTTGTGACGGGCTACAAGCCGAGGAAAGTCTCGTCCATTAAGTCTGCATGCTCTTGGTCATGAATTGCCTTTGATCCAGTTGCAGGACTTCCCGAGGCAACTCGGGCTGCATGACGAAGGTCGTAGCCACGATCTTTCACACGCCAGATCAGATGCTCCACGAAATTCCATGGACCCATATTCTCTGGCTCTTCTTGTAGCCACACAATTTCGCGAGCATTCGGATAACGGGTCAACATCTCGTTGATTTGATCAAGCGGGAATGGATACAGCTGTTCCACTCGGATGACTGCAACAGGCGCATTGCGCTTCACACGCTCGTTCATTGCATCCCATGCAACTTTTCCGCTGCACATCACGATGCGCTTTACGGCGGACTTATCGGTCACGAACGGATCATCGAGCACTTCTTGAAAAGAACCAGCGGTGAACTCATTGATGTGTGAACGGCTTTCCTTCATTCGCAATGGTTGCTTAGGTGTGAATATCACCAAAGGCTTACGTACATCGCGAATTAACTGGCGACGCAACACATGGAAATACTGCGCAGCAGTTGTGGCATTCACTACTTGGATGTTGTCTTCGGCACACATCTGCAAGAAGCGTTCAATGCGCGCACTTGAGTGCTCCGGGCCTTGGCCTTCGAAACCATGAGGCAGCAACATCACAAGACCATTGGCTTGTTTCCATTTGTCTTCGGCCGCAACAATGTATTGGTCAATCACAATCTGTGCACCGTTGACAAAGTCGCCAAACTGGCCTTCCCACATCACCAAGGCATTGCGGTTGCTATGTGCGTAGCCGTATTCGAACCCAAGAGCTGCATATTCACTCAACAGAGAGTCATATACCCAGAAGTTTCCACTGATTCCTGGAACACCCCGCAAGGGTAGGAAAGTTTCTTCGGTCTCCACATCCACCAATGATGCATGTCGATGACTAAATGTTCCGCGACGTGAATCCTCACCCGCAAGACGCACATCAAAGCCTTCAATCAACAAGGAACCAAATGCAAGCGCTTCACCGACGCCCCATTCAAAGTCGCCATCTGTTTCATATGCCTTTTGTCGGGCTTCAAATTGACGAACCAACTTGGGATGTGGATGGAAACCTTCTGGGTAATTGGTGAGCTGATAAAAGATGCGCTCAATCGTTTCTTTATCAACGCTTGTATCCACGTGCGGCAATACCCCAATTGGAGCAGGAGGTTTTGCGGCCTTTACATTGCCCGGCGCATTCTGACGTGTGTCATCAAGTGCTACTTGAAGCTTGCTTTGATAATCAATCAGCGCTTGTTCAGCCACTTCCAAACTAATGTCACCACGCTTGACGAGTTGTTCAACGTACAGTTTGCGCACACTGCGCTTCTCTGCAATCGCTTTGTACATCAATGGCTGCGTATAGCTGGGATCGTCACCTTCGTTGTGACCATGTAGGCGATAACACACCATGTCTATAACAACGTCTTTGTGGAACTTTTGACGATACTCGTAGGCCAACTGGGCCACACGCGCACATGCTTCTGGATCATCACCATTGACATGGAAAATAGGCGCCTGGACGGTCTTGGCAACATCTGTTGCATACAACGACGAACGTGCGAATTGCGGAGATGTAGTGAATCCGATTTGGTTATTCACCACGAGGTGAATAGTTCCACCCACGCGATACCCACTGGTATCACTCATAGCAAGACCCTCATACACAATTCCTTGCCCAGCGAATGCAGCGTCGCCGTGCATCAACACAGGAATCACGCTGTAGAGCATGGGCGGCTGAATGGCGTCTTGTTTCGCACGCACCATTCCCAACACAACACCATTGACAGTTTCAAGGTGGCTTGGGTTTGCAGCCAATTCCACATCAATGCTTGCACCCGATGCTGAGTGATACACACCTTTAGCTCCAAGGTGATACTTCACATCGCCACTGCCTTGCACTGAATCTGGGCTGACGTGACCTTCAAATTCTTTGAACAACTGGGCGTAGTCCTTGCCCATCACATTCACCAACACGTTCAAGCGACCACGGTGCGGCATACCGAACACAATCCCGTGCATGCCATCATCTGCAGCGGAGCTCACAATTCTGTCGATGATGGGAATCATCGATTCGGCCCCTTCAAGACCGAAACGCTTTGTGCCGACATACTTCGTTGCGAGGAACTTCTCGAAAGCTTCTGCCGCATTGACACGTTCCAAGATGCGCAACTTCTCATCCAGTGTGGGTGTGAATGTCACACCTTCCATCTTGGATTGAATCCAGCGCTGTTCATCGGTGTCTTGAATGTGCATGTACTCCACGCCAACGGTGCGACAGTACGCATCACGCAATACACCCAAAAGATCATCAAGCTTCATCTTGGTGCTACCAGCAACACCACCGGTCAAGAATTCACGCTCAAGGTCCCAAATGGTGAGGCCGTAGTTAGCTGGGTCAAGCTCACGTGGCAGACGTGGCTCTTTCCAACGCAGTGGGTCGATATCGGCAATGAGATGTCCGCGCACGCGGTGCGAGCGCACCAGCAAACTCACTTGCATCTGCTTGTGCATCATTGTCTCTTCACGATTCAACGGAGCAACGTCTGATGCCCACTGCACTGCCTGATATGGAATTTCCAAACCTCGGAACAAGGAGTCATAGAAACCGTGATCACCCAACAACAGTTCATGGACGCGCTTTAAGAACAAGCCGCTTTCTGCACCTTGAATAATGCGATGGTCATAGGTGCTGGTGATGGTGACAACTTTTGAGACACCCAAAGTGTTCAAGTTGGTTTCGTCAGTTCCTTGAAACTCAGCGGGGTAATCGATGGAACCCACACCCACGATGACACCTTGGCCGGGCATGAGTCGAGGAACTGATTGCACCGTACCGATGGTTCCAGGATTGGTAATGGACACATTCGCACCTTGGAAATCTGCGATGGTGAGTTTGTTGGCCTTTACCTTGCGAATGATCTCGTCATAGGCAACCAAAAATCCTGAGAAGTCCAAGGTGTCTGCGTCGCGAAGAACTGGTACGACCAGGTTGCGTGAACCATCACCTTTGTCCACATCGACTGCGAGACCCACGTTCACATGTGGATTGCGCACCAATAATGGTTTGCCTGCAGAATCGGTGGCGTAACCATTCTTCATGTTGGGCACTGCATCTGCGATGGCACGCACAATTGCATAGGCAATGATGTGAGTGAAGGAGACTTTGCTCATGCCATGACGTGAGCGGTAGTCATTGATTTGTTTACGGTTGACTTCCAACAAACGTGCGGGAACATTGCGGAACGAAGTAGCGGTCGGAACCGACAAGCTCTTTTCCATGTTGGTCACGATTGCGGCGCCGACACCACGAATCGGCTCGCCGTCCACCACTACGGGTGCGCTCGCAGCAGGTACCGATGGTGCAGCAGTGGGTGCTGTGCCGTTCGTAGGGGCAGAGGCAGCAGTCGCGGGTGGCGCATCGTGGGTTACTGCAGCAGCTTGAGGTGTTGCAAGGAGCGGATTCTGAGAGCGGTAGTCACTAAAGAACTCTCTCCATGCCTCACTGACCGACTGTGGATCAGTGCGAAATTGCTCGTACATCTCTTCGACCAACCAGGAGTTGGCGCCAAAGTCTTGCGTGCGGTCCGCTAAGTCAGCCATGTTCTTGCCTTAGATTCTTGCCCCGAGGAGCTATGGGGTGCGGTGGCGCACCGCGGACGACGTTGTCCGCGTGACAAATGGTACTTGCCCACATCGTTCTGCCGAGACTCTTTCCTCACTATTGGGGAGTAAATTCAGTCTCATGAAGCGCACTCTCCCCCTCCTGGCCGTTCTCGGTCTCGCCCTATCTGCCTGTGGCGGATCCAGCACTGATGCACCTGCGGAAACTGTGCCCGCTGATGCATTCGTGGTGAAGGCAGTCTCTGGTTTGAAGTTTGATGCCCAGACATACGGCCCGATTCCCGCAGGCGATGTCACTTTTGGCTACGTGAATGAAGATTCGGTACGCCACACCTTGATCTTGGCGAAAGATGGCGTCAAGGTCCCCAACTTCAAGTTGGATGTCTCCAAAAAAGGAAGTGTTGATTCAGGCGTCGTCAATCTTGAGGCCGGCACCTACCAAGTGATTTGTGATGTGCCCGGGCACACCAACATGCGTGCAGTTCTTACTGTCGAATAATCAATCTCGAAAACAAAAATGGGCCACCCCGCAAGGGATGGCCCATTTTTTTATATCTCTAGACGAGTGTGTGCGTTACACGAGACCCAATGTGAGGGTTGATGCAACGAACAACACCACGAACAACACCACCGAGGTGATGATGGCGTTCTTGTGCGACTCATATGGCCACAGCATCTTGTTGCCAGCCTTGATTCCACCAAAGATTCCCAATGCGTTCAATTGCAACAGCGCACCGATGACAACCGCAATGAGCAACAAGGTATAGGCCTCGCTGCGGGTCGCTACGAAGTAGGAATCGTAGTAGTGAGCTGCACCCACCATGAAGAACAACATCGACACAGAGAAAATCATGTTCTGACGTGATGCGAGAAGTGCACGACGGCCTGCAGTTGCTGCATTTGGATCAGCTTCTTGACCATTCAACACATTGGTGGCATTAGCGATAACGACCTTCTGGTTTTTCCAGATGATCATCCATACGTTTGCCGCCATGGTGATTCCCAAGATCATTCCGATGGTGATTGCCACGTTCTTTGCGTTGGCTCCTACTTGGCCCTCATGGTTCATGAAATTTTCCATGTACTCAGGAAGCACACCAATGATGAGCAAACCAGTAGCCAAAGTTGCGATAGATGCCCAACGGAACCACCACAAGGCACGAGTTGCGATCTGGGTGATGGTGATGTTGCGGGCCTTGCCCTCATCGCCGTATGCGGCAAGGCCAGGCACTTGCACGAAGTTGAAGTAGTACAGCAAGCCGATCCAGGCAATACCGGCAAGGACGTGAAGGTACCTGAACCAGAAGTTATGTAGAGCAGCTTGGTCAAATAGTGCTGACAGCATGAGATGTTCCCCTTGTGTGAGCGCCCGATGGGACGACATGGTCAAGTTACCCTCCCACAGCACGGGAAGGGTGGAATATGGCTCGCCGAACTAACCTCAATGGCATCATGGCTCACGAGTTCATCTATACCTGTTACAAACTGGCCCGCTTTTACCCACCTGATCGCACCATTTTGGAGAACATTTCCCTCTCCTTTTACCCTGGGGCGAAAATTGGCGTCATTGGCTCCAACGGAAGCGGCAAGTCAAGCCTGCTGCGCATCATGGCCGGCCTCGACGACGGCTACACCGGTGAGGCACGCCTGACCCCAGGCTTTTCCGTCGGCCTGCTGGAACAAGAGCCTCAACTCGACCCAAGCAAAGATGTTCTCGGAAATGTGATGGACGGCGTTGCCCCTATTCGCGATGTCCTTACCCGTTACGACGAAGTGATGGCCATGTGGGGCGACCCTGACGCGGACTACGAAAAAGTAGGTGCGTTACAAGCAGAGCTTGAAGACAAGATCGCAGCGATGGACGCATGGAGCCTTGATCGCAATGTGGAGATCGCCATGGATGCATTGCGTTGCCCACCCAACGATGCCGATGTCACCACGTTGTCCGGTGGCGAGCGACGCCGAGTGGCCCTGTGTCGACTACTGCTCTCTCGCCCCGACCTGTTGCTATTGGACGAGCCCACCAACCACTTAGACGCAGAGAGCGTGGACTGGCTGGAGCGTTTTCTCTCCGAGTATCCAGGCACCGTCGTCGCCATTACACACGACCGTTATTTCTTGGACAACGTCGCCAAGTGGATTCTCGAACTTGATCGAGGACGCGGATTTCCATTTGAAGGCAATTACTCGTCGTGGTTGGAACAAAAACAGACTCGTCTGGCTGCAGAAGAAAAACAGAGTGACAACCGTGCGCGCACTCTGCAACGCGAACTTGAATGGGTCAAGATGTCGCCAAAAGCACGTCAAGCAAAAGGTAAAGCGCGCTTGGCTGCCTACGACAAACTGCATGCAGAAGCACTTGCTGCAGAACGTGGCCCTGACAAGTTGGAAATCAATATTCCTGCCGGCCCACGTCTTGGAGACAATGTCATCAAAGTGGAAAATCTTTCGAAAGGTTTCGGCGATCGTTTACTGATTGAGAACCTCTCGTTCGCACTTCCCCCTGCAGGCATTGTGGGCATTATTGGTCCCAACGGCGCAGGTAAGTCGACGTTGTTTGCCATGCTCACTGGCCAACAAGCACCCGATTCTGGAACTGTCACCGTGGGCGACACTGTGCAATTGAGTTATGTTGACCAAAATCGTGACTCGCTTGATGCCACCAAGACTGTGTACGAAGAAATCACTGAAGGTGTAGAGCACATGAAGGTGGGCAACCGTGAAATTCACGGACGCGCCTACGTGGCAAGTTTCAACTTCAAAGGCGCAGACCAACAAAAACTTGTGGGCGATCTCTCAGGTGGTGAGCGCAACAGAGTGCATCTTGCAAAAGTTCTCAAACGTGGCGGCAACGTACTACTGCTTGACGAACCCACCAATGACTTGGACGTCGATACTTTGCGCGCACTTGAAGATGCATTGGAAGCATTTCCCGGATGTGCGGTGGTTATCAGCCACGACCGTTGGTTCCTTGACCGCATCGCCACGCACGTGCTCGCATTCGAAGGCGACAGTCAGGTGCGATGGTTCGAAGGCAACTTCACCGAATACGAAGCATGGCGTCGTAAAGAGTTGGGATCAGCGGCTGAACAACCGCACCGCATTAAGTACAAGCCGCTGTCGAGGTAACCCATGGCTCTCAAAATCATCAAGGTCATTTGTTTCGTCATTTTCCTCAGTGGAATTCCCGCGCTCATCATTTCCTCGATTGCAGGCAACAACGAGGGATGGGTACTCACCTTTGGCGTGGTCACTGCGATTGCTGCTCTCATTTTGATTGCTGTTTCTGCAGTCACTGCGAAGACCCGTCTTGACTCTTTTGATGAAGTCATCGCAGAACGCATCGAACAACGAGTGCGAGAACTCGTCGCGTCTGGCGCATCCGAAGCAGATGTGCGTGCCTTGATTCGCGATGCTCTTGAGTTGTCACGCGGACAGCAGTGAGCAACGCCGAACTGTTTGCAACATGGCAAGGGCTCACTGACGCTGAGCTCGCAACTGTGCTCGCCCAACATGTGGGACAGATTCTTGATGAACATCGCAATACCCAGGTAGAACGCGGGATAAGCATCTGGCAATTAAAGGATTCGGGAGATCTCCTCGCGCATCACTTTCTCCTTGATGCCTTCACCACCTTGCGGCCCAACGATGCAGTTCTGTCCGAAGAGGGACGAGATTCTCAAAATCGTCTGACAAATAATCGTGTATGGATTATTGACCCACTCGATGGCACCAATGAATACGGCGAAGGTCGCGCTGACTGGGCTGTACACATTGCATTGTGGGAAGACGAAGCCCTTACTGCAGGTGCAGTCTCTCTGCCGAGCATTGACACTGTGTTTGCTACCGACCCTCCTGCAGTTGTGCCACCCAAAGCGCCACACACAAAACCTCGCCTAGTGACCTCTCGCAACAGAGCTCCCTACGCTGCGGTACTTGTTGCTGAAGGATTGGATTGCGAGGCCTTTCGTTTGGGAAGTGCGGGCGCAAAAACAATGTCAATTTTGATGGGTGAAGCTGACATCTATATTCATGACGGTGGAATGCACCAATGGGATTCGGCTGCACCTGCTGCAGTTGCAATGGCCGCCGGTCTTCATGCAAGCCGTATCGATGGCTCACCACTGATCTACAACAAGCCCGATACTTGGCTTCCAGATTTCTTTGTGTGTCGACCCGAATACACCACAGACATTCTCCATGCGTTGTGGGGCCGCGATCCGCGCAAGTAATCAGCTCTGAATTTTTCGAAATGTCAGATTGATTCGTGGCGTACTCACACGCTTTTGCCGTGGCACTTCATGTACCCAACATTTTTGCGACAGACCACTCATCACCACCAAAGAGCCCGTAGGTAGTTCACACTCCACTACTTCTTTCGTGACGCGATGACGAAAACGAAATTTCCGTGTTGCACCCAAACTCAATGAGGCAATGACAGGTTCTGTGCCCAGCTCTGGTTCGTCATCTGCATGCCATCCCATTTTGTCATTGCCATCGCGATACAAGTTAAGGAGCACTGAGTTGAATGCGCTGCCGCTGTTTTGCTCACACACGTCACGCAAGGACTGCAGCAACGGCGTCCATGGATGCGGTGTCATCGTGATGCCTGAGTAGGTGTAACTGGCACCCTCGTCACCAAACCATGCAGTACGTCGGGGTTCTTCGTATTGCTTTCCGAACATGGTGATTGTCTGTGATGCCCAGGGAACAGAGTCGAGTAGTTCTTGCATCACCACACTTGGATCAGTATCGCCTAACACCCACTCATACAGTTTTGCGCTGCCATCGGTGGGTAACAATTCGTGACCATTCACGGCAAACAACGACATTGCTAGTTCCTCACCAATGTGGGGAGTGTTCACCAAGTGCGGGCACTGGACCATACACAGGTACATAGTCATTGAAGTCCACTGGTGAATTCACTGCGCGATACGGGGCTTCGCCTTCACGTGGGGTCATTTCTACAATTGCACCCGAGGCCAACACTTGTTCATCCATAACAGCTTCCGCAATTGAATTCAATGGTGCCCACCACACATCATGTGCATCAAATCGTGTTGTCCAATACTCGTAGGACTGAGTGGCAAAATGTGCATCGAGGACTGCAGTGAATTCAGCTGCATTTACCGAACGCGCACGAGCATTCTTGAAGTTTTCTACCTCGGCTAAATCTGGACGCTCCATGGCTGTAAGTAATCCCGGGAAATGTCGATCGGCTTCTAAACCAAGAAGCCAGAACGCTCTGCCATCGGCTGCGCGATAACAGTTCATCATGGGAGCTGGATTCTCTCGATTGGGTTTTGTGCTCTGACGCTTTCCAAAACGCAAGAACACACCAATATCCCACCCCAACGTGTACATCCCAGTACGCAGCAAGCTTGTGGACACCACTCGACCTTTGCCTGTGCGCTCGCGGTCGAACAATGCAGCCATCACTCCCGACACCAAAGACAATGCCGTCGTGTGATCGCCTTGACCGCTACGTAGTGCAGGGGGTAACTCATTGGGAGCAACAGTGGTATGAGCCAAACCCGATCGCGCCCAAAACGCGCCGATGTCATACCCTGCCCGATCCACATCGGGGCCATCTGTTCCGTAACCGGTGATGACCCCATAGATCAAGCGAGGAAACTTCTTAGTGAGAGATTCAGGATCAAGACCGAGCCGCGCTAGTCCAGCTGGACGCACGTTAGTGACGAACACGTCTGCATCGGCCAGTAACGACATAAATACGGACATACCTTTTTCATCACGAAGATCTGCAATGACCGAACGCTTGCCGCGATTGTCAATTTCAAAGGGAGGCACTCCACTTTGGTCAGCCACGCCAAGTGCACCAAAGACAGAACGCTGCGGATCGCCACTGGGTGGCTCCACTTTCACAACATCTGCACCCCAATCAGCCATGATGCCCGTTGCTGCAGGCCCGGCAACCCATACGCCCAACTCCACTACTTTCACACCGTGTAAAGGTCCTTGAGTCATTGGTATTGCCTTTCGGTTTATTCCCCTCTCTATTGTGTCCTATGTCGCCCGTCTTTCAGGCAAGCCAACGGCAGACTTACAGCGTGACAACCTCCCACTCAGACCTCTCTTGGGGAAACTTTTCCGACTCAGGCCCCTGGGTGCTCGACCGCGACACAATTGCCTGGTCTCAAGTAGCTGTGGTGTTGCGTGATGCGGCACGCAAAGAAGTCCCCACCCTCATTCGCACACGCAAATTTCCCCCGATAGGTCGACTCATCGTTGTGGTGTGGCATCTCGGCACTGCACTATTGCCATGGTTCATTAACAAAAAAAGAAAACGCTTCGCCACCCCAGAAGAATCGCGCACTTATGTCTCGCGCCGTCTTCGCGTCGCGATCGAAAAACTTGGCGCCACCTATATCAAACTTGCTCAAATAATCTCGAGCGGCGAAGGCCTCTTCCCTACTGAACTGGTTGATGAATTTAAACGCTGTCGCGATCAAGTACCTCCTGAACCCTGGGACAGTGTGCGCACAACCATTGAACAAGATCTTGGTGCGCGACTTGACGACGTGTTTATCCATGTAGAGAAAACGGCTCTTGCAGCTGCATCTATTGCACAAGTACACCGAGCACAACTACGCACAGGCGAAGATGTCGTCATCAAGGTGCAACGTCCACGTGTGAGCACTTTGGTGCGCAAGGACTTACAAGTGATGGCTTGGATTGCCCCGTTTATGATTGGACGCATCAAGGTCGCTGCCCTTGCTAATCCACCGGCACTTGTCGAGCTTTTCGCAGAGACCATTGTGGAAGAGCTCGACTTCCGTATGGAAGCTGCCAACATGGTTGATGTTGCAGCCATGATGCACGAACTAAGACAAGAGGCCTACATCGTTCCGCGCCCTCACCCTCAACTTGTGACGCGTCGCATTCTGATCATGGAAAGATTGCAAGGCTTCAACTTCGATGATGTGGAAGGGATGCAGGCAGCGGGCATTGACACCGAAGCCGTTGTACGTGCAGGAATGATTGCATTTATGGAAGGCGCACTTGTGCATGGCGTGTTCCATGGAGACCTCCACGGGGGCAACCTTTTCGTACTCAATGATGGGCGCACTGCTCTGCTTGACTTCGGCATTGTGGGACGCCTGAGCGATAAACGACGCATGGCCTTTATGCGTTTGATGCTTGGCGCCACCACAAATGATTTGCGTGGCCAAGTTGCAGCACTGCGTGATCTAGGTGCACTTCCTCAAGACACAGACATCGATGCAGTGATTGTGGATCTAAAGCTTGACCAACCCGTAGACCCCACCACTCTCAATGGTGAAGAACTCGTCCAAGAAGTGCAACGCATTGTGAAATCACTTTTGGCCTACGGCGCCAAACTTCCAAAGGAACTGATGCTGTACGTGAAAAACATGGTGTTTCTCGATGGCGCAATCGCCCGGCTCGCTCCTGATCTTGACATCATTGCTGAGTTAACCAATATCACGATGGTCTTTACACAACGACACGGGGAGAGAATCTTCCGTGAGCTTGGCGTAGACCAGAGCACTTTCCAGATTGACCTGGGAAGCGTAAAGGCGAGCTTGGGCGTGGATGAATCCACCGACACCTTGACTTATCGCGAACTGCAGCGCCGGCGTGAACTCATCCAAAAGCGCATGAAAGATCACCTGGTCGGCTGACATTTTGGTGCTCGCCCACCGTGATGAGCGAGAATAGAAACCGTGAGATTGATTGTTGCTCGTTGCACGGTGGATTACGCAGGCCGTCTCGAAACCCGTCTGCCTGAAGCCATTCGACTAGTGATGGTCAAAGCAGATGGTTGCGTGGCAATTCATTCCGACGGTGGCGCATACAAGCCTCTGAATTGGATGAACTCACCCAACACCATCGAGGAACTCACCGATGCATGGGTTGTTCGCAACCCCAAAGGTGAAACGATGACCATCTTGTTTCATGAGATTTTTTACGAATCTGCACACGAGTTAGGAATTGACCCCGGCTTAGAAAAAGACGGCGTAGAGAAACAACTCCAAGAACTTCTTGCCGCTTCACCCGACGTCATGGAACCAGGGCTTGTCCTACTGCGTCGTGAGCATTACACCGCTCTTGGCCCCGTGGACATTTTGTGCAAAGACCCTAATGGCAACACCGTGGTGATTGAAGTGAAACGACGTGGCGAAATTGACGGAGTGGAACAACTCACTCGATATCTTGCCGACCTCGCCAACGATCCCACTTTGGGCACACTGCGAGGCATGTTTGTTGCACAAAGCATTAAGCCCCAAGCACGCACACTTGCAGAGTCTCGTGGAATTATGTGTGTAGAAGTCGACTATGACGAATTGCGTGGCAAAAAGTCTGACGACTGGACACTGTTTAACTGAAGCGCACTAAACCTTGGTCGATGACTTTGCGGTCACCTACGTAGGTTTCAAACAACGCTTCGCCAGCGCTGCTATTCCAAATCTTCACAGTGAGCGCATCACCAGGAAACACCGGCGAGGCGAATCGGCCTTCAATGTGCTTGAAGCGATCTGCATCTCCGTCACACAATGCATTCAATAATCCACGACCAGTGAATCCGTACGTGCACAATCCGTGAAGGATGGGCTTGGGAAATATTCCTGCGGCAACAGCTGGATGATTGGGATCTGAGTGCAAAGGATTGCGATCGCCATTTAAGCGATAGAGCAATGCTTGGTCAGGGGTTGTCTGAAAAGTGACTTCATGATCTGGAGCCTTGGCGGGCGGTTCATTGACTGCACCACTTGGTCCGCGCTCTCCACCAAAGCCACCTGCTTCACGAATGAATACAGAAGAACGCGTGGAATACAGCGGCTTGCCAGCGGCGTCGGTGGCTTCTGCTTCCGTCACGATGACTGCAGCCTTCACCTTGTCGTACATTGCAACAAGCTTGCTTTGTATGGTGGCCGTTCCTTCCACAGGAAGAGGCTGATGCAAGGTGATGGCTTGCGACGCGTGCACCAAGTTCGCAAAGTTGAACTCTCCTACATTGCGCATCGGATTTGAGTTAGCTCCACCTTGTCCGTACCCAAGCACGACAGGCATGGTGGGCAATGCTTTTTGCGTCACGCCGGTTGAGTTTTCAGTGACGTATTGCAGTTGTTCGGAACCCACATTCAAACTCACTGCATACAACAGCGAATCTTTAGAGGACCATGAAATTTGGTACGGCTCGCCTACGGAACCGACTGCTTCTGGATTCAGAGCCATGAGCGTGACCTACTTCTTGCCAATGGTGTTTTGCGGATACGAACCGTCGCGTCCGTCCATTCCCGCATTGGGTCGAGCAGTCTTGAGCATCTCTGTGACCGCTGCGCCGATCTTGGTGGGGTCGTCAATGGGCGACACGCTTGGTCCACGATGCCATCCCTCGGCAATTGCCAATGTCTGGCCACTTGCTTCAAAAACGCGACCAGTGACATCGCCCGCTTCACTGCCAGCCAACCACGTCACAATGGGTGCAATCCAACGTGGCGAGCGCATCTCACGCTCTTCGTCGGTCTCTGGTGCATTGCCCAGACCTTCGGTCATACGAGTAAGAGCAACAGGTGCAACAGCATTGACTGTCACGCCAAAACGTGCCAACTCGAGTGCTGCAATCACCGTGAATGATGCAATACCTGCTTTTGCTGCGCCGTAGTTGGTCTGGCCAATGTTGCCGTAGATTCCCGACACCGAGGTGGTGTTGATGATGCGACCGTATACCTCTTTGCCTGCCTTGGCCTGTTCACGCCAGTATGCAGCAGCCCAACGGCTTGGTCCGAATGTGCCCTTCAAGTGCACCTTGATGACTGCATCCCACTCTTCTTCGGTCATGTTGGTCAACATACGGTCGCGCAAAATTCCCGCGTTGTTCACCACGATGTTGATGTCCCCAAAGGTTTCTACAGCGGTATTGATGAGACGTTGTGCGCCTTCCCAAGAAGAAATGTCATCGCCGTTAGCAACAGCTTCGCCACCCATCGCCTTGATTTCATCCACAACAGACTGTGCGGGGCTGACATCGCCACCTGATCCATCGATGTTTCCGCCAAGATCGTTCACTACAACCTTGGCGCCTTGACTAGCCAAACTCAATGCATGTTCGCGACCAATTCCGCGACCTGCTCCTGTAACTACGGCAACACGGCCTTCACACAACTTTGCCACGACGGCTCTCCTCTTTGTAGATGGGATAACACCTCATGGTGTCCGCCTTTGATACTACGAACTGGTGTCACAGCCCACATAGCCCAAGGCGCCCTAGCCTCGAAAGCGTGGCAAAAAAGGTCCTCATTATTGGTGCTGGCCCCTCTGGAGCAGCATGTGCCATCACATTGCACCGTCTTGGCCACAACGTCACCGTGGTAGACAAAGCCACCTTTCCTAGAGACAAGTGTTGTGGTGATGGTCTCACTACAAATGCGTTGCGCATTTTGGAACAACTCGACTTCAACCCCGAGTCGGTGCCTGACTGGAAGCAGACACACAAGGTCATTGTCCAATCACCTGACGGCCGCACACTTGACATGGATCTACCCAAGGGTCAGGGAATGTTCGCAGCCGTTGCTCCTCGCCGACAACTTGACAATGCACTCGTTGAACAATGCATTCAGTTGGGAATTCCCGTTCACCAAGGACACAGTTTTCGCAATGTTGTGCGCAATGACGCCGACGCCATCACCGTTGATATTGAAGGACTCGGCATTGTTGAGGCCGACTATGTCATTGCCGCCGACGGCATGTGGTCACCCATTCGAAAATCGTTGGAACTCTCTACACCGGGGTATCTCGGTGAGTGGCACGCATTTCGTCAATACTTCAACCACGTGGATGGGCCAGCGGCACAGAACTTGTATGTCTGGTTCGACGATGATGTCCTCCCCGGGTATGTATGGTCCTTCCCATTGCCCAACAATCGAGTGAACTTTGGTTTCTGCATGTTGCGCAATGACGCAACGAGTATGCAATTCATGAAAAAGACATGGACAGAATTATGTGACCGGCCTCATGTGCGTGCTGCACTCGGCAACAGTTTTGTTCCCGAAGATCGACATACTGCATGGCCAATTCCTGCGCGCATCGACAATGCCGTGCGCTCAACCGGTCGCATCCTTTTCGTGGGTGATGCAGTGTGCGCCACCGACATCATGACCGGCGAGGGAATTGCGCAAGCTCTAGAAACAGGTATAGCTGCAGCGCATGCAATTGCATACAAAGAGACCCCAAGTGATGTGCGCCATTACTACTCAACGACACTCGACAAAACTTTGCTTGCAGATCATCGCATGTCAAAGTTTTTAGGCAACATGCTTTCTTCTCCACGCACCACACGACGAGTTCTTGCCCTGGTGAACAGCACATCGTGGACAAAACGACATTTTGTGCGCTGGATGTTTGAAGATGAGCCCCGAGCCGCGCTTTTCACCCCTCGACGCTGGCATCGCAAGTTTCTGCGTCGACCTGGGGCCTATCGCAACATGGTCTGATTAGGTCACAAGACGCCGCCGAGTTGTACGGTACATACCTATGAAGACACGCCTCACCGAAATGTTTGACATCGAATTGCCCATCATGCTCGCGGGCATGGGTGGTGTCTCCTACTCCGATCTAGTGGCTGCCGTATCCGATGCTGGAGGTATCGGGACATTCGGCGCAGCCCCGATGTCCACTGAATTACTCATCTCAGAAATGGCACGCGTACGTTCCCTCACCGATAAGCCTTTTGGAGTAGACCTACTCACCGCTTCACCAGATTCCATCGAACGCAATCTCAAGGCAATCATCGAAGGTGGAGCCAGCATTTATGTGGCTGGCCTTGGCGTACCACGCGAGATTGTGGACGAACTACATGCACACAACATCTTGGTGGGCTCCATGTGCGGCAAAGTGCGCCATGCCATTGCCGCAGTTGCAAGCGGATGCGACTTTGTTGTTGCACAAGGGACAGAAGCAGGTGGACATACTGGCGTTGTTGCCACCATGGCACTTGTTCCTCAAGTAGTCGATGCGGTTGAAGGAAAAGTTCCCGTTGTTGCTGCGGGCGGAATTTTTGACGGACGCGGACTTATCGCCTCGCTTGCACTTGGTGCAGAAGGTGTGTGGATTGGCACCAAGTTCATCGCCACCCACGAAGCACACACAGGTCGCGGCTACAAAGAAAAGATGTTGGAGATGGCCGAAGATGACACCGTCATCAGCAAGGCCTACACGGGAAAAACATGTCGCGTTGCACGTACCGAGTGGACACAACATTTCGAAGAACACCCAGAAGAACTGCAAGGTTTCCCTGGTCAAGCAATTGCCACAATCCAAGCAGGCATTCATCACTTAGGCGTGGGCCCAGAAG
>WLGS01000040.1 GCA_009703125.1 Actinomycetota bacterium
ATACAAGATGGTTCCAGAAATCCAAAAAGCACGACGACGATCTTCGGGGTCGGCTTCTGCAGTCACCATGGCAGTTGTTTCATCAATCACCCATTGGGCGCCCCACCATTGCGCAACACGTGAATGTCCGCGCAACACCGGCGCCATTGCGAGGCCGTACACCGCATTGCGTCCCGCCAACAACAGCGCTCCCCCAAACGCGCTACCCACGCTTCCGCCTGCCGCAATGACCGAAACAGCCGACATTTGTGACGCACCCGTGAATATGAGTAGCGACATGGCAGTTGCTTGAGCAACAGATGCGCCCGCCGATACAGCCAACACACCAAACGATGCACCAAAGGCAATAAAGGCGACTCCAATCACCAAAGATGCAGAGACAAAACGTCGCGACTGCGGTTCGCGAAACATATTCATGATTATTCGCCGATGAAGCGCGCTTTACCAGGCCCGTTTTCTAGAAAACTTGCAACACCAATCTGGCTGTCCTTGGTACGGAAAATTTTCTCAAAGGCATCAATCTCCAATGACAATGCAGTAGCGAGATCGGTGGCCATTCCTGCATCCACTACTTCTGAGATTGCACGCGCAGCCAATGATGCACCGCTGGCGACAGTGTCTGCCAACGACAATGTGCGCTCCATGAGTGCATCTGGCTCCACGATCTCATCGACGAGCCCCATGCGCAGTGCTTCCTCGGCTGCTACTTGTCGCCCTGTGACCATCATTTCTTTTGCACGTCCCGCCCCGATGAGACGTGGGAGCCTTTGGGTTCCACCGCCGCCGGGAATGATGCCCAACAAAATCTCTGGCTGACCAAACACTGCCTTGGTGGAACCAATGCGATAGTCGCACGCCAACGCAAGTTCGCACCCTCCACCAAGTGCAAAGCCGCTAATGGCTGCAATGGTGAAACATGGCAATGCGTCTACAGCATTGAGTGCACTGTGAAATGCTCCCCCGATAATGCGTGCTTGTTCTGGTCCTGAGAACTCCGAGATATCTGCACCCGCTGCAAATATGCGCGGGCCACCCGTGATGACCACAGCACCTGCAGGTGTAGCGGTGAGCTCTTGTGCAATCGCATGTAGTCGACCCAAAAGTGCGGTGGAGAGTGCATTTACTTTGGGTGAATTCAACGTGATCACTGCTGCACCACTATCTCGTCGTTCCAAAAGAACAATGTCATTGTCCGACATATCTATGCCTCCACTCCGCGTAACATCTCATCTGCTGCTGACCATGGATCAATAGTGCGATCCAGTACACCTTGTTGCAGAGTATCCCAGCGCTCTCCTGTGCAGATTTCTCGTGCACGCTGCTCTAAGCGACGCGCAACAATTTCGCGCAATTCCTCACGCAATCGAAATTGACGACGACGCAGAAGTTCACCACTGGATTCAATAACTGCACGATGTTCGGCAATGGCATCCCACAGCGTGGATACGCCTTCACCAGTGTTGCCCACTGTGGCAATAATAGGTGGACGCCACGCATCGTGATCTAAATCGCTTAACTCCAACATCTGTTCCACATCGCGTCGCGTTTCTTCCACGCCTTTGCGATCTGCTTTGTTAATCACAAAGATGTCGGCAATCTCCATGAGGCCCGCTTTATTGGCCTGCACAGAATCTCCCCAACCAGGATTCAACACCACCACAGTGGTGTCGGCTTTCCCTGCAATTTCCACCTCAACCTGTCCGACGCCCACCGTCTCCACCAAAATCCATTGACGGCCTACTGCATCCAACATACGAATCGCCTCAGGAGTAGACAGCGACAACCCACCTAGATGGCCACGTGTGGCCATGGAGCGAATAAACACACCGGGATCTGTTGCGTGATCTTGCATGCGTACGCGGTCACCCAAAATGGCACCGCCTGTAAACGGCGAAGAAGGGTCAATTGCTAAGACTGCAATCTCAATGTCTTGTTGTCGAATATGTCGAATAAGCGCGCTCGTTAATGTGCTCTTGCCGGCACCAGGTGCGCCCGTGATTCCTACGGTGTAGCCAGATCCACTTCGCTGATACGCCAATCGGCCCACTTCGCGTGCGACAGTGTCGCCACGCTCTAGGAGTGAGAGAACTCGTGCAAGCGCTGCACGATCACCTGCACATGCGGCATCAAACAGTTCGCTGGGGTTCTGATTGCGGCGGCTCACTTAGGCGACCTGCACAACCTCGGTCACACCATCGATGCGGTCTTTCATGATGCGCTCGATACCGGCTTTGAGAGTTTGATCAGATGCGGGACATGTTGTGCACGCACCCGTCAGTGTGACTGTGACCACACCACTTGATTCATCAACTTCGCGAAGGATGATGTCGCCGCCGTCGGCCTGCAATGCGGGCCTGATGACTTCAATTGTCTCTTCGACTTGCTGACGCATGGACATCTCTGCCTCCAATTCCCCTAGAACGATACCCACCTGAGACGCTGTCGCGCCTACGATGAGACACATGTTCGCCCACCAAGGCGGATGGGACGAGTTTCTCTACGTTGCTGTACCCATCGCGCTGATTTTTGCACTTCTACGGCTGGCCAATAGCCGTGCAAAAAAACTTGGAGGGCCTCCCGCTAGTTCTCCGGACGAATCCGAGTAACCGACGCGCCCAGGCCGGCGAGGCGACCCACGATGTCGTCATAGCCACGATCGATATGGAACACATCGCTGATCTCTGTCATCCCTTGTGCGGCTAATCCTGCAACCACTAGTGCAGCACCAGCTCGGATATCGGGGGCCACAACACTTGCACCACGAAGATGGTCAACTCCACGCACAACAGCATGATGTCCATCGATAGATATATCGGCACCTAACTTGCGCAACTCTTCTACATAACGAAAACGACCTGGATACAGATTCTCTGTCACGATGCCCACACCTTGTGCAATGGACAACATCGCAACGACCAATGGCTTGTAGTCGGTTGCCACGCCAGGATACGGAAGTGTTGCGACATCAATGGATGACAAACGTTGAGGAGCAGTAGCAACAATTCCCGCTGGATCAATCTGAAACGAAATTCCCATATCGGTAAAGCGCGACAACATCATTCCCATGTGTTCGGCTACTGCACGTTCGATACGAATGGATCCACCACACATCGCAACAGCGGCCACATACGTTGCTGCTTGCACACGATCAGTGACCACGCAATGCGTGACTGATTGCAACGTGGACGGAAGAACACCATGAATCACGAGATTCGATGTGCCCACGCCTTCAATACGGCACCCCATCTTTTTCAGCATCTCGCACAGATCGACAATCTCTGGTTCACGTGCAGCATTACGCAAAGTAGTAGTTCCCTCTGCCACTACAGAAGCCATCAGCATGTTTTCTGTGGCACCCACACTGGGAAAATCAAATTCAATATCTGCACCGCGTAGTCGTTGGCAGCGTCCCACAATGCCATCACTGGTGACATCAAAAACTGCACCCATCGCCTCGAGTCCGCGTAAGTGCATATCAATGGGTCGACCGCCAAAGTCATCTCCACCAGGGAGTGCAATATCGATTTCTCCGAAGCGACCCAATAGCGGACCTACAACGTTGACCGATGCACGAATTCGGTCTGCTAGCTCAAACGGTGCCACTGGGCGAATTGCACCGGAGTTCACAATTTCGAGATGTTGACCCACCTCACCGCGTGGTGCAGCGATCTTGGTGATACGCAGACCGAGGGCCTCCAACAAATCAGCCATGATGTCTACGTCATCAATCACAGGAACATTTGTGAGTCGATATGTGCCATCGGCCAGCAAGGTGGCCGCCATCAACTTCAGTACCGAGTTCTTCGCCCCGGGGACCACAACTTCACCAAACAATGGCCCACTATGTGAGGCCACGATGACATCGTGGCTGTTCGTCGGGTCAAAAGGCATGGCTATCAGTATGCTCCCGCCGTGACCATGAATGGGAGGACTCGCCTCAATCGCATGCCCCAATGGGCTTTGCCCGCCGAGCCTCTTACGGCGCATCATCGACGCATCCTGTTGTTGATGGCACTGGCATCGATGTCCTCGGCCTTTGTCAACACCTTGTTCACCCAAACAGTGGCCTACGCCGCCGATGAGTTTGATGTGGGGCGCACAGGTCAAGGCATAGGCGCCGCCATAGTGCGCTGGGGCATCATCATTAGCCTTCCCCTTGTTGCGCTTGCCGATCGACATGGCCGACGTCCACTCATCATCACCGTGGCGTGGTGCGCCCCACTTGTCTCTGCCCTCGGCGCAGTAGCACCATCATTTGAATTTCTTGTTGCCACACAAACGATAGGGCGACCTCTTGGTCTCACTTTGGACATCTTGATTGCAGTTGTCGCCATCGAAGAGATGCCGCGCAATGCGCGAGCGTATGCCACGGGATTGTTGGCGGTGCTTAGTGGACTCGGTGCAGGAATTGCAGTTGCCTCGCTTCCTCTTGCAGACCTTGGTCCAAGTGCATGGCGCTTTGTGTATGTGGTGACATTGATCTGGACAATCACTGCATTCATCATCACCAAGCATCTTCCTGAATCGAAAAGATTCATTCCAAGGATTGACATCACAGCAGACATGCATGCTGCAGCCAAAAAAGCGTTGCGCCGAAACATCGGTCGCATTTGTTCAGTGGTATTCCTTACAAACCTCTACATCGCCACTGCATCAATATTTCAAAATCGGTATCTCAAAGAACAACGCGACTATTCGGCAACATTGATCGCCATTTTCACTATCGCAACGTCATCACCTGCATCACTGGGTCTACTTGTGGGCGGACGTCTTGCCGATGAAAAAGGCCGGCGACTTCTTGGCGCAACCATGGTGCCACTTGGTGCATTGCTCTTGGCATTGTCGTTCACCACATCTGGAATTGTGATGTGGTGCACCGCTATCGCAGGCGGCATTGCCTTTGGCATGTCTTTCCCCGCAATGGCGGTGTACCGTGGCGAACTGTTCCCCACAAGTGTGCGCAGTCTTGCGGGTGGAATCATCATGACGTCGGCTCTTGTGGGAGGAAGTTTTGGCCTCATTGGGGGCGGACTTTTTCTCGACAACGACATCTCATACGGTTCCGTGATGATGTGGCTTGTTCTAGGGCCAGTTGTGGCCTCATTGATTGTGTGGTTCCGTTACCCCGAAACAGCACACTTGAGTTTGGAAGAAATCACTTCGTCGCCAGCGTCTCAGTAAGGCCTGAGACCCACTCTTTCACTATGCCTGCTACCTCATGGTCCTTGCCTGCAAGTTCGTGTCGCCCATTTTCTATCCACGCCCACTGCACATGTGCAGGCACTACTGAAAATGCATCGTTCAGTTCCTCAGGGGTACCGAAGTTGTCTTTGGTTCCACTAATGCACAGCACTGGTGTTGTCACTTTCGGCAGATGTTCCACACGAAGATTTTCTGGTTTCTTTGGTGGATGCAATGGATACGAGATCAACACCACTCCTACAACATCTAAGGGGTCGTCGGTATCGGCAACGGCCATCGAACACATGCGCCCACCCATTGATCGCCCACCAATCACTAACGATGATGTGGAGACACCCAAGGATGCAGCAAAGGCGCGCACATGAGTGCGCACACTGTCCACAAGAACCGGCGTTTTGTCAGGAAAAGATTTCCCGGCGAGTCGATAAGGAAAATCACATCGCAGAACAGGTAGTGGCGTCAACGATTCTTCAATGGCCATCAGTGACGCATGCGTAGATGACGACCCCGCTCCTGGGAAAAGAACAACTCCTCGAACAGCGCTCACAATGTCTCCAACAACACCCGGCGCGCCTCTGTGATGTCGTTGATGGCTTTGCTTGCATGACGCTCATCGCCACCGTGATCAGGGTGTACACGACGCAAACTTTCGCGATAACGCGACATGATGTCGCGCTTAGAAATAGTGATTGTTCCTCCGGGGAAACCCAAAACATCCAATGCCCATGCACGAGGATCAGCCAGTGCAGACACTGACGACACATTCGAGCCGGCAATGTAGGCAATAAACGACGGACCGATTGGGCCGCGCCAAGTTGATGCACGACGAATCACAGGAATCATCTGTTGGCGTACTGAATCTTCGAGACGCTCCAGGGCATAGACCGCACCGAGAACTTGCTGTAGCGCTGTTCCATGACTTGTCAGTTCAAACTCGACTGTGTCACCCACACCCACAAGACGATGCGTGCTGTAGGAAAGTCCGTGTCGGTCCACTTGAAAGCGATGCCGCAATCGCGGCTGCACTACTCGCGAACCTCGTTCTATTTCTGTGAGCAATCGTTGGATGTCGACATGAAGATCTTCGTCTACCTCACGCATATGCTCGGCAACAATTGCGCCCAGCAAAAGTCCACCAAATCCAGGAGCTGGGTCTATGGGCAAATACATATGCCCCAACGACAATCTGCGTGTAGGTGCAATGGGCCGAGAGTGAAAAATCTCAAGCTCGGCTAACAGCATGAACTTGACGCTATCGAGGTGTTACCCCATCAACTCGTCGAGGAATTCCTCGGTCATCGAATATTCACGAATGATATGTAGTGGGTCACGGAAGCCATGACCTTCACCGTGCATCACCTCAAGACGCACAGCACCACCTGCTGCATTCACTACATCGCGTAGCTGCTCGGAATGTGACAGCGGCACCAAGGTGTCATTGTCTCCATGAAAGACGAGCAACGGTGTGCCTGCAATCACATGAGCTCGCGACAGTGGCGAGCGTTCCCGCAACAATGGGTCCTCCATGTCTCGCGCACCGATAAGGCGAGGCATGTAATGGGTCTCAAAAGGGTCGGCGCCTTGCATCAAATCGACAAGATCCACCACGGGAAAACTCACTACAGCACCAGCTGCCAACGTGCGAGACGTCCCCAATGCATTCAACACACTGAGCCCTCCTGCACTTGAACCCATGAGCACTGTGCGCTCACTGCGAAAACCAAAAGCGCGTTGTACCTGACGCACGACAGCCACCGTGTCTTCTGCGTCGTGAATGCCCCAGTGGCCTTCGAGTTGTTGCTGGAAGGAGCGACCATGTCCTGTGGTGCCACGATGATCCACCACCACAATCGACCAACCGCGCGAAAGCCAATAGGAAAACTTCGGGCGAAACGTCACTTGCCATTGATCTACTGGGCCACCGTGCACCCACACGATGACACCCCAATTGGGCTTCTTTGCCCGATAGAGGCGATACGGCACAACGACATCACCATTGGCTGCCTCATGCAGAGAGGGCTCAACAAGTTCTTCTTCGATCTCAGGCGTTAACCAATGCTCAGCACCTGGTTGCACCACAACGGTGCGTTCACCAAACTTTTGTGGCGACATGTCATAGGCAACAACTTGGGTAGGCGTGCGCGCACCGGTGCGTAACGCTGCCAACGTGTCGTTTTCCCACGACACACATCCAAAGATTCCCTTGTCAACTTTGGTGCGCTGAGTGGTGAAACGGTCATAGACCCACAATGCACCAAAGCCTTTTTCATTGCGCGTGTAGGCAACTTTGGTTCCATCTGAATTGAAGCACCATGTGCGCTGTCCTGGACCCCATGTGGACCCGCCATGTTCGCATTCATCGTCAATCATTACATCATGTGCAACGACACGATCGGCGGAGATATGCACATTGGCAACACCAGAAACATCATTGATGAAACCAAAACTGTTTCCGTGAGTAGAGAAACGCGGTTGTTGCATGGACACTTCGGTGATTGCGGGTTCTGGATAGATAGTGCTCTGTGTCCATGGCATATGTGGACGATTCCATGTCACACACATGCCGTCTGCGCCCGCTGTTGCATCAATGGCAAATCCATCAGTGCGATACACCAATTGCGCCTCACCACCGTCGAGTGTGCACTTCCACATCTCACACCAATCGGCAATTGCATACACACTCGACTGCGTGTAATCGATCGCCGGAGTAGACCAATTCCTTGTGGGATCAAAAGCCAAGCTGTGTTGCCGCGCGGGCACATCATCTACGAGTGCCACTTCTACGATGCCCTCTTTGGCGGTTGTGATGAAGACACGTCGACCTTCTAGATCCCAACAATGCACTCCCCCCGACAGGCCCCGCCCAGCCATGGGCAGGGGGTCCACAAGAAGATCTACGACCACATCGTGATGTGCGACCGACCACATGCACAGGCGACTCACTGCGCCGTGGAGACCCGGCTCAGAGACCACACCCGATACCCATTGACCCCCTGGGCGCACGCGCACATCGGTCACTTCCTTACCCGCAAGACACAACTGAACGGGTACAACAGACATCATCTCAGGCTAGTGAGCCCACTAGGTTGGGGACATGCCGACTGAACGCCCCGACCGCAACCTTGCCCTCGAACTTGTCCGGACCACCGAAGCTGCCGCCATGGCCGCATCGCGCTGGGTGGGCCGTGGAGACAAACTGGGCGCCGATGGTGCCGCAGTTGATGCCATGCGCACCGTGTTGTCCACCGTGCCTATGTCGGGCATTGTGGTCATTGGCGAAGGCGAAAAAGACGACGCGCCCATGTTGTTCAACGGTGAAGTTGTTGGCGATGGCTCCAAGCCCGACACAGACGTTGCTGTTGATCCCATTGACGGCACATCACTCACCGCATCTGGAAAAGGCAACGCCATCGCGGTGATTGCTGTATCTGAACGCGGCACGATGTTTGATCCCGGCCCATGTTTTTACATGGAGAAAATTGCCGTAGGCCCCGACGCAGTGGGATCTATCGATATCACTGCATCCCCTACCCAAAACCTCAAGTGGATTGCCAAAGCCAAAGGTGAAAGCGTGCGCGACCTCACAGTGATGATTCTGGAACGAGATCGCCATATTGACTTGATTGAAGAAGTGCGCGCATCAGGTGCACGTATCAAATTGATTTCAGACGGCGACATCTTTTCTGCAATCGCCACCGCATGGCCTGATGCAGGCGTCGATGTGATGTTCGGCATCGGTGGCACCCCAGAAGGCGTTGTGGCTGCTGCTGCTCTCAAGTGCATGGGGGGCGAGATTCAAGGCCGCCTGTGGCCACGCAATGACGCAGAGCGAGACCAAGCCATTGCCCAGGGATACGACGTCAGTCGCATCTTGACCACTAACGACCTCGTACAAGGCGACAACTGCTTCTTTGCCGCCACAGGAGTCACCGATGGTGAACTGCTCAATGGTGTGCGATACGCACCAGGAATTGTCACTACACAAAGCTTGGTGATGCGCTCACGAAGCGGAACAGTACGACTGATTGATGCACAGCACCGTCTCGACAAGATCAGTGCATTCTCCGCAATTGACTACAACTAATTGGGAGCGCCAAGAAGGCGCAAAAATTAGTGTGATGAATTGAGCCCGCCGGCTGCGGACAAACGTGCATGTGCACGGCGCAAATCTGCTTCCACTTCAGTGGAATGCTCTGTACGCATTTGAGTTTCTGCGCGCTCTTTGGCTGCTTTCGCACGCGCCACATCAATGTCTTGTTCTAGCTCTGCAGAGTCAGACAAAATTGTGACGTGATCAGCTCCCACCTCAACGAATCCGAGGTGAACTGCCAAGTTCTGGATCGAACCATCTACCAAGTAGATGCGAGTGTGGTTTTCCGTTAACGCACCAAGAAACGCAGCATGGCCTGGGAGGAAGGCAACTTCGCCTCCCTCCAACGTACGCGTGATGACTTGCTTGGCTTCGCCCGAGAACAAAATGCGCTCGGGCGAGACAACTTCCACCCGCATGGTGCCGCTGGCTTCTGCCATTATGCGTTCTCCTGCAGAGCCTTTGCCTTGGCAAGTACTTGCTCAACAGAACCCACGTTCAAGAAGGCCTGCTCGGGAACTTCGTCCAACTCACCGTTGATCAAGGACTCGAATGACTCCACTGTTTCTGCAACAGGAACGTATTCGCCCTTCACACCGGTGAAGACTTCCGCAACATAGAACGGCTGCGACAAGAAGCGCTGTACCTTACGTGCACGTGACACGATGAGGCGGTCTTCTTCGGAGAGTTCATCCAAACCAAGAATTGCGATGATGTCTTGGAGTTCCTTGTAGCGCTGCAAGATTTCCTGCACGCGACGTGCAACTGCGTAGTGACGATCACCCACAGTCTCTGGAGTGAGAATCGTGGAGGTTGATGCCAATGGGTCCACAGCGGGATAGATACCCAACGATGCAATAGAACGTGAGAGTTCTGTTGTTGCATCAAGGAAGGTAAACGTGGTGAACGGCGCAGGGTCGGTGTAGTCGTCAGCAGGCACGTACACGGCCTGCAGTGACGTAATCGAACGACCACGTGTTGAAGTAATGCGCTCCTGCAATTGACCCATTTCGTCGGCCAATGTGGGCTGGTATCCCACAGCAGATGGCATACGTCCAAGAAGTGTGGACACCTCTGATCCGGCCTGTACGAAACGGAAGATGTTGTCGATGAACAACAACACGTCCTGGTTCTGTACGTCACGGAAATACTCAGCCATGGTGAGTGCGGACAATGCAACACGAAGACGCACGCCAGGTGGTTCGTCCATCTGGCCGAACACCAAGGCTGCTTTTTCAAACACGCCAGACTCTTCCATTTCCAAACGGAGGTCGGTACCTTCACGTGTGCGCTCGCCCACGCCAGCAAACACCGACACACCACCGTGCTTGGAAGCTACGCGGTTGATCATCTCGGTAATGAGAACGGTCTTACCCACTCCTGCGCCACCGAACAGACCAATCTTTCCACCCGCGAGGTATGGGGTGAGCAAGTCGATGACCTTGATGCCTGTTTCGAACATGCGCTTTGATGGCTCGAGTGTGTCGAACGCTGGTGCGGGACGGTGAATGTCCCAGCGCTCAATGTCGTTGAAATCAGCGTTGTTACCGTCGAGCACTTCGCCCCATACGTTCCATACGTGACCGAGTGTGCGGTTACCCACTGGCACCTGAATGCCGTGTCCTGTGTCGCGCACAGGAGTACCGCGGCGAAGACCGTCGGTTGGCTTCAAGCACACGGCGCGCACGCGGCTGTCGCCGAGTTGCTGTGCAACTTCTGCGAGCACCACGGTCTTTTCGCCCTGTGTCTCGATTTCAAATTCGATCGCTGAGTTCAACTCGGGCAAGTAGCCGCGAGGGAATTCAACGTCAATAACCGGACCAGCAATTGCTACTACTCGGCCGAGGTTGTTGGTTTGGGTCATGCTCATGTGGATTTCTCCTGTGTTGTCGCTCTTAATTGCCTGATGCCATGGCTTCGGCACCACCGACGATTTCCATAATCTCGGTGGTGATTGAGTCCTGGCGGGCTCGGTTCATAATTCGTGAAAGGTTCTTAATTAACTCTTCAGCATTGTCTGTTGCAGCCTTCATGGCGCGTTGACGGAATGCGTGTTCAGATGCTGCAGCATTCAACAATGCTGCATACACACGTGCTTCTACATAACGAGGAAGCAATGTCTCCAAGATCAACTCTGGAGTGGGCTCAAATTCGTAATCATGGCCAGCTTCGCTCTTGCCGTCGCCACCTTCTGCCACTTTTGTATCCAGTGGCACAAGCGGACGTTGCACAACTTCCTGGTTACCTGCAGACACGAATCGGGTATAGACCAATTCGACACGATCGACTTCGCCGCTCGTAAACAAACCAGTGACGTACTCGCCGATTTCTTTTGCAATGGCATACGTAGGGCTGTCGGTGAAGCCAGTGAAAGACTGTGCCATGTTGTAGCCGCGGAAGCGGAAGTAACCCTCTGCTTTACGACCGACAGGCACAATGACATGATCACGACCCGAAAGGGCATCCTGCTTGATTTCGCCTTCAGTTGCGCGCATGACGCCCGAGTTGTAACCGCCACACAATCCGCGATCCGCGGTCAGTACGACGTAACACACCTTCTTGACTTGGTCACGACCAGCCAACAATGGTGACTCGCTTCCGGCGCCAGCTGCAGAAAGATCGCGTACGACTTCGGTAATCAACTCGCTGTAGGGCACAGCGGCGCTTACGCGCTGTTGTGCCTTGACGATGCGCGATGCAGCAATGAGCTCCATTGCGCGCGTGATTTTCTTCGTCGCCTGCACGGAACGAATACGTCCGCGCAAAATGCGTTCTTGACCGCCAGCCACTTACATCACTCCGTTGCGAGGGTCTTGTTGCTCTCTGCTTCACCAAGTGCATCAGCATTGGTTGCAGTGGGATCGGCGCCAGCGCCTTTAGCAACGGTTGGCTTGAACTGTGCCTTGAATGTAGACACGATGTCACCCAAGTCCGCAGGCACATCTGCCTTTGGATTTGTGCGCAATTCAGCGAGCATTGCACCGTGACGTGCACGGACATAGTCGAGAAGTTCTTTTTCGAAGCGCTGCACATCAGGAGCAGGAATGGAGTCAAGGTAACCCTTTGTTCCCGCAAAGATGGACACAACTTGTTCTTCTACTGGCATTGGCGAGTTGAGGCCTTGCTTCAACAATTCCACCAAGCGGTATCCACGCTCAAGCTGTGCTTTCGACACGGCGTCAAGTTCGGAACCAAACGTAGCGAATGCTTCAAGCTCACGGAACTGAGCAAGATCAAGCTTGAGTGTTCCTGACACGCTCTTCATGGCCTTTGTTTGTGCTGCGCCACCTACTCGTGACACGGACACACCTACGTCTACTGCAGGACGCACACCAGACTTGAACAAGTTGTCTTGCAAGTAGACCTGACCGTCAGTGATTGAAATCACGTTGGTGGGAATGTATGCCGACACGTCGCCTGCTTTGGTTTCAATGACAGGCAACGCAGTGAGTGATCCTGCGCCACGCTCGTCGCTCAACTTTGCAGCGCGCTCGAGAAGGCGGCTGTGTAGGTAGAACACGTCACCGGGGTACGCCTCACGGCCTGGTGGACGACGCAACAGCAACGACATCTGGCGGTACGCCTCTGCTTGCTTTGACAAGTCGTCATACACAATGAGAGCGTGCTCGCTGTTTTCCATCCAGTGCTGGCCCATGGCGCAACCTGAGTATGGAGCGAGATACTTAAACGGTGCTGGCTCAGACGCAGGCGCTGCAACAACAACTGTGTACTCAAGTGCGCCGTACTGACGAAGGGTCTCCACTGTCTGTGCAATGGTGGAACCTTTCTGACCGATAGCAACATAGATGCACTTCACACCAAGACCACGCTGGTTGATGATGGTGTCAATTGCGACTGTTGTCTTGCCGGTCTTGCGGTCACCAATGATCAGCTCGCGCTGACCACGGCCGATGGGTGTCATTGCATCGATCGACTTAATGCCGGTTTGCAGTGGCTCATGCACAGGCTTGCGACCCATGATTCCAGGAGCCTGGATTTCCACGCGACGGTCAATAGCGCCCACAATGTCGCCTTTGCCATCGATGGGTTGACCAAGTGCGTTGACAACGCGACCAAGCATTGCGTCACCCACGGGAACAGACAAGATGCGTCCGGTTGCCTTCACAGGCTGACCTTCTTCAATTGCGTCAGCATCGCCGAGCACAACGACACCAATTTGGTCTTCGTCGAGGTTCAGCGCCAAACCAACGGTTCCGTCTTCAAATTCGAGCAACTCGTTCACTGCGCAGTCGGGCAAACCCGATACGCGAGCAATACCGTCACCTACTTCAGCAACGCGGCCTACAGTGCGAGCTTCTAACGATTGCGAGTAGCCAGTGAGGCCACCTGTAATCGCTGCAGCAATGTCACTGGCGGAAAGTGTGATGTCAGCCATGTCTTCCTTTTTCTTTCACAATTATTTAGAACCGGCTCTTGAGCTGGTCGAGTCTGTTGCGTACTGAGCCATCGATGACCTTGTCGCCGACTGTGGCAACAATGCCGCCAACAACGGTGGGATCAACGACAACCTTGAGGTTCACCTGTGAACCAGTTGCCTTAGAAAGGGCCTCGGCCAAACGGCGTTGCTGGTCATCGGACAATGCAACTGCGCTGCGCACTTCGGCAACTTCGCGACCAGCCCCGTGGGCTACGCGCGAGCTGATGCGCTCGGCAATGTCGCGCAAGTCGCGTGCATGACCTGTGCCAATCACCAAAGAGATGAACTGAGCGGTGAGTCGATGTGCCTTGCCTTCAAGCAATGTCTCCACAATTTGTTGACGTGCTGCACTAGGAATCAGCTCATCGGTCAATTTGGAACGAAGTTCATTGTTGGAGTCGATGGTGCGCACAACGCTTGAGAACTCTTCCTCAATACGTACTTGTACACCCTCTGCTTCGGCAATGTTCATGATGGAGTCAACGTATGTATCGATACTCATCGCGACACACCCACCTTCGAGATGAAGTCCTCAATCAAGTTCTGCTGTGCACGATCATCAAGTGCTGTGCGCACCACGCGATCGGTTGCGATAGCAGACAAGCGAACAATTTCTGCACGCAATTCATCACCGACGCGCGATGATGCGTTTGCGATATCAGACATTGCTTTTGCTTCAATGTCTTTCATTTCGGCGTCGATGCGCACGCGACCTTCAGCGAGAAGTGCAGCGGCTTGCTGATCTGCTTCGGCCAGGATGCGCGAGCGCTCCTTGTCGATGTCGCCAAGCGCAGTGCGAATCTGCACTGCCTCTTGCTCTGCAGAAGCTTTCGCATTGCGTGCTGAATCAATCTCGTTCTGAATTTTCTCAGTGCGGTCGGTCAAGGCCTTCTTCGCCATCGGGCCGGCGAACTTTGCAAGTGCGCTGATGATGATGACAGATGCAAGACCACCGTATATGAGTTCGAATCGCTTTGGAATAAACCAATGCGGCGACTGTGAAGGGTCACCGGCTGCGAGAAGTGTGGAGATGATGCTCATCATTTGCCTGCACTTTCCATAACTTGTTTCACCACTTGGTCCACAACCGATTGCTCAGGTCGTGTACCGGAGGCGAGTTCTGCAGCTTGCACCACCACAGTGGCCACAGCTGTTGCAACTTGTGACTGACCTGCAGCTCGTGCAGCGTTGTTCGCTGCATCTGCTTCGGCGCGGGCCGTTGCAATCCGTGCATTCACCTCAGACAAGCGAGCAGTGCGCTCGTTATCCAGTGTTTG
>WLGS01000041.1 GCA_009703125.1 Actinomycetota bacterium
CCCTGGTGTCCCAGAATCAGTAAGAAATTTGGCAATCTCTGCATCTACTTGCGTCATCACTGCATCAAGATCAACTTGTGGTCCTGATTGAGTCTCTGTTCCAGTGCCACAGGCACTCAACGACACAAGTGATAAAGCGGCGACAGCAAGTGCGGGTCGCAACAACATTTTTTTCATGGTTCCCCCTAAGAACTTAGAGGTCACCCTAATTGTTAGGAAGTCATGATTGCGTACTGTAAGCCCTAGAGAGCCAAGGGCATTGACGTCGCTTCATCAAACCCGCGGTGATAGGCCTCCACCGCACGGCGTTGATCAAAGAGATGATGAGGAAGTGAGGCGACATCTGCAGTAGTTGCTTTGGGGGAGAATTCAATAAATCTTCCGCCATGTTGTTCATGCCACAACTTTTGTTGTTGATCAGTTCTGTGGTCGACGAATCGACCAAAAGGGCCGAACATGGCACCAGCTAACGGCGCAATAATGATCAATGTGTCCGCAGGCGAAGCTAAGTCCACGCTCACCGCTGATCGCACACCACCATCTACGTAGCGAGTGCCATTGATGCGTTGCGGTGCCAAAAGCCCAGGCACCGCCGATGATGCAGCAACCAGTTGGGCGAGGGGGATGTCTGCGCCATTGAGGACGGTACGACGAAGTCGTGGTACCTGTGTCACCACCACGCTCACAAGTGGGTCTGTACGTTCACCGAAGGCAAGCGCTGCCGTCTCGGCCAATACTCCGGCACGTGGGTTAGGAAATGTGGGAACGGGTAGAGACACCAAAGTGTCAAAACCGACCTGCAATGCAGTGGCTGCAGCTACCCAGGAGCCGGCTGATGTGCCCAACATGGGTGAGCCATGAAGATCAATGCCACGAGTGCGCAGTCCATCCACCACTCCCAGGCCGTATCCAATGCCAAAGAGTCCGCCGCCGCCAAATACACCGGCGTATCGAGGCACGGGGTTGTCCGACATCGTCACAGTCTTGTCCACGGGGAGATACCGTGTGCGCATGCAGGCACGTGTACTGACATGGAATCTGTGGTGGCAGTTTGGACCCTGGCGTGAGCGCCAAGGGGCAATTTTGTCCGTGCTGCAAGATGAAGCACCCGACATTGTGTTCTTGCAAGAAGTATGGGCCCAAGAAGGTGGCCTGGATCAGGCGCAATGGCTCGCTGACGAATTGAACATGAATGTGGTGCGTACCGAAGGTCCGTGGTACGACAACGGTGTGTCGCTGGGTAATGCGATTTTGTCGCGGTGGCCCATTGTGTCGTGGCAAGTACATCGTCTTCCCGATGTCACAGGTGCTCCAAGTTATAGACGTGCAATCGTTGCCCAAGTAGAAACACCTTTTGGTCGACTATGGACAGTGTGTACACACCTTGATCATGCATTTGATGGTTCGGCAACACGAGTTGCACAATGTGAAGCGTTGTGTGGCATCGTCGATCAACTGCGCGTAGATCCACAAGTAGAAATGCCTGTCGTACTTGCAGGTGATTTCAATGCAGTGCCCGACTCTGATGAGATTCGCATGATGACAGGTCGTCGTGAACCCGCCATTGATGGATTGGTGTTTACAGATTTATGGGAAGTTGCCGGCGAAGATGCAGGATTGACATGGCGACGAGACAATCCCTACATCGAAGATTCTGCATGGCCGAACCGTCGACTTGATTACGTGTTTGTGTCGTGGCCACGTCCGCGTCCGCTTGGTAACCCATTACGTACATGGTTAGCCGGCGTGGAGTCTGTCGCTGGGGTGTACCCCAGCGACCACGCTGCTGTGGTTGCAGATATTCAGATGGTGGTGGATTAGTTCTCGAAGTGAACTACCACGCGCAACGCATGCGCTTGATGCCGTTAATGAAGGAGCTCTGCAAGTACGCAGGTTCGCTGGTGATTTCCAATTGAGGAACACGGCGGCGAATTTCATCAAACATCACAGCAATTTCGCGACGGGCGAGGTTGGCACCAAGACAGAAGTGCGGGCCACCAGCGCCGAATCCCACTTGAGCAGGAAGCGATGGGCGTTGAATGTTAAAAGAATCAGCATCGGCAAAAACGCGCTCGTCACGGTTACCTGACTGATAGAACATCACAACTTTTTCGCCCTCTTTAATGGGCTGGCCGTTGATTTCGGTGTCTTGTGTTGCTGTACGACGGAAGTGAATCACTGGAGTGGCATAACGCACGATTTCTTCCACTGCAGTCTTGGTGTGTGTCTCGAAATCGTTGAACCACAACTCGCGTTGGTCGCGGTGCAGAGTGAGTTCGCGCATGCCGTGGGCAATTGCGGTACGAGTTGTTTCGTTACCTGCAACCACCAAAAGAATAAAGAACGAACCAAATTCTTGTGCGGTGAGTCGCTCGCCATCAACCACGGCGTTCATCATCACCGAAGCGATGTCGTCCTTTGGGTTCTTTAATCGATCTTCGCCCAATGCAAGTGCGTAGGCAAAAATCTCTCCGCCCACACGTACGAGATCTTCAAAAGAGCCAACGTATTCGGGATCGCCTACACCCAAGATGGTGTTTGTCCAGTTAAAGATCATTTCTTCATCGGACTCTGGAATTCCCATCATGTCGCAAATGATTTGCAGTGGCATCAATGCAGCAACTTCACGCACGAAGTCACACTCTCGTTCAGGGAATCGTTCAAACATACGGTCAATCACCGATGCAGATCGCACACGCACTGATTCTTCTAGTGCACCAATTTCTTTTGGTGTAAATCCGCGCGAGACGATGGAG
Organism: Actinomycetota bacterium; assembly: GCA_009703125.1. Lineage (GTDB taxonomy): Bacteria > Actinomycetota > Acidimicrobiia > Acidimicrobiales > Ilumatobacteraceae > UBA2093. The sequence continues at coordinate 2,757 of WLGS01000041.1, forward strand.
CGAAGACGGAAATGTTTTGGATCGTCCATGTTGATCATCGATCCGAAGAATTCATTGATCTCCACTGGTAGGTCGCCAATGTTGGATCCTTGACCACTGCAGAATTGCGCAGCGTTACGACTCACATGCCAGATGTCGTCATGTCGCACAAGTGCGCGGTATCCACGACCCGGAGGAATGGGGGAGTCTTCAATAAGACGCTCTTCAAAGAAATGGAACGGTGACTCATCACGCAGTGTCTTGAAGGCGCCGTATCGCCATTCTCGAGGTTTGGTCCAGAACTCAGGATCAGATAGGTCAATCTCAGACAACGGCACTTGGGGAAGATTCATGCCCCAACACTAGGTGCCAGATACCGTGTGAGCCATGGCTGAGTTCACTTTCTTCGTCGATGCGGATTTGTACATGATGAACGGGGGCGAACTGGCTGCCACCGAGGAAGACCTCCACGCAGCGGGCATCCGGTTGGTGGACATTCCCAAGGAATATGGGGCTGACCTGGGCGACCGCATCCCGGTTCGAGTCAATGGGGCAACATCGGGAATCCGTTTCTATGCCAAGTTGCTCGGGATGACCGATTCTCTTCAATTAGAGGAGATGGAGCGGGTTCTGGCCGCGGCAGAAAAGCGCGAGAAATCCTCGGAGGAGTAGTTCTCGGGAGTTTTTGACTACTGTCGGGGTGTCTGTTCCGACAAGCGGAACGCCAAACAGGGAGACAGATTCATGCCCGAAGCAGTGATTGTTGCAACCGCACGTAGCCCCATCGGTCGAGCCAATAAGGGTTCCTTAGTTGATTTGCGCCCCGACGACATGTCGGCACAAATCGTGAAGGCATTGATGGCCAAAGTGCCACAAGTGAAGGCCGACGATGTGGAAGACCTGATCATGGGAATTGGTCAGCCCGCAGGCGAAGGTGGCTTCAACATTGGTCGTATGGTGGCAATTCTTGCGGGACTCGACAATGTGCCAGGCGTGACTGTCAACCGTTACTGCTCTTCCTCATTGCAGACCATCCGCATGGCAGCACATGCCATTCGTGCAGGAGAAGGCGATTGTTTTATTGCCGCAGGCGTTGAGGCAGTAAGCCGTTATGCATCAGGTGCAAGCGACTCTGCTCCCAATGCAATCTTTAAAGATGCTGGTGCACGCACCAAAGCACGCGCCGCTGGCGGTCAAGGAACATGGGCTCCAGCTGCTGGTTTGCCTGATGCCTACATCGCCATGGGTCAAACAGCAGAGAACGTTGTGGAAATGGAAAACGTGAGCCGTGAGGACATGGACCATTTCGGTGTGCGTTCACACAATCTTGCTGTGGCACATCAGGAAAATGGTTTCTTCGAGCGCGAGATCACCCCACTGGTGCTCCCAGACGGAACCATCGTCAGCAAAGATGACGGCCCCCGCGCCGGCACCACCTACGAGGCAACGTCACAGTTGAAGCCAGTGTTTCGCCCTGACGGAAAAGTCACCGCCGGAAATGCATGCCCACTCAATGACGGTGCAGCTGCAGTCATGGTGATGTCCGATACCAAAGCAAAGCAATTGGGTCTCACTCCATTGGCACGCATCGTGTCTTCGGGAGTGTCGGGATTGAATCCAGAAATCATGGGTCTTGGACCTATCGAGGCATGTCGTCAAGCACTCAAGCGTGCAGGCATGACCATCGACCAGATTGACCTGGTGGAAATCAACGAAGCATTCGCAGCACAAGTGTTGCCTTCTGCCAAGCACCTCGGAATTCCCATGGAGAAGTTGAACATCCATGGTGGCGGTATCGCACTTGGTCACCCATTTGGTATGACAGGTGCACGCATCATGACCACATTGATCAATGGTCTGCAGTGGGAAGACAAGCAGTACGGCATGGAGTCCATGTGTGTCGGTGGCGGCCAAGGCATGGCAATGATTGTCGAGCGCTTGAGCTAAATCAGCACAACAACGTATGCGGAGTTATTCCGCAGTGGTCACAGCGGTGGTTCTCAACATGAGGGCCACCGCTGTTCCGCATATGGCCATCAATGCAGCCACAAAACCAAACACAATGATGGAGCCATAGTCCTCGCTAGATCCATACAGCGCAGGCGCAATCAGCGATACCAAAGTGGCGGCCAAAAGATCTCCACTTCCGGCGAGTCCTTGTGCAGCAGTTGCTCGGCCCTCGGGAGCGGTTTGGGCAATGAGTGATTGTGCAGCAGGAATAGACAATGCACCAATCACGCCTTCCACCACAGCGAAAGCAACGAGCAGCCATGCTGATTGCAAAAGTCCATATACAAACACCAGTGGAACGGTGAGGAAGATTCCAATCACAGTCATGCGCGCCGCACCACGTGTGTCGGCAAGGCGACCACCGGCAGCACCCAGCACAACAAATGGAATGGTGTAGAGAAGAAATGTAAGTCCCACCATGAAGTTGGTGCCACCGCTGTCGGTGATGTAGCGATCCCACAATGAGTCATAGACGCCCACTGGGATAAAGAGCGTGAGAGATGCGAGCACTGCGGCGCGTAGTGGGCGGATACGCAACAATCCAAAACTCAGTTTTTTTGGATCAAGGCTGGGTGGAAGATTGGGGAGTTGGCGAGGAAGAACGAGCAGGAATGCTGCAAGAGCCACGGCACCAAAGATGAGAAAAGCGCCTTTAAGGCCGAATGGTTCAATCAGTAATGCACCAATTAATGGCCCACCTGTGAATCCTGCAAGTTCAATGCCGCGAAGTCGACCGAGTCGTTCTGCAGAACGATTTTTGTCAATGCTTCCTGCAATGGCTCGAATAGTGGGGCCACTTGTGCCCAACGATGCACCAGTGATGGCGCGAGCAATCACCAATGTCCACAACGTGGTACCAAAAGCAAACAGAACAGATCCGAGTGCGGCGAGAATCAATGCTGCAAGAACGAACCGCTTTGGTTTGCCGCGATCGGCATAGGGTGCCACGAAAAGTTGCACCACAAAAGAAGCCATGAATCCAGCTGCTGCAATAAAACCTAAGCCCGCATCGCTGAAGCCGAATTCATCTTGCAGATCAGATAACGCAGAAAAAATCATGCTGTTCGACACAGTGACGGCAAAAGCGCAGAACAGCAATGGGCCAATACCCATCGTGAATTTTGCAATACCGCGAGGCGTAGTTGTATCTGTCATGAGTTAAAAGAATCCATCCCACCGGTTAGCTCGATCGGCGCGAACTATCACCGTAGTGGGGCTTGATGCAGATCTCGTGGCTCTCACGATGTGGGTTGTTCCTGCAATGTTGAATTCTGCAAGAACCCATGTGTCACCATCGGCAATTCCTGCGTTGTTGTCTCCAAGGGGAAACATTGCCTCTACTGTAAGCCCTGCAAGATTTGCCTCGGCACGCCACATGGTGGGAAGGCCAGCTCGCAAAACACTGTCGCTGAGAAGATCCTCGCCGTGCAGATGTAATTCAATGGTGTCGTAGTCAATGCGCTCAACTTCTGAAGCGTCTACAAGATCGCCACCAGAGAGATCGTCGAACAACACTGCAACTGGGCCGTTGGTGCGATTATCGGATGCAACAGTTCCGTAGCGCACAATGGGAATTCCTTCATCGTCCACTGTGCGAACACAAATGCGTTCACCGCTGCGTAAATGCATCTCTAACGACCAACAGCAGTGAGGACTTCATCGCTGAACGCAGGCCATAGAGAGAGTCCCCACTCATCAAATTCGCGTTCTGCCAACATCGCACATGCAACATCGGCAACAGGGTCCACCCACAGAAAAGTTCCTATTCCACCAAAGTGGCCAAAAGTAGCTGCGGAATTTTTTGTGCCTGTCCAATGAGGTGTTTTGTGGCCGCGAATTTCACATCCCATTCCCCACGGGCACGGATCGAATGTGCCCACCGCGGGCACCACGCCAGAGAGATTTTCAAACACCGGCATGACTGCCGCAAGATATGTCTCTTGTGAGATGAGGCGAGGGGAGCGAAGTTCGTACAAGAACTTGGTGAGATCACTAATTGTGGACCACACATCTTTGGCAGCGGAACCTTGCAGTGCCGTGTTGTGCATCTCTAATGGCACACACACTGCTTCATGGAAGTAGTCCTCAAATGGCATTGAGGTGCATTGCTCCACATGATGAGCCAACATTTCATACCCCGTGTTGGAATACATGCGTTTTGTTCCTGGTCGCCCTGCTGGCTGTGCTCCTTCAAAGGGGTAACCACCCGCATGAGCAAGCAGATGTCGCACCGTGCAGCCTGTTTGACCAACGGGGTCATCCAAAGTGATGCTGCCTTCTTCTGTGGCGATGAGTACTGCATGTGCAACTAATGGTTTGCTTACAGAGGCAATGCGTTGGCGGCGTTGAATGTCACCATGGGTAAAAGCGCCATCACGCGTGACAACAACTATCGATGATTCTTCAACGGGCCAGGCATCTGCGCGTTGCCACGCCGCATCAAGAAGAGACATCTCAGTTTTGTGTGCGAATCAATTCAGCAACACGAAACGCCAAGTCGAGTCCTTGTCGTCCATTGAGGCGAGGATCGCAAATGGTTTGGTAGCGATCATCAAGGTCATCATTGGTGAGATCATCGGCGCCACCTGTGCACTCGGTGACATCATCGCCGGTGAGCTCTACATGGATGCCACCTGGCCATGTTCCTTCTGCATTATGTGCGCGCACAAATCCTGCAATCTCATTCACGATGTCTTCAAAGTGGCGAGTCTTGCGACCATTAGGCGCAGTAGTGGTGTTGCCATGCATAGGGTCACATGCCCATACCACTGGATGTCCTGCATCTTTTACCGCACGCAATAGCGGACGCAGTGAATCTTCTACTTTGTCTGCACCCATGCGGCTGATCAATGTAAGACGACCAGGAATTGCAGCCGGGTTCAACACCTCGCACAACTCAAGAACAAACTCAGGAGTAGTAGTAGGTCCAATTTTGCATCCAAGTGGATTTCCTACGCCACGCAAGAATTCAATATGTGCACCATCGAGTTGACGTGTGCGCTCGCCAATCCACAACATATGTGCAGAACAGTCGTACCACTGACCAGTGAGTGAATCTTGACGTGTCAGTGCTTCTTCGTAACCAAGAATGAGTGCTTCATGGCTTGTGTAGACATCGACTTCATGAAGTGCGGAGTAGTTTTCTGTGTCGACGCCGCAGGCTCGCATGAAACGTAATGCGCGCTCAATTTCATTGGAGAGCTCCACATAGCGCTGACCTTCTGGGCTGCTGGCAACAAACTCTTGTGTCCAGGTGTTCACGCGATTGAGATCGGCAAAGCCACCTTTGGTGAATGCACGCAACAAGTTCAGTGTGCTTGCTGACTGGTGGTATGCCTGTACAAGGCGCTCAGGGTTGGGAATGCGTGCCGCCGTAGTGGCGAGTTGATCATTGACGATGTGTCCTCGGAATGAGGGCAGTTCAAGATCGCCGATGATTTCGGTTGCCGACGAGCGAGGCTTGGCGAATTGACCCGCCATGCGACCCACTTTCACCACAGGTACTCCCATGGAATAGGTGAGCACCACTGCCATCTGCAAGATGACACGAAGTTTCTCGCGGATGTTGTTGGCACTGAACTCCTCGAAACTCTCGGCACAATCACCTGCTTGCAGCAAGAATGCATTACCGGCAGCAACTTTTGCCAGTGAGTTCTGCAACGAGCGCGCCTCACCTGCGAATACCAAAGGGGGATAAGAGGCAATGTGCTTCAGCGCAGCGTCGAGTGCTGCGGTGTCGGGCCAATCAGGTTGCTGCATGGCGGGGAATGCCTGCCATGAATCGGGAGTCCAACTACGTGCCATATTCCTTACAGCCTTGCGTGTCGAGGGGGTAAAACGCAACGCCTATTTCCTGAAACCAGGAAATAGGCGTTGAGAAGGGGGGAAGGTGGAGATCAGACGGCCAAGATGCGCTCGGCGTCATCGCGCAGTCCTTCAACTGCACGACTCACCAGGCGACGTGCAGCTTCTGCCGTCACGCCCAAGTCTTCGCCTACTTCACGGAAGCTCTTGCGCTCACCGTCGAGGAGTCCAAAGCGAGCTTCCACTGCATAGCGGGCACGATCGTCGAGAGTTCCCAACAATTCATCGAGCAGTTCAGTGTCCACCAAGGCCATCACTGCATCTTCTGGAGTGCCTTGGCCGTTGTCCATCAAGTCGCCCAATGTGGCGTCGCCGTCGTCGCCCACTGTTTTGTCCAAGGACACAGGGGTGGTGAGACGGTGCAATTCAGCATTGCCTGCATCGAGGGTCTCGCCATCGCCAGAGGCTTGACGCAGAGCTGCGCGCAAACTTGCGGAACGATCACCTGGGATACGAATCAAGCTGGCCTTCTGGTCAAGCGCACGACCAATTGCTTGGCGGATCCAGAAAGTTGCATAGGTGGAGAACTTAAATCCACGGCGCCAGTCGAACTTGTCAACAGCATGCTCGAGACCCAAGTTGCCTTCTTGGATGAGGTCGAGAAGGTCCATGCCTTGTGGCAACGGGTAGCGACGTGCAATCGAGACCACCAAACGGAGGTTTGAGCGGATGAAGCGATCCTTGGCAATGGCTGCATTACGAAGGTCGCGGCGAAGAGCTGCTCCGCGCTCGCCCGCCTCAAGACGTGCGGCGGCGTCACGGCCTGCCTCGATAGCTTTGGACAGTTCGCGCTCATCTTCGGCGGTCAACAATGCGACTTTGCCGATGTCGTTGAGATAGAGACCAATTGAGTCGTTCATGATGCTGTGTTCAACCGTGTTTTCGTGTTTGTTGTTCCCATTGACGTGGTGGCAATGGACACAATCTGGGGGTAAGTCAAAAAGGAAACCTTCTTGAAGGGGGGATTGATGACAATAACACGGCGTCAAGGCCTTGCCTAGACCCAATTTTGTCCTTTCTTGCCAAGTGCAGACTGTTCTGCGATGGCTCGTTCTACACTCGCCACGTGCCTGTGTCGTTGCCGACAAAAGTAGGCCTCTTTGGAGGCACGTTTGACCCTCCTCATCTTGGGCATCTTCGTGCTGCTCAGGCGGCGGCTTCCCAAGTGGGGCTTGAGGAAGTGCTCTTTGTAGTGGCCAACGATCCCTGGCAAAAATCGGACCAACGGGTCGTCACTCCGGCCGCTGTCCGCCGAGACATGGTGGAGCAGCTGCTCGAAGGACAGAGTGGTTTCACGGTGGATGATCGGGAAATTCGCCGAGGCGGGCCCAGCTACACCGCCGACACCTTGGAAGAGATCCATCGTGAGCGACCCGATGCAGACCTCTTTCTCATCGTGGGCCAAGACTCAGCCGCAACTATGGCTGCCACCTGGCAGAGACCAGATGTCATTTTTGACCTCGCGACCGTGGTGGTGGTGACGCGCCCAGGGGGAGCATTACCGAAATCTGTTCTGCCATCTGATTCCATATATGTAGAGATGAATCCCGTAGATGTGTCAAGTAGCCAGATTCGTAACTTGGCATCACGAGGCGAGCCGTTCGCGCATCTCACCACCGATGCTGTTGTGCAGTTCATTTCCACACGCGGTGTGTATGTAGGTGCGCAATGACTGCAATTCCCGCACGTCGCCGTCGCCGTCTCATTGCTGCAGTAATCACGTCTGCGCTCACGATGGTGTCGTTGCCTAGTGGGTTGGTATTGGGAACCAACATGCTTCTCAATGACTCGAGCGGCCAAAACGTGGAGACATCTGATGTCATTCGCATTCCTTCAACCCCTACACATCTTGTCGCGTTGACAAATGCACGTAATGAAGTTGCTGCTCTTGCACTCTTTGCTCTTGCACCAAGTGGACAAGGTGGCACGATTATTTCTGCCCCGGTGGGGGCTGCAGCAGATGTGGGTCCAGATGTTGCACCGCGTCGATTGGGCGATGCATTCGCTACTGGCGGTATCGACGCATTACGTACCGATGTTGAAGATCTTTTAAACATCACGGTCGATTCATCGTCAGTACACAGCGCTGCTGAATTTGCAATTGAGCTACAAGGAATTGGCACGCAATCCATCACACTTGCTCAGCCTGTGATTGATGTTGATGCGGTTGGCACTGAAGTGGTGGTAGTGGACGCAGGTGCTACCACTGTGACACCGGAAAAAATTGCAGCTGGGCTTGTGGCATCTCGAATAGGCGTTGAAGAATCAACTCGTCTTGCCGCAATTAAATCTTTGTGGACTGCAGTAAGTCGTGCGGGTGCGGGCACAGTTGTTGATCCATCAGAAGAAGCCGCGCCGACCACGGTGACGGAAGATAATTCCGATACCGAGCCACCCTCTTCCGTGCAGGAATACTTGGCGGGAATGCTTCAGGGACGCATTGACGTGTGGCAATTCATTGCCACACGAATTACTGATACGCAACGAAACCCCAGTGCTCTTGATCTCTACAGTCTCGATGGTGGAGAAGTGTTGATGGTGATGGCAAGTGCGGCACCATCAGCCATGCGTCTTGTCTCTAACAACTTGACAGTGATGATTGATGTGCCGTTCAACAACAGCACCTATGCCCAAGAGGCCGTCACACGACTGGCCTACGCTGGTGCAAACGTGGTGCTTGTGCGGCAGATCTCAGAAGCACCGGCCGAAAAAACAATTGCTTATGTCAACGATTCCATCGCACGTGCCGAAGTGGAAACCTATGCAGGTCTCATTGGGCCCATTGAGCCAGTAGAGACTCTCGAACGTATCGATGGTGTGAATGTACGCATTGTGCTAGGAAATGAGTTTGTGGCGTTTCTTGGTGCGGGTGGTGGGTCCACGACTACGGTGGCACAGTGACTTCTGCGCCTACCAACGATTCGCTCGATCTCGCTGTCTTGGCAGCGCGCATTATTGATGACAAAAAGGGATCCGACATTCTCGTTCTCCATGTCGGAGAGATTGTGGGAATCACTGAATACTTCGTGATCGCATCAGCATCAAACGTGCGCCAAGTGGGTGCGATTGTTGATTCAATGCTCGGAGAAGTGCGCGAGACCGTAGGTCGTGGGCCTCTGCGCTCCGAGGGAGTGCGCGAGAAGCAATGGGTCTTGGTGGACTACGGCGATGTGGTGGTCCATGTCTTTGCCGACGAGGCACGGCGTTTCTATGAAATCGAGCGCTTGTATAAGGACTTGACACCCATTCCGTGGTGACGGTGCACCCAGTCTTTGGGGCTGTAGCTCAGTTGACAGAGCGCTTGCATGGCATGCAAGAGGTCAGTGGTAATCACTCTCACTTCGCCGCATTTCCTTAACTGGCGCGGGTTTCCTGCCTTTGTGTTTTCAGTCCTGTCGAATGTGAGCCTGTCCTTTATGAAATGGGCAGGCTTGTGGACACGTCGATTTTGGAGTCTTTTCGAAGTCAAGTAGAAAAGTGAATTTTCGGTGCAGGTGGTTAGCTAAAAAGCTCGCATGGGCCGTACGGGATTGAATTCAGACACAGGTACCAAATTTCTTTGGCCCTGATATGTATCCCAGGAGAACGCCATTTGTGGGAAAGCACCCATGGGCGACGAAGTCCAATAGCCATCGCTCGTGATGGAAAAATTGCCCAGCCCGTTTTCAATTAAATTGACTTGTATCAATGCCATCGCTCCTGCTGATGGCAAAAACCAATCAGATTTGGTCTCGCCTCTAAAAACAGGGCTGACGTATTCATCAGCAACTCCAGCGGCGTAGCCATTTTTCTGTTGGCCGGGATGTTTAGAGATAATTAGTTGTGAAGTGGCTTTCCCAGCAAAAATCCCTCGGGCATTAACTTCTGCGATGACTTCGTCTTCTCTTGTTCCTGAAAAAATAGAATCAGTTGAGCAAGGTTCTTCAGATTCGGGTCGACAAACTATCGGGAGGCCGATAGCCCACGGACCTCTCGTATCTGGAGCCGTACCCTCATCGCTGCCATCAACAAATTCTGCGTTAGATGGGGCAGCTTCCAAATAATCGAAATCTGGATATTGATTGTCGTAATCCACAAAGAAAATCAATCCACCACCGGGTCCTTTGACGCCTACGGCACACAAGGTTGCGCCATCATCGCCGCAAGTCCTTAATTCTGAAATCTTTACCGCATAATTCCTTCCATCTATACCCGCGTCACCCTTGATTCCTGCAGAGCCAGGAAGTCCTTGAGGGCCCATCTGATTCCACGACAGTGTTGTTTCTGTTTTCTTATTGCATGACCCTTTGGGGATGTAGCGTATGACGCCCGTTTTCTTGTTTGCACAGGCATTCAATTGTTTGTCGCCAGCAGCGTTAGCAAATGACACTGCGCTGACCGACACGGCAGTGATGACAACACCGAGCGTGAATGCGCCTAAACGATTGAACTTCATATCAAGTCTCCTTTGAGAGCGTGGATGAAGTTTAAGACTTTAATGCCCCTTGGAAAAATGGGTTCCCTTCGGCGGCCCTGCAAGTAGAAAAAATGGGGTAACTGACTTGGTTGTGGTTTGGCACTTCGTTAACGGAGCTAAATCTGCACCCTATTGATGAGCGTTGTTACTGTCCCGAATATGTCAATGCGACGCACCATTGTGGCCTGCACAGCAGTAGTGCTGCTCACAACTATCGGAACTAACTCTGTGCCTGCTGACGAGAGCGTGCCGACTACAACCACCACAACTGTGGTTGATCACGTTGATGAAGAAAGCGGTTTGATTTGGGCACAGATTGATGACCAGCTGATTGAAGTCAGTTTCCTGGAGTAGGAGTCGAAAATTTGCGGTCTTTGGGGGAGAATCTGAGCATGTCCTTGTGGGGTTTCCTGGCGATAGGATTTTCCGCAGAACCTAGACAGGCTTACTTTCTAGGGGCTGTAGCTCAGTTGGCAGAGCGCTTGCATGGCATGCAAGAGGTCAGGGGTTCAATTCCCCTCAGCTCCACCAAATTTCTTATTTGTTTGTGCTCAAGTCGTTGACTAACCGAAGGAATGTTCCTGGATCGACCAAATGTGGATAATGGCCGAGGTTGTCCCATACTTCTACCGTTGCACTTGGAACAGCGTTATGGAGCCATGAGGTGTATTCGGCGCCGGGATCAACTCCGTGCAAAGAAAAATACGGAACGGTGATTCCCGCAACTAGTGCATCCACTTGCGCATCGAGTTCTTCAGCCGAGGATTCAAACACTGTTCCCCAAATTCCAAGGACAACGTTCTGCGTCGCGCGACGAAGTTCGGTAACGCGATCCACCTCATTCGCAGGTAGTGCACCCATCATTGATTCAAACAAGAGAGAGATTGCAGTAGCGAATGATTGAGGGCCACCTTTCAAGAGTGGCTCAAGTTGCGATAGGCCTTCTTTGAATGTAGACAGTCGAAGCGGCTGGTCGATATTCATAATTGCGCCGCATGGAAATAGTGCGCCAGATGCGCTAACGACGACGCCACCAAGCGAATGACCAACCATGAGTGCAGTGTCGACATCAGGGTGATTCAAGGTGATGAGAGTGTCGCGGACATCGGTTGCCAAAG
>WLGS01000042.1 GCA_009703125.1 Actinomycetota bacterium
AGTAGTCGATGCGGTTGAAGGAAAAGTTCCCGTTGTTGCTGCGGGCGGAATTTTTGACGGACGCGGACTTATCGCCTCGCTTGCACTTGGTGCAGAAGGTGTGTGGATTGGCACCAAGTTCATCGCCACACACGAAGCACACACAGGTCGTGGCTACAAAGAAAAAATGTTAGAGATGGCCGAAGATGACACCGTCATCAGCAAGGCCTACACGGGAAAAACATGTCGCGTTGCACGTACTGAGTGGACACAACATTTCGAAGAACACCCAGAAGAACTGCAAGGTTTCCCTGGTCAAGCAATTGCCACAATCCAAGCAGGCATTCATCACTTAGGCGTGGGCCCAGAAGTGGAACTCGACACGAACCGCGCGTTCATGGCAATTGGTCAATCTGTGGGTGCAATCGATGAGATTAAGCCTGCACGACAAGTAGTTGCAGAGATTATGACCGAGGCAATCCAGACTCTGGAGCGCCTCGATGCGATGCGCTGATTTTGTTTAGTCTTCTTCGTCGTAATCGCGACATTCGATTTCTTTTTGGCGCCCAAGTGGTGTCCTACCTCGGTGATTGGTTCACATTTGTCGCCTTAGCTGGCCTTATTGATGATCTCACTGGATCGAAGTTTCTGGTCTCTCTCGTGCTGGTCTCACTCACTTTGCCTTCTTTTCTCATGTCCCCTGTCGCAGGTTCATTTGCCGATCGATTTGATCGACGAAGGATCATCTTTGTTGTCTCGATTGCTCAAGCAATTGCAGCACTTGGGTTTTTGCTCGTCGATAAACACACCGTGTGGCTTGCCTTTGTCTGCCAAAGCACCATCTCGGCTCTAGCGGCCTTTATTGGGCCGTCATCAGGTGCGGCAATTCCTAATTTGGTGGACAACGACCAAGACCTTCGCTACGCAAACTCACTTTTTGGTAGCACATGGGGAATCATGTTGGCTGTAGGTGCGGGACTCGGTGGAATCTTCTCCTCGGCATTTGGTCGCAATGCGTCGTTCATCGCAGATGCGCTGACATTTGTGATTGCGGCTTTTCTTGTCTCACGCATCAGACGCCCGATGCAAGCAGAAAGAACACAAGTTTCTTCTCGTCGGGTTCGACCGCTGGCAGATATGGGCGAAGCCATCACTCTTGCTCGTCATAACAAGGTGATCTTGGCTCTTCTAGCATCCAAAACAACTTTTGCTGTGGGAGCAGGAATTGTGAGCCAACTTGCTGTTCTTGCCTCGGATGCATTCGGATCTGGCGATGCAGGGCGTGGCGCACTGCTCGGCGCACGTGGCGTGGGATCAGGTCTTGGTCCTATTCTTGCCGCACGTTTAGTGCAACGCGACATGGCCAAACTTTTGCGCGTATGCGGTTGGGCTGGTCTTGGTTTTTCTGTTGCATACCTTGGAGTGGGCCTCAGTCCCACCCTTGCCGTCGCGGTGGTCTTTGTTGCGTTGGCTCATTTAGGTGGAGGCGCACAATGGACATTGTCCACACTTGGCCTACAGATGGAAGCACCCGACGAATTACGCGGAAGAGTTCTGGCGGGAGATTTTGCCCTCGTCACCTTGATGTTGAGCCTTACAAGCATCGCCGCAGGATTGGTATCTGAATCCATAGGTGTGCGTAGCACCATCGTGTTGTTTTCATGTCTTGCTGCATGTGCAGCAATTACATATCTAACTTCTACGCGCTCGCTGAGGCAGCATCTGCGCAATGCTTCGCAGCCGCAATAAGACGGGCGCGACGAGGATCTTCGTCATACACCGTCATCATCGTGTTCATCACATATGAAAAGCCAAGATGGCGACTGGGGTCTGCAAATGATGCAGAACCACCCGCACCGGTATGACCAAATGCTTCAGGGCCAGTGAATCTGTAATGCTCATTGTGACGCATAAAACCCATTGCAAAATCTGTTTGCGACAACAAGACCGCATCTACTTCGTCGACTGGGGTCATGCTCACTGTTGCTTGAGCAACAGTTGCAGGAGTCAACAGTTGCACACCGTCTACTTGGCCGACGCACGCTCCGTATATTTTTGCTAATGCCCGGGCGTTTCCAATGCCATTCGCACCAGGCACTTGTGCGCGATGCACTTCGGGCTTATTGAAAGCGCCAGGAGCAAAAGCTCCATTCAGCGACAAAGCGGCCTCGCCTTTTGTTCCTGGACCACCACGATCAAGCATAATTTTTGCAATCTCGAGGGGGAAACTTGGAAGAGGATGCGCCATCAAACGCGCAACTCGAGGCTCCAACTCTTCTGGAAGACCAATAAAGAACTCTGCCCCCAAAGGACGAGCAATCTCATCGCGCACAAACTCCGACACGCTGCGTCCATCCACCCGTCGCACCAACTCACCAGCCAACCAACCAAAGGTGATGGCGTGATAGGCGTGCACGGAATCTAAGGGAAGCAACGGTTCGGTGGCCGCAAGACGCGTCACCATCGTGTCCCAGTTCAACGCATCTTCAAGGCTCACTTGATCACGCAAGGTGTACAGACCTGCACGATGCGCAAGCAATTGCGCCACAGTCACGTCTTGTTTGCCTGCTTGTGCGAACTCGGGCCAATACTTCGCAACTTTTTCTGAATAATCAATTAACCCACGCTGCACACACATGGCTACTGCAATTGACATGATGCCTTTAGTCGTGGAAAAAACCGTCTGCAGTGCATCTGGGCCATACGGAATCGTGTGTTCACGATCTCGCCAACCGCCCATCACATCTACAACACATGCACCGCGGTGATACACCGCAACGCCTGCACCGTGATCTTCGCCGTTGTGGAAACCTTCTAGAAGAGCGTCGCGCACCGGCTCCCAGCCGGGAACAACGTGGTCAACTGTCAGCACCGACACGATCAGCCATCCACGATTGCGCGGAGTTTTTCCATCTGCCCCACGGGATCTGGGCCAATGGGGTTCACTGACAACACAGTGACCCCTGCTTCTTTGTATGCAGCCACACGCTCTTTGATAAATCCAGGTGAACCCACCAAGTTGGCGTTCATGATCCATTCTCCAGGTATCGCCGCTGCGGCTTCATCTTTTTTACCTTCGAGGTACAAATCTTGAATCTCTACAGCTTCTTTTTCAAATCCGTAATCACGACACACGTCATTATAGAAATTCTTCCCGCGAGCACCCATGCCACCTACATACAACGCCATGTTCGGACGTGCCATGTCCAAGATCTTGGTCTGCGCATCTCCGGTTAAAGATTCATCAATGGCCAACATGCCACCTGCCGAAATATCCAACCGTGCACGATTGGGATCACGCTTTGCGAGACCAGCCTTTAATTGGGTTCCCCAGACATTGTGATACTTCTCTGGATAAAACATGATGGGCAACCAACCATCTGCCATCTCTGCAGTTGCCTCAACGCTCTTGTCTTTCAATGACGCCCACCAAATAGGAATGTCTTTGCGTACAGGGTGATTAATGATCTTGAGTGGCCTGCCTAATCCAGTGCCTTGGCCCGCGGGCAACGGAATCTGCACGGTCTTGCCGTCATATTGCAATGCTTCTTCGCGTGCCCATACCTTGCGACACACTTCGATGTATTCCTTAATGCGTTGCATGGGCTTGTCATAGGGCACACCATGGAAACCTTCAATGACCTGTGGTCCAGATGCGCCAAGACCCAAGATGAATCGACCATCGCTGACATAGTCACATCCTGCAGCTGTCATTGCCATGAGTGCAGCAGTGCGTGAATAGACATTCACAATTCCTGTGCCAATCTCCACGCGCTCTGTCTTGGCGGCGAGGTAACCCACTTGAGAAATCGCATCGAAGCTGTAGGCCTCGGCAATCCACACTTGGTCAAGTCCGGCTTTTTCCAACTGCACCACACGGTCAACTGCTTCTTTGAATCCGCCCGAATAGTTGATTCCCATAGACAACTTCATGATTCCCCCTTGATTGGTCTGCCCTAGACCCTATGACGAAACAAGGGGCACATGCGATTCCTAGTGCGATTTTGCACCAGAGGCGCGACAATGGGTCTGTGAGTTCTCCCTGGGTGTCATCATTGGTCTCGGCACCAGACGGAACAAATCTTCGAGTGGTGGATTGGTCACAAACCACTGCGCCAACGGGAATTCCTGTGGTCCTACTTCATGGTCTTGCCTCAAACGCGCGCCTCTGGGATGGCCCTGCTCGATGTCTTACCCAGATTGGCCATTCCGTCATTGCACTTGATCTTCGTGGACATGGCCACAGCGATAAGCCTGATCATGGTTACTCAGTCCCCGAGATCGCTGCCGATGTAGCCCATGTCATCAAGACCCGCGCGGCAACACAACCCCGATGGAATCGTCCACTCGTCGTTGGACAATCATGGGGTGGCAACATCGTGGTGGAACTTGCATCTCAATTCCCTGATCTCATTCGTGGAATTGTTGCCGTCGACGGCGGCACTATTGATCTTTCACATTCTTTTGCCGAATGGGACGAGTGTGAAAGAACACTTCGACCTCCCCATCTTGTAGGTATGCAATACGAGCGTCTACGTTCATACATTCGCGCAGCACATCCAGATTGGACCGAAGAAGCCATAGACGGACAGATGCATAACATGGAGAAGCGTTCCGACGGAACGATTGCACCGCACCTCACCATGGAACGACACATGACAATTCTCCGTCACCTCTGGGAAGATCGACCCGCAGAGAAATGGCCACACATCAAAGTTCCCGTACTTTTTACTCCGGCCTCCAAAGCACACGATGAACACACTGCTGTGAAACGTCAACAGATTGCAGACGCTCTTTCGCAACTACCGAAGGCTCGCGTCGAATGGTTCGAGCCTGCAGACCATGACCTTCATGCCCAATTTCCGGATCGATTTGCCGCGGTGGTCGATCACGCCATATCCACAGGATTTTTCAGATGAGCCTTCCACGCATACTCACCATCATGGGTTCAGGAGAAACAACTCCCACCATGGTCTCCACGCATCGTGCGTTAGTTGCTCAACTACCGTCACCTCCACGCGCAGTTCTTTTGGACACTCCTTATGGTTTTCAAGAAAACGCTCCTGAGCTTGCTGCACGAGCAGTTGCCTATTTTCGCACTTCGGTGAATATCGATATCGCCGTGGCGGGTCTTGTGCGCATGCACGACACTCACCTGCCCGCAGATCCTGTACTCATTGAACGTGGACTTCGTGCACTCACCGATTCCCACTACATCTTTGCGGGACCAGGCTCTCCCACGTATGCCCTGCGGCAATGGAGTGGCACAAATGTTGCCTCCATCATTGAAGACAAGATTCGCCATGGCGGCATCGTCACATTCGCATCCGCTGCAGCCCTTACTTTGGGGCGCGCCACGGTTCCGGTCTATGAGATCTACAAAGTGGGCCAAGATGTGGAGCGCCTCAACGGACTGGATCTGCTCTCGACACTTGGCATCAATGCCACGGTTATTCCTCACTATGACAACGCCGAAGGCGGTAATCATGACACGAGATTCTGTTATCTCGGAGAGACACGTCTTCGCTTGTTTGAATCACTCCTCGACGATGACACCTTTGTGCTGGGAGTTGACGAACATACAGGACTGATCATTGATAGTGACGCAGGAACTGCTCGAGTGGTAGGAAACGGAACAGTTACTCTTCGGCTTCGCTCTGTGTCGCATTCCATCAAGAGTGGTGAATCTATTGATATTGCCGTACTGCAGAACCCGTGGACACACTTTGGTTCTGGAAACTCTTCACAAGCTCTTACTTCTCAGGTAACCACACTCAGTGGACCTGACGAAGACCACACCGATGCTGCCGACGACACATTTGAAGGAACACTGACGCGACTCAATCAAGCATTTGGTCATGCAATAGCATCTCGCGATGCGGATTCTGCATTGCGTGCTTGTCTGGACTTAGAACAGGCCATCGTGGATTGGTCAAGCGATACCTTGCAAGGTGATATCGGCGATCGCGCACGAGCAGCACTGCGTTCGATGATTAGCCAACTTGGTGATGCATCCTCTGGTGGACTCAAAGATCCACGCGAAGTAGTTGGACCATATGTAGAGGCAATGCTTGCCGTACGAGCCACCGTACGTGCGGAGAAAAGATTTGATCTCTCCGATGTCATCCGCGATGCATTTGCAAACCTTGGCATTGAGGTACGTGACACACCCGCTGGTGTGGAATGGGTTCTTGACGAAAAGTAGTGAACTACACGTGATGGACGTGAGCTATGCGAGAACGCCCACGAATACCACTGACCGTGTACACGGTGATAAACATCGCAGTTGCGACCAAGATGATGGTGGCGCTCGCCGATGTATCAAGGTGATACGAAAGGTTCATTCCTAGAAATCCTGACAATGCACCCACAATGGGCGAAATCCATAACATGCGCGCAAAAGAGTTGGTCGTCATACGCGCCACCGATGCAGGAATCACCAAAAGTGCAGAAATCAGTAAAGTTCCGATCACGCGCATTGTCACCAAAATGGTGAGCGATAACAGAACCATTAAGAGTGCTTCAATCCAAGCCACTTTCACACCTGAGACCTGAGCAACATCTGGGTCAAAGGTGGCAAACAACAAACGTCGATACAGCATCACCACAACAACCACAGTCAACACAGTGACGAGTGCAACCGCGACAATGTCTGCTGTACGTACGCCCAGCACACTGCCAAACAACACCGCTTCAATGCTCTTCTTTGCCTGACCAAAACGATTGAGCAATGCAAGACCGAGTGCAAACGATGCAGTTGTGACGACACCAATCGCGGCGTCGGCGCCAATTAAGCGACGACGGGCAATGCGACCAATGATGACACCGGAGGCAACGCCCCAAATTCCTGCGCCAACGAAGTAGTTCAACTGCATCACCGCTGATGCTGCCGCTCCACCAAAGACGGCGTGCGAAAGACCATGGCCGATGTAGCTCATTCCGCGCAAGACCACAAAAACTCCCAATAGTCCGCACAAGGCGCCAGCGATTGTGGCAACTACTACGCCATTGGTGAAGAACTGGTATTGATATGGATCAAACACACCGGCAATAACTAACGAAGCTGAACTCATCGTGTGCCGCCAAGTCGTCGCGAGACATCATCTGCACCATGTTCCAGCACCAAAGGCATGCCGCCATGCACAAGCACTTCCATCGGAGCACCATAGGTATTCTCTAACACTTCTGAATTCAAGACCTCAAGTGGTGGACCATCGGCGATGACATCCACATTCATACAAATCAATCGTGGCAAGTGGGCGGCAAGTCCATTGAGATCATGCGTGGAAAGAACGATGGAAACTCCATCATCATGAAGATCAGCTAGCAAGTGCAGAACTTCGTGACGAGTACGAACATCGACTCCCGATGTTGGCTCATCGAGTACCAATAATTCAGGGCGATGAAAAAGCGCGCGTGCAACGAACACTCTTTGTTGTTGACCACCTGAGAGTTCACGTATGTGGCGATCATGTAATCCTGCAAGGCCAAGTCTTTCGAGAACATCTAATGCATCTCGGCGTTCATCGGGAGTGATTCTGGGGAAATAACGACGACTCGTTCGTGTCATTGCCACCACTTCAAGCACTGTTACTGGAAAATTCCAATCCACTGACTCCACTTGTGGGACATATCCCATACGCAATCCAGGCTTCTTGGTGACATGGCCCTGTTGAGGTGTGGCTGTTCCGAGAATGGCCTTCAATAGTGTCGTTTTGCCCGACCCAGATGGGCCCACAATTCCTACGAAATCGCCACTTCTGAAAGTGACATGGGCGTCGCGAACTGCAACAGTTGACCCATATGCGCACGTTATGTGCGCACATTCAACAAGAATTCCTCCGCTCACTGCGGATAGAACGCCTTGTCCATGACGCCTGCATTCGTGTCCACTGCCTCCAATGCCGATACATCTCCACCGAGCGCTTCCACCATGGTGGTGAAATTGAACTTCATAAGATCTGCCCAACTGTGTTGCTCATCGCCAGGCTCGCCCAACAAATCATCGTCGCGAAGAACATCGATATATCGCACACCAGTCTCATCACCAATTTGCGCAAGCACTGGCGAAGGAAAGACTTCGCTTCCAAAGACAGCCTTCACACCCAAGGACTTCACTTGGTCAATGAGTTCTGCGATTTCTTTTGGTGAGGGCTCCTCAAAAGATGAGGGCTGAATTGCGCCCACAACCTCAAAGTCGTAACGAAGTGCAAAATATGCGTATGCATCGTGATAGGTGAGTAATTTTCGGCTTGCCTCAGGCACAGTTTGTGCTGCTGTTGTCATGGCTGCATCAAGATCAGTAATCACTCGAGAGATCTTGGCGTGGTTGGCGTTGTAGCCATCGGTGTTTGACGGATCGAGAGCGACCACAACATCACGAATGAGGTCAACATATTGCTGCACCATTGGTGGGTTGGTCCACAAGTGCGGATTGGGTTTGCCGCCCTCTTTGGGGAATGAAAAGTCATAGACCCATTCGTCGCCGGGCAACACTGCTGTTCCCAATTCACAAATGATGGCGTTGGCTGCATTGTCTTTCGCCAACTCAATAGAAGGATCTTCAAGACCAAGACCATTCACGAACACCACATCTGCATCTTCCACTACTGCTGCAGCACTTGGAGGAGGCTCGAAGGTATGAGAGTTTGTTCCCTCTGGAACAAGACCATCAACGGTGGGTCCAAGATCGCCCACCACCATCGCAATCAGATTGGTAATCGGCGCCACGGTGGAGACAAGCTTTGGCGCACGTCCGGTGATTTCCTTCACCGACATGCAAGTTTCCTTTGCTGCAACATCGGCATCGGCCGGCAACAAGGACTCAGAATCGGAGGCACACCCCGTGATTCCGAGCGCTGCAACAACCGAAAGAGATAACCATCGTGAAGTACGCATGGTCTCCACGCTAACGGGGAAAAGGGTCAATGAGATTGAACAGTGCTACCGAGGCACAACTCGCACATGAAAAGATTTCACAGCACGCGCAAAAATATTTGCTTCAACATCGGGCTCGGAGATGGGTTCAAGATGACGAATTCGAGCAGACATCTCGGCGAATACTGTTTCCAATACCAACCGTGCCAAATTTGCCCCGACACACAAGTGCGTTCCAAAACCAAACGATAAATGAGGATTCGGAGATCGGGTGATGTCAAAGGAGAACGGAGAGGTGAAGACTTTTTCATCTCTATTTGCCGAGGGGTACAACATCACTACTCGGTCACCCGCAGAAATCTTTTGCCCACCCACTTCGTCGTCGGTGAGTGCCATACGGAAAAAGTTGTTCAAAGGAGTTACCCAGCGAAGAACTTCTTCGACCGCAGGCTCTACGAGTGCAGGTTGTGCAGCCATCATGTTCCACTGATCAAGATGATCACAAAAGACCCTGACGCCGTGGCTAATTGCAGTACGAGTGGTTTCAGCGCCTCCTGCAATGAACAGGCCCACTTCATGCACGATGGATTCAGGAGGAAATGGTTGACCATCAATCAGTGCATTTGCCCAAATCGACATAAAGTCATGACGCGGACAACCAGAAACTTCCCTGAGGACAGGAATCATTGCGCCCACAAATTCTTGGTTTGCTGCAATGAACTCTGACATCACTTCGGGATCTCGATCACGCATGTCGGTGCGCATTAATCGCTCACTCCACGATTTCAATTGCGGCCACATTTCCTCGGGAAAGCCCAGTAAACGAGAAGTTAATCGTGCCGGCAATTGCGCAGCCAATGTCTCCACAATGTCGCACTCACCACGGGCAATCACCTCATCAACAAGCTCGGCGACTAATTGTCGAACTTCATCTGTGCGCTGTGCAACACCAGAACGGGTTAATTGTGGTTGCACCAACATTCGTTGCTGACGATGACGAGGGTCGTCTTGGGCAATCATGTTGCTCTCGCCCGGTGAGAGCACTGCTCGATACACGCCATTGGAGGAAAACACTGTGGAGCGACGTTCAACATCCATCACATCGGCATGTCGCGTAATGCCCCATAACCCGTTCTTCTCGTCGCGGTACACAGGTTCATTAGCCCGCATCCATGACCACACATCGTGCGGATTGGATTGATACAACTCAGGATCTAAAAGATCAACCTGCATACGATCTGATGACACCGACATAGTGACCCCCCGTCATCTCTGCGATTGGCTCCACGTTAGACCCTTGGTGGGGTCTGGTTCACTAGGCAAGCCAAGAACACGTTCGCCCAAGATGTTGCGTTGCACTTCCCCAGTTCCACCACCAATAGTGAGAGCGCGCGAAAACATATAGCCGCTGTACCAACTCTTCGAGCGAATGTTCTTTCCCCCAATGGCATCGTCGAGCCCGATCAACATTGCATCGGCTCCAATCACATCGCGGGCAACTTCCATGACTTTTTGGCCGTGTTCGTCAGCCATGATTTTTCTAATACTGGCCTCGGGTCCTGGTTGTGTTCCCCGCATGCGTGCGGTCAAAGTACGCATACGAATTATTTCTAAGACCACATGTTCGATGTAGATCTTTGCAATGCGCTGTCGCATCACGGAATCCGATACCCCTAATTTCTGAGCTTCAGCAACAACGTCGAGCGCGGTGGGGCCGTTACCCCAGAGCACTCCTCCCGTCGACAGTGATACTCGTTCATTACCCAGCGTGACCTTGGCAAGTCGCCAGCCCTCATCTACTTGACCCACTACACAGTCATGTGGAAGTCGTACATCGGTAAAGAAGACTTCATTAAAACTCTCTGCACCAGCGATGTTACGAATTGTGCGTATCTCAATTCCTGGAGAATCCATCGGACAAATGAAGTAGGTGATGCCTTTGTGCTTCGGCGCATCAGGGTTTGTTCGTGCAATCAAAATTCCAAACTTTGAATAGTGCGCCCCTGTAGTCCAGACCTTCTGTCCATTGATCACCCACTCATCACCGTCCCGCACCGCTCGCGTCGACAATGAGGCGAGGTCGCTTCCTGCGCCTGGCTCAGAAAACAACTGGCACCAGATTTCTTCTGCAGATAACGCGGGCATGACGTAGCGATCTTTTTGTTCTTGTGTTCCTGCATAAATAATCGTGGGGGCAGCCCAGCCGATCCCTATCTGATTCGAAGGCCGCGCTATTCCGGCGCGCGCGAGTTCATCGTCAATAATCAATTGATGTACAGGGTCAGCACCCAGCCCATAAGGTGCTGGCCAGTGCGGAGCCACATAACCCGATTCAGCCAACTCTTTGTGTGTTGGGGCCGGATGTTCCGCAATCCATTGGCGCACTTGTTGACGGCGCGGGTCATTCTCAGGAGGCAGCAATTCGTCCATGTGGTCACAGTAGGCCTCCACGACTACGGTAGAAGCCATGAGCAAGTTGACATATGACGGAAAAGTTGCAGTAATCACCGGAGCTGGTGGCGGTCTAGGAAGGCAACACGCCCTTCTCCTGGCTGAACGTGGCGCCCTAGTCGTGGTCAATGACCTCGGAGGCAACGTGGAAGGCACGGGCGCAGATGCAAGCGCTGCACAAAAAGTTGTTGATGAAATTCGCGCAGCGGGTGGCGAAGCCGTGGCCAACCACGACAGCGTCTCAACTCCCGATGGTGGTGAGGCAATCATCCAAACAGCAATTGATGCCTACGGTCGGGTGGACATTGTGATCAACAACGCAGGCATTCTGCGCGACAAGACCTTTCATAACATGACTCCAGATCTTGTGGACTCGGTTATTGAAGTGCACCTCAAGGGCGCATTCAACGTCACACGCCCCGCATGGATTCGTATGCGTGAGCAAGGGTATGGACGCATCATCTCCACATCATCTGCGGCAGGAATCTTTGGAAACTTCGGCCAAGCAAACTACGGCGCGGCAAAAATGGGACTGGTGGGCTTCACTCGAGTGCTTGCAGCAGAGGGCGCAAAGTACAACATCCGCGCCAACGCCATTGCACCACTTGCATTGACCCGCATGACAGAAAATCTCATGGGAGCACTTGGCGACAAGCTCGACCCATCACTCGTTACTCCAATTGTTGCCTGGCTTGCACACGAAGATTGTGATGTGTCTGGAGAGATTTATTCAGTGGGTGGCGGACGCGTGGCGCGAGTCTTTATTGGAGAGACTCAAGGCTTCTTTAAGCCAGGTCTTACCTTGGAGGATGTGCGCGACAACTGGAGCCAAATTCGCAACACTGATGGCTACGTCATCCCATCTGGCGTACCAGAAGAAACAGGTTTATTCTTCAATGCGCTCAAGGATGCCTAAAGCCATTCTGTGGTGATTGTTCGCCCTCGACCATGACACAACACATTGCGTGCAACGATGCAAAGGTGATTTCATCCCTTGATGGAATCTCGATTGCGATGCATGATTTCGGTGGTCAGGGATCACCGGTTCTGTTGTCGCACGCAACAGGCTTTCATGCGCATTGTTTTGCACCTTTGGCACAAGAACTAGGTGAACAACATCGAGTAATGGGCTTTGACCATCGCGGGTACGGCGATGCCGAACGCATCGACCCTGCCACCATTGAATGGAAAATGTACGGAGACGATGCGCTAGCTGCTGCGCGTTATCTCTTCTCCATGGTGGATGAACAAAAAATTATTGGTGTGGGTCATTCCATGGGTGGTGCGTCATTGTTGATGGCCGCACATAGAGAGCCTTCGCTTTTTTCGGCCCTCATTGTGTTTGAACCGATTGTGTTCCCTCCGCCTCCACCCAACGCTCCACCTCGACCAGAGAACCCACTTGCAGGCGGCGCGCGCAAAAGACGTGCACGTTTCCCATCCTTTGACGACGCCATAGAGAATTATTCATCAAAGCCACCGATGTCGACATTTCATCCTTTGGCACGCGAGGCGTACGTGCGACATGGATTTGCCGTCACCGACGAGGGTGACATTGCATTGAAGTGTCTTCCCGAACATGAAGCACGCACGTACGAAACGGGCGGGACTAGTGGCGCATGGGATGACTTGCCCTCAATTACAACTCCTGTTTGGGTTGTCTCTGGTGCACCGGCACCGTTTCAACCATCTTCATTTGCGCGCAATGTTGCAGAGCAGATTCCACACGCCACCTACATTCAGTACGACGAACTTGGCCACTTCGGCCCATTAGAGCGCCCTGACATGTTGGCCACATTGACACAGAACGTGGCTCTGCAATTGCCATGAACCGCATCGATGTCTGGGGAGATGCACTTCTCGAACCACTGCGACAACGCAAGTTTTTTGTCGCATGTTTTGGAATTGCAAGCACAGTAGGTGATTTCAGTATTGTCTGGCACATCATCGGCTTCACTCGTGCAGTTGGATCCACTGAACGCCTCTGGCAAGCAGTGGCATTATCTGTCGCACTTGGAGTGGAAAGCCTGATTGTCAATCAAGGCATCAAGCGTGTGTTCCGACGTGAGCGGCCCACAACATCAGGTGATCACCGTTTCGACATACGCACACCTCGCACGTCGAGTTTCCCCTCAGGTCACGCATCGTCGGCAACGTTTGCAGTTTTCATTCTCATCTCCTACACCGGCTTTCCACTTGGTATGTTGTGGATTGCCATTGCACTATTGATTGCCTTGTCCCGAGTAGTGGTGCGCATTCATCACGCCACAGACATTCTTGGCGGGATCGTGACCGGGGCAATTCTTGGCTCTATTGCCGTTCCCGTCATCTCATCCATCATCGGCTAGAGCCATCCCCGTATAGGTTTCCTGTTCGGGGGAATAGTCACCTATAAATAGGTGTTGCATTCTTGTCTATGGCACGCACTTTTGGACTCACCTTCGATTATCGCTGCCCATTTGCGCGATTAGTCCATGACCATGTTGTGGAAGGGCTTCGTGGTGGAGCCGATTGGAACGTTACTTTCCTTCCTTTCTGTCTTGGGCAATCCCACGTGGAGGAAGGCGATGTGGATGTCTGGGACCGCCCCGACTCTGACTCGGGCCTGCTTGCGCTGCAGTTAGCAATCTCCGTACGCGACAACCAGCCCGCAGCATTTCTCAACTTTCATCAGTCCATGTTCAACCACCGCCA
>WLGS01000043.1 GCA_009703125.1 Actinomycetota bacterium
AAGGATGGAAACCCCAAACCGAAGAACACCTTGGAATTTTGGAGGTGTTGGGCATCACTCATGGTGTGATTGCATTGTCGAAGTGCGACCGCGTCGATTCCTCTGAGCGCCAGTTACGTAGTGCAGAAATTCAACAACGTATTTCGTCAAGCACCATTACCTGGACAGACATCGTCGAGACATCCACACTTACTGGAGAAGGTCTTCCCGCACTTGTTGATGCACTCACTGCCGTAGCTCGTATGAGTCAGCGCACCACACGACCAGATGCATCACGGCTATTCATTGATCGCATTTTCACCATGAAAGGTGCGGGCACAGTGGTGACAGGCACGCTTGACACCGCACCATTACACATTGACCACAAACTCGTCGTTGCACGCACCGGTGAGCCCGTCCGTGTACGCGACATTCAAGTACACGGAACAACTGTTGACACGTGCGAACCCGGATCTCGATGTGCAGTCAATATTGTGGGTGTAGACGCCGAGAGTCTCATGCGCGGCGATGCACTCGTGGCACCAGGCAAATGGCGCACCACCACTGTGTGTGATGCTCTTATTCACACGCTGCCCACACTGATACGTCCTCTGAATCATCGCGGAAGTTTCACGGTGCATATCGGTACCGACTTTCAATCAACGACTGTGCGGGTGATTTCCGCAGAAGACATTGGAGCCGCCTCACAAGGAACAATTCGTCTTCGATGGCAGCGACCACTTCCATTAACTCCAGGTGACCGTTTCCTACTGCGAGATACGAGCACGAATTCAACAATCGGTGGTGGAGTAATTCTCGATGTAGATCCACGCTTGCGCCTCTCACGTGCACAACCTGATGGCACTGTGGAATCCATCATGAAGGGACGCGGGTTTGTTTCTGTTGACGATGCAGAACTGCTCACAGGAACTTCCCTTGTGCCAGTTGTGGGACAATGGTTTGCACTTCCACATGTTGTGGAATCTGCGCTGCAGGAGCTGACGGAACAACTAGAAGCCCGCGGCGAAATTGATCTTGCTCCACTTCAACCACACGAACGTGACCTCATCACCCTGCTTCCAAACGTTGTAGTGAGTGCAGGAATTGCACGACGTCGCGATGCAGACGCATTGTCCGCGCATCCACTTGCACAACAGATTCGCAACGATGGACTCACTGGACCTTCGAGTGCACAATTTGATCGCAATGTGGTGCGTCAGTTGGTACAACAAGGAGTGGTCTTTGAACACGACGCCGTGGCATTCCATCGCGACACTTTGGAATCGCTGCGACCAGAACTTGAAAAACTGTGGCAGGTCTCACCAGAGGGCTTTACCGTCTCACAACTTCGTGATGCCTTAGGAATCACACGTAAACATGCCGTGCCCCTAGCCGAATGTATAGATAAGTACGGGCTCACCCGTCGTGCAGGAGACATGCGCATTCGCGGCCACAGGTGGTGATTGGCGGAGGCGGACGGGAATCGAACCCGCCGAACGGGGTTCACCCGTTCCAACTGTTTTGAAGACAGTGAAGCCCACCAGGTACTCGTACGCCCCCGCAATGAGGGTACCGTTCTTCCATGGAACACATCGCACCTCAGTTGCCTGATGGCCTCGTCATTGTTGTGAAGCGAGAATGCGCAACATGTCAAATGGTGGAACCAGTGATTGGTGAACTTGCCGCAACGGGAATGCCGCTCACCGTCTACACCCAAGATGATCCTGCATTTCCGGCAACAGTGACTCCACTCCATGACGAAGATTTGTCGGTGTCGTGGCATCACGACATCGAAACTGTTCCAACCGTAATCAAAGTAGAAAACGGGCATGAAGTAGAACGCACAATTGGTTGGTCAAAACAACAATGGCGCGAGCTCACTGGAGTTACCACCCTTGGTCAAGATCTTCCTGAGATGCGTCCGGGTTGTGGATCAATGAGTGTGGACCCCGACCGTGTGGATGCATTGCGTGCACGTTTCACAGACTCACCCGTCATCGCACGAACTATTGAGTTTTCTGCGGCAGAAGATGAGTTTGAAGCAATGTATGCACGTGGCTGGACAGATGGACTTCCTGTTATTCCACCCACTCGCGAACGCGTACTAAAAATGTTGACCGGCACTACTCGTCACCCGCAAGATGTTGTCGCGTTGTGTCCACCTGATCTCGTGGAACTCACCGTAGAAAAAATTGCCATCAATGCCGTGATGGCTGGTTGTCTTCCTGAATACATGCCATGGGTGATTGCAGCACTTGAAGCAGTATGCAACGACGAATTCAACATGCATGGAGTTCTTGCCACCACCATGCCGGTGGGGCCGGTGATTGTCTGCAATGGCCCAGGAACACGTGCCATTGGAATGAATTCGGGAATCAACACCTTTGGTCAAGGTAATCGTGCCAACAACACCATTGGCCGTGCAGTGCAGTTGACGATTCGCAATGTGGGTGGTGGACGCCCAGGCGAAGTAGACCGTGCAACTCATGGCAACCCCGGAAAGATCTCATTTTGTTTTGCCGAAGACGAAGAGCGTTCACCATTTACTTCGCTTGCCACAGAGCGCGGTGTACCTATAGGAACAAATGCTGTCACAGTGTTTGCAGGTGAAGGCCCGCGTTGTGTGGTGGATCAACTTGCACGCACTGCAGATGAACTCGTGAATTCATATGTGGCATGTCTATTAACAGTGCATCATCCAAAACTGATTCTTGGATTTGATGCCATCTTGACAATTAGCCCAGACCACGGCCGCATGTTCGCCGACGAAGGATGGACGCGCGAAAAACTGATCGAAGAAATCACTCAGCGTTCTCTTCGCCCTGGCACTGACCTTGTGCGTGGCGCACACGGCATGGCCGAAGGTATTCCTGCGCACTTGGAATCTGCAACGCTGCCCAAGTTCCGGCCCGGTGGACTCTTGGTGACCTATGCAGGTGGTGGTGCAGGCCTTTTCTCCTCAGTGATTGCAGGATGGGCGAACGGCAAAATCGGAAGCGATCCTGTGACGCGCACAGTAGGAACTTGATGTCGCGATTCGTGACATACTGAACAGCAATGGCTTCCATCACCATTCTTGATCCGACCAACGAGTCAAAGCCGGCAACACGCGAATTGTTAGCACGACCCACCAGTGTCGAAGGCCATGTCATTGGCTTGCTTGATATTTCCAAGCCACGCGGCAATGTTTTTCTCGACCACCTCGAACAAAAACTGACCGACCGCGGTGCAAAAGTTCTTCGGTACTCCAAACCCACATTCACCAAACCAGCTCCTGTTGATTTACGGCATGAAATTGCCACGCAGTGCACATTGGTGATTGAAGCACTTGCCGATTGAGGCAGCTGCACGACATGCAGTGTGCATGACATCGCAGATTTAGAACTTCGAGGACTACCAGGGGTGTTTGTCGCCTCTGATGAGTTTGTGACAGCCGCCGACGCTCAGTCAGTTGCATTGGGCTTCCCCACAATGAAGCGCGTGTTTACATCACATCCCATTCAAGACCGCACCGACGACGAGATGAGAGCGCTTGCAGATGCGGTGTTTGATGAAATTCTCGCGGCTATCACTCAGTAACTGCACATACACAGTAACTACACTTGTCTGGTGACTTCAGCGACCCGAATACTGATGCTGCGCCATGGGCAAAGCGAATGGAATGCCATGGGTCGTTGGCAAGGTCAAGCCGATATTGAACTCACTGATCTTGGTTATGAGCAAGCACGTCGTGCAGCCGAAAAACTCGGCATGTTTGACGCTGTGGTGTCAAGCGATCTTTTGCGCGCACATCGCACTGCTTCGATCATTGCCGACAACCTTGGAATCGGACTCCTACCGCCCGATGTGCGTCTGCGTGAAACAGACGTAGGTGAATGGCAAGGACTCACCCCTGCACAAATTGAACGTGACTGGCCTGGGTACCTTGCAGAACACAAACGCCCCCCTGGTTTTGAAGATGATGACTCCATCGTTGCGCGTGTGACATCTGCACTTGCAGATCTGGCACACACATACCAAGGCGCTGAAGTTCTCTGCATTGCACATGCTGGTGTGATTCGTGTGATGAGACGCGCACATCGTGTACCCGACACACGAATTGCAAATTTAGGTGGTTGCCATTTCGTTGTGCGTCCACAACCTTCACTGTCTATTGAAATTGGCGAAGTTGTGGATCTTTTTGAACACGGCGAATTAGGCGAAGAACTCTAAACGTGTTTGCCCGCTATTTAGACCAGTCATATGCACCGGTCGTACTCAAAAATCTTGACCGGCTTGTGTGGGCACGTTTGGTATCCAATGCCTGTTACCGATTCGCTCCACCATTTATTGCAGTCATCGCACGCGGACTTGATGTCACCGTTGCCCAACTAGGTGTGGCGTTCATGATTGGAGAATTTGCAGGCCTACTTTCGCCCGTTATCGGCCGTTTCATCGATCGTGGTAACCGGTTGGTGTCGATGCTCTTTGGAGTGTCTCTCTTAACAACATCGGTCATCATTTTGGCTGTAGCACCAAATCTTTGGATATTTGGAGCAGGCATGTTCTTGTTGAGTAGTTCCAAAGTGTTATTTGATACTTCACTCATTGTGTGGGTGAATGACCACGTTCCCTATGAACGTCGTGGACGCATTGTGGGGATCATTGAAACGTCGTGGGCGTTGTCCTTATTCATCGGTGTTGCAGCCATGGGTATCACCACAGCTTTGTTTTCCTGGCGAGCAGGTTTTCTTTTAGGTGCTGTTGCCATGGCAATCTCTGGTGCTCTTATTGCCACTGGTTTGCCCCGCAATGATGCACATGCGCCTCCGCAATCAATTCAACGAGGCAAAGTTCCACGCAATGGGTTGTACATCTTTGCGTCTGCATTTCTTTTGATGGGTGCAAGCCAATGCGTAGGAATCACATTTGGTCCATGGTTCGAGGATGAGTTTGGCTTCACCAGCCTTGGTTTGATTGTGATTGTTGTGGTGCTCGGCGTGTTCGAGTTGGGATCCAGCATTGGTAGTAGCCGCGTCACAGATCAATGGGGCAAAGAAAAAAGCGTGATGCGCGGTGTGATTGCTATGGCCATAGCGGGCGTCTTGATGACAGTGGGCCATCAGTTTGCATTTCTCGCCATTCCTATGTTGATCATTTATGTCGCAGGCTTTGAATTTGCACTTGTATCCATGTTGCCTATTGCAGCCAATCTTGTCCCGACAGCTGGTGGAATTGGTTTGGGACTCACCGTGGGCGCAGGCACATTAGGCCGAGCAATTTTCAGCAGTGTCGCCACTTCGCTGTATGACTGGGTAGGCCCACTTGGCCCAGCAGTTGCCGCCACCGTGTTGGCAGTGCTCACCGCACTTGCAATCTCTGGTTATTCGCGGTCACTTCGATAGCCGTGGGTAATCGGCATACGCCGATCTTTGCCAAAAGCTTTTGTTGATACACGCACTCCAGGTGCACATTGTCGGCGTTTGTATTCGTTGACATCAACGAGACGTGCAATACGCGATACAACTTCACGTGCAAATCCCTTCGCGACAATCTCGGGCACCGTGAGATCATCATCTATGTAGTGGCGCAGGATTGGGTCAAGTTCTTCATACGGCGGAAGACTTTGATCATCGCGCTGATCGGGGCGCAACTCTGCAGACGGCGGCTTTGTCAGCACTGACTCAGGAATAATGATGCGCCCTGCGCGTTCATTGATGCGTCGACTCAACGCGAACACATCGGTTTTGTAGACATCTTTGATGAGGGCATATCCACCGGCGGAGTCGCCATAGATAGTGAAATAACCCACCGCCATCTCGCTCTTGTTTCCTGTGGTGAGCACCATCCATCCAAATTTGTTGCTCAATGCCATCAATGTCATCCCGCGGCAGCGACTCTGCAAATTCTCTTCGGTGAGATCGGCGGCTTTATCTGTAAACGAAGGTTGCAACATCTCCAAGTACGCAGAAAATGCGGGCTCGATAGAAATCACTCGGTGATCAATTCCCAAGGCACTCGCCAATGCAGCAGCGTCATCAAGTGAGCCCTGACTGGAATAACGCGATGGCATTGCGACGCCATGCACGTGCGCTGCACCTAAAGCGTCTACTGCAACGGCAGCCACAATCGATGAGTCAATGCCGCCTGACAAACCAATGACTACATCGGTGAAACCGTTCTTAGTGACATAGTCACGTGTGCCTAACACCAACGCGCGATAGATGCGATCAAGGTCTTCATCAAATGGAACGACTGCACTGGGTGCAACCTTTCCGTTTGCCTCCACGTTCACCACTGCATAGTCGGTATCAAATGAACAGAGACGAGCAGCAACAGTGCCGTCAGCTGAAATCACCACACTGGAGCCATCAAAGACCAATTCATCTTGGCCACCTACTTGATTCACATACACAATGGCGCACTGTGTGGCACGTGCACGCTCAATCAACATCGTCTCGCGCTCGCGATGTTTCCCTTGATGAAATGGCGAACCATTCAAGTTCAACAGCACACGTGCACCTGCACGAGACTGCGTGAGAGCCGGTCCATCAGCAAACCACATGTCCTCACAGATAGAAATTCCCACCGTGACATCGTTGATGACATGCACACCTGCTGTTGTTCCGCTGGCAAGAGCAGAACCTGACTCGAAATATCGTTCTTCGTCAAACACTGCATAATTCGGTAAGAGTTGTTTGTGATACACGATCTCGACAGAACCGTTACGGCACACCGCGGCAGCATTAAAAAGCTTGCCGTCTTTCTCATCAACAAAACCCACCACAGCAGCACACTCACCGGTTGCAGTTGCGATGCGATGCAAGGTGTTGATGTTGTCGCGCACGAATGCACCTTTGAGCAATAAGTCCTCAGGCGGGTATCCCGTCACGGACAATTCTGGGAACACGACCACGTCGCAGATGTCTCCTTGAGCCCGCCGATAGTCGGCCAAGATCTTTGTTTCATTGCCCGCCAAATCCCCGACAAGTGGGTTCAATTGGGACACAGCCACCCGAATTGACCCGATTTTCGACGATTGGGGAGAAGTGCTCACGCTCTGAGGCTAACCACCTACCCTCGCAAACCCTGTCTAAATAAGGCTCCCGCCAGCTCTGGAGGGCTTTTTCACACCGTTTCACACAGCGTTCACATTTGGGAAAAGGAAGAGAAACGGCGTTATGACATCCTGTAGGGACACAACACGGGGTCAACCCCAACTAGGAAAAGGAATACATCATGCCCATTCAGGCTGAATACATCTGGATCGACGGAACCCAGCCCACACCTTTGCTGCGTTCGAAGACCAAGGTCCTCCCCGATTTTGCGGGCGCCATCTCCGACATGCCCATGGATGAATGGGGCTTTGACGGTTCCTCCACCGAGCAAGCAAGCGGTGATGCATCAGACTGCATCTTGCGTCCCGTGTTCCATTGTCCAGACCCCATTCGTGGTGGCAAAAACGTTTTGGTGATGTGCGACGTTCTTCTCGCAAAGACTGGTCAACCACACCCATCAAATACTCGTGCACAGTGTGCAGAAGTTGCCGCGAAGTACAAGGACCAAGAGATGTGGTACGGCATCGAACAGGAATACACCATGTTGCGCCTCGATGGCACACCATATGGTTTCCCTGTAGGTGGATACCCCAAGCCACAAGGCCCTTACTACTGTGGCGTTGGCGCAGGTCGTGTGGTTGGTCGTGAAATCATCGAAGCACACACACAAGCATGCATCGATGCAGGACTTCGTATCTCGGGAACAAACGCCGAAGTAATGCCTGGTCAGTGGGAATTCCAGATTGGACCCGCAGATGCATTGTCAGTGTCTGACCACATGTACATCGCACGTTGGTTGCTCCACCGCATCGCTGAGGATTACAACGTAGTGATCTCTTTTGACGCAAAGCCCGAAAAGGGCGACTGGAACGGAGCAGGTGCACACACCAACTTCTCCACTCGAGCAATGCGCGAGAGTTACGACGCTGTTGTTGCAGCATGTGAGAAATTGGGAACACGTGTCCTAGAGCATGTAAACAACTACGGACACGACATCCAAAGCCGTCTCACCGGCAAGCATGAGACAGCTCCTTGGAACCAGTACTCCTATGGAGTGTCGAACCGTGGTGCGTCAGTGCGTATTCCTTGGCAGGTAGAGCGCGATCAGCGTGGATACGCCGAGGATCGTCGTCCAAACGCCAACTGTGATCCTTACCTCGTCACACGTCTCATCCTTGAGACCGTGTGCGGCTAAGCCCACAATCCAAATAATCAACGGAAACGGGGGGCCAATGGCCCCTCGTTTCTCTTTTCAGGTAGCCAAGTGCCCCTATGTGGGGACAGACTGAGGGAATGGGCGAGATGCTCGATCAACACCGTGACTATGTATTGCGAACTGTAGAGGAACGAGGCGTTCGCCTCGTTCGTTTGTGGTTCACCGATGTCCTTGGGACACTCAAGAGTTTTGCCATCACTCCGGCTGAGTTAGAGAACGCCCTCAATGACGGCATGAGCTTTGATGGCTCCTCTATTGATGGCTATTCACGCACGGAGGAATCTGATGTTCTCGCTATTCCCGATCCAAACACATTTGAAGTATTGCCCTGGGTAGATCCAAAGACTGCAGAAGCACGTGTGTTCTGCGACATTCATAATCTTGATGGGACAACATTTGGTGGAGACCCACGACAAGTGTTGCGTCGCAATCTCGACGCGGCTCGTGCAGATGGTTTTGAATTTCTCATTGCACCTGACATCGAGTATTTCTATTTTGAGACACCGAAAAAAGGTGAGGCTCCGGTTCCGTTGGATGAAGGCGGATTTTTTGATCTCACCACAACAGATGTTGCCTCGTCTTTGCGCAAGGAAACCATTCGCACACTTGAGGTGTTGGGAATACCTGTCGAGTACTCATTTCATGAAGATGCACCAAGCCAACAAGAAATAGATCTACGCCACACAGATGCATTAACCATGGCGGACTCTGTAATGACATTCCGCATGATTGTGAAAGAGATTGCCGCAATGCACAATGTGCATGCCACCTTTATGCCCAAGCCACTCGAAGGCGTGCAGGGTTCGGGCATGCACTTGCACTTGTCTTTGTTTAAAGACAACACCAACGCGTTCTATTCCGAAGATGACCCACACCATCTCTCCCCCATTGCTAAGTCATTCATGGCCGGTCTTTTGCATCACGCAGGTGAAATCACTGCAATCACAAACCAATACGTGAACTCCTACAAGCGCCTTGTTCCCGGATTTGAAGCACCAGTGCATGTGAGTTGGGCACGCAATAACCGCAGCGGACTCATTCGCGTACCTATTCCCAAGCGCGGCAACCCCAATGCCACACGCATTGAATATCGCTCACCAGACCCAGCATGTAATCCGTACCTTGCATTTTCCGTGTTATTGGCTGCAGGCATGAAAGGTATTCGTGAGGGATACACCTTGCCCGCTGAAGCTGACGCCAACTTGTTCCGTATGAGTGATGCCGAATTGGCAAAGCTGGGCGTGACTCAACTGCCGCAGTCACTTTCGGATGCATTGAAGTTGATGGAGAAATCTGAACTTGTTGTAGAGGCACTCGGAGAACACATCGTCGATTGGTTCTTGCGCAACAAGCGTCGTGAATGGATGGAATACAAAACTCAGGTGACTCCCTATGAGCTCAACCGTTATCTGAGGAGTCTGTAGTTCATCAATGAATGCTGAGATGATCGTCGTTTTCCCTGGGACACCTACGCCTGATCTCGCACGCACTCTTGACCTTGGTGGCTATCGCTGGAAGGCCGTCTCTGGCGCCGAAGAAGCACATCGCCTCGAACCACAAAGTGGATGGATGGGCGCAATCATTTCGTGTGATGAAGATGCCGAGTCTGCATGGGCATTTGCCCGAGCATTACGCAAGCGCGATAACCCGGTGAATGCGGTGTTGCTGCTGATTTCGGGTGCACAGTTGGCAGAACTAGAACTCCGTGATGATTTGTTTGATGATTTCTGTTTGAGCCCGTTTCACCCACGCGAACTTGAAGCACGTCTGCGTCACTTGTTCTCTTCAGCTGAAGGTGCCACGCGCGCAGATCTCGTAGAACACTCTGGTCTGGTCTTAAACCTCGAGACCTATCAAGCAAGTTTCAATGGCAATGCTTTAGATCTCACTTTTATGGAATACGAGCTGTTGAAGTTTTTGGCACAAAACCCAGGCAAAGTCTTCACACGCGAGATGTTGTTGTCTCGCGTATGGGGCTATGAGTACTACGGCGGTGCCCGCACTGTAGACGTACACGTGCGTCGACTACGCGCAAAGCTTGGCGAAGAGCACGCCAACTTGATTCAGACAGTGCGCTCGGTGGGCTATCGCTTCGGCCAAGGCCGCTGGAGCAACTAATTACACTTCGCGTGCAAACGCGATAACTGAGTTTGCGATCATCTGCACCGCAACAGCTGCAAGGATCATTCCCGCAACGCGGGCCAGCAAAATCACTCCTGCAGGCCGCACAAGTTTTACAACAAGGCCACTGAAACGAAGTGCGAGCAAACTCACGGACAATGCAATAGCAATTCCGCCAAGAACACTGAACCATTCCCCTGCACCATCTGCACGTTGGAAGAACAAGATCGTTGCCACGATGGTGCCTGGTCCGGCAAGAAGCGGAGTCCCCAAGGGAACCATTGCAATCGACGTGCGATCTTCTGGCGAGGCAGCGACATAACTTTCTTCTTCAGTCTTGCCATGCAACAACTGCAACGCCACCAATAACAGAAGTAGTCCACCGGCACCTTGTAGTGCGGGAACCGACACCTTGAGATAATCGAGAATTGTTTGTCCACCAATTGCAAAGATGGAAATCACGAGAAATGCTGTGCCAATTGCCAGATAGGCCGCGCGATGGC
Source organism: Actinomycetota bacterium (assembly GCA_009703125.1). Classification (GTDB taxonomy): domain Bacteria; phylum Actinomycetota; class Acidimicrobiia; order Acidimicrobiales; family Ilumatobacteraceae; genus UBA2093. The sequence continues at coordinate 10,857 of WLGS01000043.1, forward strand.
GTTCTTTCTCTGACAATCGAGAGGTCACTGCAAGAAAAATGGGAACGTTTCCTGGCGGATCCAAGATCACCAACATGGTTACGACGACTTCACCTAAAAGATTCACGCCTCGAGGCTAGTGGGGCTTTAGCGCAGCACCTCGACAAACATTGCCACCCCAAACAAGAAAAAGACTGCCGCCGAGCCATAGCGAATCGCGTTTCGTGGAATTTTGTCGCCAAGATATTTGCCCAACAACAACGCCAATCCATCTGCGGCCACCATTCCTAAGGTGGCACCCAACCATGTGCCGAAAAGGTCACGGTCAGTTGCCAATGTCATCGATGACAACATTGTTTTGTCGCCCAGTTCGGCAAGAAAGAACATGGTGGCGATAGAAAAAATCACTCGTCGGGGAGTAAACGTGGGAGACGTTTCTGCGTCTTCTTCATCGTCAGTATCTCTCAACGTCCAGATTGCAAAACCCAAAAATGCCACAGCTGCAAGTGCATTGATGAAAGTGGTGGGCAACGATGCTCCAAGTGCACCTCCGATACCTACAGAGATTGCTTGCAACACCATCGTTGCCCCAGTAATGGCAATAAGAACTGGGACCGCACGATATTTAGTAGCCAAGGTGAGTGTTAACAATTGGCTCTTGTCGCCGAACTCGGCCACAAACACCACGCCAAAACTTAAGAACAGCGCTGTCAGCATTGACTAGTCCAGTTTCTGCATCTGGCGTGACAATTTGGTGTGCACAGCCAACATCTCGTCCACTTTGTTACTCACCAACTGTGCATCACGCACCACGAACTTTCCTTGCACAATGGTGTCCCGCACAGACACTGGTCCGCAACGCAACCATGCCTCAATGGGGTCTGCAATGGCACCGGCAAATCGCACACCAGTGACATCCCAGATAGCGATGTCTCCTACTTGGCCCACAGCAATTTGGCCAATCTCACCTAATCGACCGAGACAACCCGCGCCACCAATTGTTGCCACCTCAAGTGCCATGCGCGCATCAGCAGCATCTGCACCATTGCGCAGTTTGGCAAGCAACATTGCTTGACGTGCCTCGAGCCACAATGATGCCGAATCGGCACTTGATGAACCATCCACTCCAAGACCCACATGCACACCTGCGCGACGTAAATCGACAATTGGCGAAATACCTGAAGCCAAAATCAAATTGCTGCTCGGACAATGTGCCGCGCCAATTCCTGCACGGCCCAACTGCACAATCTCTTCGGGATTTGGCATTACACAGTGCGCCACCCATGTGCGATCGGAGAGCCAACCCACTTCTTGTAGATATTCAAAAGGGCGACAGCCGAATGTGGCAAGAGAAAATTCATCGTCTTCAGAATTCTCTGCAAAATGTGTATGCAGACGCACATCAAGTTCTTCAGCGAGTTGTGCAGTGCGAATCATCAAATCTTTCGTCACGCTAAAAGGAGAACACGGAGCCAATGCCACACGTGTCATTGCCCCAAACGATCGATCATGATGACGCTCTACGGCTTCGCGACATTGCGCCAGAATCTCATCATCTTCTTGCACCACATCATCGGGGGGCAGTCCGCCATCTTTTTGCGACAGTGACATGGAGCCACGTGTGGGATGAAAACGCATGCCGAGATCTTGTGCGGCGGTGATTTCTGCAGTGAGCAAATCTCCGCCACCACGTGGGTGAAGATATAAGTGGTCTGTTGAAGTGGTGCACCCCGACAGTGCCAGTTCCGCTAATCCCACCCATGCAGACGCAAACACCGACTCTTCATTGAGCACACGCCACAACGGATACAAAGTTTGCAGCCAACCAAATAATGGTGACGACGTCATCGGTGGATAGGCACGCGTCAAGTTTTGGTACAAGTGATGATGTGTATTGATGAGCCCGGGTGTTACAAGACAACCTGATGCATCGCGTATTTCTTTTGCCTCAGGTAACGGGTCGACAGAAGAACCGACTGCAGTAATGAAACCATCCGTTACGGCAATCCAGCCGCCAGGTATCTCACGACGTGTGTCGTCAACCGTTGCGACAAGAAGCGCATTGTGAATGAGGAGGTCAGCCGTCATTGTGGTGACCGTGCATTGAGTGACAAGTTAAATGTTTGTCTCGAGCAGTTCGCTGCCCTCGTGACGCACTTCAGCATCACGATTCAAGAAGTAACCGAGAACGCCAGCAAGTGCAGCGGTCGACAATCCCACCACGATGGGAAAAACCAAAAGAACAGCAACGATGATAATTGGACCAGTCATGTTCTTACTTCTTCTTTCGTGCAGGCGACTTCTTCGCCGTTTTCTTTGGAGCGGATTTCTTCGCAACAACCTTCTTAGCTGCTGATTTTTTCACGGCCTTCTTTGCAGCAGGCTTCTTTGCTGCTGATTTCTTAGCCGTGGACTTTTTGGCAGCGGCTTTCTTACCCGAAGCTTTCTTCTTTGCTGCACCTGCTGGCAGATACGCCCATGCTTCAATCTCTACCGCACCGCCAAAGGGCAATTGCTTTACACCAATGGTTGAACGTGCAGGACGTGCAGATCCAAATCCGGCCGCATATGACTCGTTGAATTGCGGGAAGGTGTCCATGTCGGTGAGAAAACACAAAGTCTTTGCAATGTCATTCACTGTGGCACCCATAGTTGCCAACTGTGCTTTGAGGTTCACCACTGCTTGTGCGGTCTGGGCGAGAACGCCACCTGGCACTAACGCACCATCTTTCATTCCCAATTGACCCGACACGATCACCCAATCGCCAGCGCGAACTACAGGGGTATAGGGGGGTTGAACTGGTGCAGCCATATGTCTCATCCTATGCCACCGCACCTACGGCGTACCATTGTGAGCGTGAATCCCCCCACCCACCTGAGCCGTCGCAAGTTCTTTGGCCTGTCGGCCGCAGTTGGAGCAGGCGCTTTTCTTGCCGCCTGTGGTGGTTCGAGTTCCCCATCAGGCAACAGCATTGGCAAGGTCAACAAGTCTCACCAGTTGGTGAAGCGATTCCCACCTACTGGCATGGTGCCCGGCAAGGTGCGTCTTCCCATTTCTCTTGCCGATGCAACTGGTCTTTTGGGAAGCGACAAGATGTCATCGCTTCCTCCTACGTTGACGGCCTCGGTTACCAACCTGGACACCGGACAAGA
>WLGS01000044.1 GCA_009703125.1 Actinomycetota bacterium
CGAAGTGAATGACAAGACTTGGGAACACACCAAGGACCAATGTGGCAAGTCCTGTAATTCCCAATGCAACGCTGAGCGATGGTTGAACAACAACAGGTGCTGTGTCGCCATCGGGTACTGGCTTCATCCACATCTCACGCAAGATGTTGCCGTAGTAACCAAAGGCCACAACAGAGTTCACACCGCCGATGATGGCAAGTGAATATCCCCATCCGGTCTCTGAAGAGATCAATGCTTCAAATGCTGCAAACTTGGCAAACCATCCACCCAGTGGCGGAATTCCGGCCAACGATGCCATGAAGATTGTCATGAGAACAGCAACTCCAGGTGCGTACGAGAACAATCCACCATAGGAAGAAATCTCACCACTGCGAGTCTTGCGAGCCACCACAATCACCACTGCGAACACACCAAGGTTTGTTGCTGCGTACACCAACAAATACGTCACGATTGCGCGAAGCGAAGAGTTCGCAACGTCGGCATTGGTTCCTGCAACTGCCAATGGCATAAGGATGAATCCACCTTGTGCAACAGATGAATAGGCCAACATACGCACGATGTTTGTTTGCTTCAATGCCATGACATTGCCCAAGGTCATCGTCAATGCAGACAAGATCCAGAACACTGGATGCCACACATCAAATGAATTCGGGAATGCAATGAACACCACAATCAGAAGAGCTACGAATCCCGCTGCCTTTGACGCAACAGACAAGAAAGCGGTCACTGGGGTGGGTGCGCCTTGATAGGTATCGGGGGCCCATGTGTGGAACGGCACGGCGGAAATCTTGAATGCAAAACCCACGATGACAAACAGAATTGCCACTGCTCGAATTGCAGTCATCTCTCCAGTGAGCTCTTTACCAATATCAACGAGAAGTGTGGAGTTTGTAATTCCATACAAAAGCGACATTCCGTACAACAGAACTGCAGAGGCGAACACGCCTAACAAGTAGTACTTGATGCCTGCTTCATTGCTCAACAAGTCACGCTTACGCCATGCAGCCAGCATGTATGCCGGAATGGAGAGGAACTCAAGGGACACAAACACGGAAACGAGATCTCGGCTTGAAGCCATCATCACCATGCCCAAAAGGCTGCTCATCAACAAGAACCAGTATTCGCCTTGGTAGTAATCGCCTTCGCGAAGGTGATCAGCCGTCAGCAAGATAACGACATAGCCCGCCAACAAGAAAAGGCCTTTGATAATGAGACTGAAGTCATCGACCACGTAGCGGCCATCAAACATCGACCGTACGCCACCGTCACTGAGTGCGAGTGTGAGAACCGGAATGAATGCACCGAGCATCGTGAACGATGCGAGCGGACCCAAGATCCATTTCTTCGCATCAGAGACGAATAAATCGACAAGCAAGAGCACCACGATGCCGCCCGCGAGAATAATCTCGGGCGCAAGTGCGTGGTAATCGATTACTGGCGCTGCCCACTCGGCAGCAACTGCACTCAACACGGATTAGCCCCCAAATGCCTTCAGAGTTACGCCCACTGCGGGGTCAAGAACCTTGAACATCAATTGTGGATACACGCCAAAGACCACGATGGCAATCAACAGTGGTGTCCATGCAATCCATTCGAACTTGTTCACATCGTGAATGTCGCTGTGTGCATCGTCATCACCGTGTCCATGACCGTGATCGTGTCCATGTCCACTAGAGAATTCTGCGGTGGGCTCACCAAATGCGGTGCGCTGGTACAACCACAACAGATACGCCGCTGCAAACACGGTGCCGATTGCTGCAATCACCATATAGGTGCGGAAGACTCCCACAGGAAGTCCTTCGGCTGGTTGATATGCCGACAAGATCGCGGGGAATTCACCCCAGAAACCTGCAAGGCCTGGCAAACCAAGCGACGCCATTGCGCTGAATCCAAGAATCCAACCAAGCTTTGGTACCTGCACCAAAAGTCCCGAGAGTCTCTTGATTTCCAGAGTGTGATAGCGCTCCTTCACCGAGCCGGCGATGAAGAACAACATGCCTGTAATGAGACCGTGTGCAACCATGCCGAACATTGCGGCGTTCATTCCGAACTCGGTCAATGTTGAAATACCCAACATCACATAACCCATGTGAGCTACAGACGAAAACGCAATCAGACGCTTCATGTCTGTTTGTGCCAAACATCCCAATGCGCCGTAAATGATTCCGATGACGGCCAACAAGCCAATCCATGGAGCCCACTCTTTAGCTGCTTCGGGAAGAATCGGAATAGCAATACGTACAAAGCCGTACGTTCCCAACTTCAACAAGATTGCAGCCAAGATGACCGAACCTTGTGTGGGTGCCTGCGTATGTGCATCAGGCAACCATGTATGGAAGGGGAACATTGGAACCTTGACAGCAAAGCCAATGAACATTCCCGCAAAGATCCAGATTTGGGTGTTCTTTGGAATGTTGATTCCTTCCTCAATGAGGTAAGGAATCGAGAAGCTTTCTGCGCCTGTTTGGAAGAACAATGCCAAGAAGGCCACCAACATCAACGCAGAGCCAAACATCGTGTACAAGAAGAACTTCAGCGATGCGTACTGGCGATTCTCGCCACCCCAGACACCAATCATGAAGTACATCGGCAAAAGAACGAGTTCAAAGAACACGAAGAACAAGACCAAGTCACGCGCAATGAAGGTTCCTGCCATACCTGTCTGAAGAATCAACATCAGAGCAAAGAATGCTTTTGCGTTTCCTGGAGAAGGCACATGATTCCAGCTATAAATCATTACCAACAAGGTGATGACCATGGAGAGGAAATAGAGCGGCAAGCTAATGCCGTCCAGGCCAATGAAGTACGAGGACTTAATCACAGAGATCCATTCGGCCTCTGCGACGAATTGCATTTGATCTGCTTTGTCGTAGTCAAACTTCACCAAGGTGAAGATGCCCACAGCCAAAGTTGCAGCTGCAGTGATAATTGCTACGGCCTTGGCCAACGCTTCATCTGCCTTCGGAATGAAGAGCATGATGAGAACGCCGACAAGCGGCAGGAATGTGCCGACTGTCAGGACCCAGTTGTTGTCGCTTAGGACTTCCATACCGATGTGCTCCCTCAGGTATTGATGATGACGAGTACGAGGGCGCCGATGGCGGCAGCGCCGAACAACAACGCCCCATACTGATTGACTTTTCCGGACTGAACAGGTCGAACGATGCTTCCTGCACCTTGTGCTGCATCACCTGACTTGTTCACTGCTCCATCGACCACACGTTGGTCGATATTGCGATACACCCAACCAGCAATTGTCTTGGAGCCTGTACCAGCTCCGTTAACAATGCCGTCGAGAATGTTTTGGTTGATCCAATACGCTCCGCGTGAAATCGGATATGCAATGGATCGAACGATGATTTTTTCGTACAGCACATCGAGGTAGTACTTATTCACCAAGAACGCATACCCCGCACCCAGCAATTTGTTGCGCTGAGTAAGACCCACGAGGACCTTGTTGCGACGGGTGTACAACTGCACGCTCACAAACCAACTGATGATGATTCCCGCAGCCACAATGGCGAGCGATAGCGCAGCCTTCGACCACTTGAATTTGGCGTGCTTCAACTGCGGTGCGTAACACACACCATCGGTAGGTGTTTTCTTACCGCAATCAGATTCATATCCTGCCGTCACGCGTGCTTCAGGTTGAATCACGCGCGACTCACCGTGGCTTCCCGCGGAGTGATCGATACCGGTCACGCTCACTACCTGACCGCGAGGCTCAATCCATTTCTTGAAGTTTTCCCATTCAGAACCAAAAGGAACGGCATTCAATAAACCAGAACCCATCGCAAGTGTCGCCAAGATAATCAATGGGATTGTGATGAGAGGTCCAGACTCACGTGGACCATGTGATGCGTGTGCATCATGGCCGTGCGCATCATGAGCTGCATGAGCATCGTGGGTTGCGTGCGCATCGTGATCGTCATGTGCATCATGTCCGTGTGCGTCGTGCTCATCATGGTGTTCACCGGCTGCGGCTCCACGCGGTGCGCCGAAGAAGGTGAGATACGTTGCGCGCGTCATGTATGCGGCCGTCATGAATGCACCAAGAAGGCCGACCCACATAAAGATTGTGTATCCGGCATATCCCACGTTGTCGATGATTTCGTCTTTTGAGAAGAAGCCCGAGAATGGGAACACACCAGCCAATGCAAGAGTCGAGACAATCCATGTTCCGAAAGTGATGGGCATGAATTTGCGCAGTCCACCCATGTCTTTCTTCATGTCGAATGAGTGATGCGATGCACTGTGGCTGATGGAACCAGCTGCCAAGAACAAACAGGCCTTAAAGAACGCGTGAGTGAAGATGTGGAATACCGCAGGCAACCATGCGCCAGCACCTAGTCCCATCATCATGTATCCCAACTGCGACACAGTGGAATAGGCCAACACCTTCTTGATGTCGGTTTGCACAAACGCCAAGGCTGCAGCAATCACGATTGTGATGGCGCCGATGACAATGATGAAGTTGACGTTCGAGCCGTAGATGTTCATTCCCTCGTAGAACACAGGGAAGATTCGGGCCACCAAGAACACTCCTGCAACCACCATGGTGGAAGAGTGCAACAGTGAGCTCACCGGCGTTGGGCCGGCCATTGCATCGGGCAGCCAAGTGTGTAATGGGAATTGACCCGACTTACCAATTGCGGCAATAAACAATGCAACTGCGCCCACGGTGATGGCAGTACTACTTGGTTCACCCGATAGTGCCCAGGCCGAGAGACCGCGAATGCTAAAGCCCGACACGCCCAATGTTTTTTGAGTCCAGTCATTGGCAGCGAAGTACAACACCGAAGTACCTACGAGAAGTCCGATGTCGCCAGTACGTGTTGTAAAGAAAGCCTTCAGTGCTGCACGGCTATTTGCTCCGTCTTCCCACCAGTGGCCGATCAACATGAACGAGCACAAGCCCATGAGTTCCCAGCCAAGGATGAGTTGAATCATGTTCTCAGCTACGACCATGTTCAACATGCCCGCAGAGAACAACGTCAACGACGCAAAGAAGTGTGTGTAACGGCGATCCCCGTGGAGATATTCGGTTGAATAAATCTGCACAAGAGTGGAGATGAATGCAACGACAATCAGGATGACGATGGAAAGACCGTCAATGTGTTGACCAATTCCTAAGGGAATCCCACCGTTTTGCCACCATGTCCAGGTGCGGATGATTGGCTCGATGTAGGCCTCTTCAGGCGCACCATTGACACGTTGGATCCATTGATATCCGGCTCCCACCGACATCACCAATGCACCCACCATGGACGCGATACCAAATTCGCTTCCCTTCATCGGCATGCGCTTGCCAAAGAAGATGATGAGGGCAAATGCCACTGCGGGGATAATCGGGATGATGAATGCGTTCTCTAAGAACCACCCCGAAGACAACACGACTTCAGCAGTTTCGGCTGCAACAACACTCATCGGATCAGCCCTTCATTCCTGAAAGTTCATCAAGGCCAACCGAACGACGGTTGCGATACATCAACAACACCATCGCTAAGCCCACGCCTACTTCTGCGGCCGCAACTGCGATGACATACAACGCAAAAGTATGACCATCAGCAGAACCATTGCGTAGAGAGAAAGCAATCAAGTTGATATTTACTGAGTTCAAGATCAACTCAATAGACATCAAGACAAGTACGGCGTTCTTGCGCACAATAACGCCGTACACGCCAATACAAAACAGAATCGCGGCCAGCATGAGGAATTGATTCACAAACATGATTAATCCCTTCTCGCCAAAACAATCGCGCCAATAACAGCAGCCAACAACAAGAACGACAGAGCCCAGAATGGCAAAAGGTATGGCCCAAAAATTAAGTCAGAGACTTGAGCGACGGTGAACAAGTCAGCATCTGCCGGCATCTTTTCGTCACCAAAGCCGTCCTTGAGAGCAATCAAAATGGTGACCAACAACAAGCCAGCAACAGGCAAGCCGATGTACCAATTCTTGTTGTTCAAATCTTTCTCGGCGCCGATTCGTGCGCGCGTGAGCATTGTTCCAAACAAGAACAACACCATGACCGCACCGATGTACACCATTACTTGAGTGACCGCGACAAATTCGGCAGCCAACAAGATGTACTGCGCAGCTGCCCCAGCCAAGACGACTACGAGCCACAAAGCAGCGTGCACCACGTTGTTGGTGGTCACCACTCGCAAGGCACCAAAAATCATCAGTGCTGCGATAATCGCAAAGCCCACATTTTGAGCAACCAAGACATCAGAGGCAATCATCACTTCTTGCCCTTCTTCTCTGCGCCGGCTTCTAGTTCAGGTGCTTCAGGAACGGTTTCCATCCACTCACCCAACTTGGTCTTGTCGTGCAACAAGTCCGTGATGCGCGGCTCTGAGTATTCATATTCAGGACTCCAGAACAATGCATCAAATGGGCATACATCTACGCAGATACCGCAGTACATGCACAATGCGTAGTCAATGTCGAAACGATCGAGTTTGTTGACCTTGCGAGGTGCACCGCCGGCACGGCGTGGTGGAGCCAACTCTTTGTGGCCTTCGATATAGATGCACCAGTCTGGGCAAGAACGCGCACACAACATGCAAGAGGTGCAGTTGCCCTCATGCAATGCAATAACTCCGCGCGCACGAATAGGAGGCGTCTCTTTTTCGTGCGGGTACTGCACAGTTGCAGCACCTTCTTTTGCGGTCCGCACCAAAGTGCCGAACGTGATACCAAGACCTTTAAAGAGGCCGGGGACTTTGGGCTTAGCCATCAGAACGCCACCTTAAACACTGCCGTCACCATGATGTTGATGAGAGAAATAGGAATGAGGATCTTCCACGCGAATCGCTGAAGTTGATCTTCGCGGAATCGTGGAGAGGAGAAACGAATCCACATGATGAAGAACACCAGCACCAACATTTTTGTGAACAAGATCAATGGGCCTGCCACGTTCATCCAGTTGTCCACGCTGTTGATATCAGTCCAACCGAACCAAGCGAATGGAACTCCCCAACCTCCAAGGAACAAGATTGATGCGATCATTGCAAAGACGCCCGCAGTTGCAAATTCACCAATGAAGAAGATGAGGAATCTAAAGCCGGAATACTCCGTCATGTAGCCAGAGACAAGCTCAGATTCTGCAATCGGCATGTCGAATGGTGTCTGAGTCAATTCCGCTTGCACAGCAATCATGAAAATGAGGAACGCAACAAACTGGGTGAGGATGTATGGGTTACCCACACCATCCCAGCCGAAGATGGAACCAGCGTTTTGTGCGACAACAATCTGTTGCAAATTCATGGTGCCCGCTTGAATCACCACACCCACAACTGCCAACACCATGGGCAACTCATAGGCAATGAGCTGACCTGCTGCGCGCAATCCACCGAGCAGTGAGTACTTATTAGCGCTCGACCAGCCCGCAATCAGAATTCCCAAGACCGAAACCGATCCGACAGCGAGTGCGTAAAAGATTCCTGTTTCGAAATCTGTGAACCACGCATCTGGTCCAAATGGAACGACTACGACCAAGAGAAAAGTGCTGGCCAACACAATCAATGGCGCCATCTTGAAGATACGCGCCTCTGCCTGTGCTGCTGCGGGAACGATGTCTTCTTTTTGTAGCCACTTGCCAACTTCGGCAAACAACTGCATCGAGCCGTAAGGACCAGCTTCCATTGGGCCTAAACGCGACTGCATGAACGACATCATCTTGAACAAGAAGATGTACACAATCGTTCCGGCGGGAAGAAGAACAGCAACGAGGCCACCCAAGACGCGCAGAAGCGACTGGGCCCAATACGCCAACTCTGTAGAAATAATTACAGTGTTCATCAGCGATCGATATCTCCAAGGATGAAGTACAACGACGCCAAGATTGTGATGATGTCAGGAACGTACACACCCTTTAGTGCCCAGGGCACAATCGAGATGTTGTTGAACGATGCACTGCGAATCTTCACACGGAATGGACCTTGGTCACCTTGTGACACCACGTAGTAGCCCATTTCGCCAAGTGGATTCTCGGTGGAGACCCATGCTTCACCTTCTGGAACCTTGATGATCTTGGGCACTTTTGCCATGACAGGACCAGAAGGAATGGTGTCGAGGAGTTGGTCAACAATTTTTGTTGACTCGCGAACTTCTTGTAGACGCACCCAACAACGTGCGAACGAGTCACCGTCTGGATGGGTCCACACTTTCCAGTCGACTTTGTCCCATGCCATAGGAATGGTTTGATCGCGACGCAAATCCCAATCCACGCCACTCGCGCGCAGGTTCGCTCCGGACAATCCGTACTGCAACGCAACATCCTTCGGAATCACACCAATGCCACGTGTACGTGATTGGAAGATTTCGTTGCCAAACAACAAGCCTTCAATTTCATCGCAGAAATTGCGCAGCTTTTTCATAACTGTACGTGTCTCGTCAATGAAACCTGCAGGCAGATCATCTTTCAATCCACCGATACGGTCAAAGTTTGGATGGAAACGTCCGCCAGTTGCAGCCTCAATCAAGTTGAGAACATATTCGCGATCTCTAAATGCAAAGAACACTGGAGTGACTGCACCCATTTGCACACCCAGGTCACCAAGAAACAGTGACACGTTGGCGATACGTGACAACTCAAACAAGATGGTGCGGATGTGTTGTGCACGTGGTGGTGCTTCTACGCCCATCAATTTTTCTGCAGCCAAGATAAATGGCACTTCGTTAGCGAATGATCCCAACCAGTCGATGCGGTTAATGAGCGCGGTGACTTGCGGATAGGTACGCACTTCAGTCAATTTTTCGTAACCACGGTGCATGTAACCAGCAGATGGTTCTGCCCAAATAACTTGCTCACCATCGAGTCGAGCAATGATGCGCAAAGTTCCGTGAGTAGCGGGGTGCTGAGGTCCGATGTTGAGGGTCATGCCCTCTGTTTCAAGTTCAACGTTCACGCGCGCATCAGCTGCTTGTGCCGCGATGTAGGCCAACTGTTGACGGTCACCAATCATGGTCATGACGCTCCGCCTTCCTCTTGTTCATCGTCACCGGGCATGGGTTCGACATCGACAATTCCTGGCCATGGCTTCACGATGCGTGCAAGCAATGGGAAGTCCTTGCGCAATGGATAACCCTCAAAATCTGTCGGCAAATACATCTTGCGAAGATCAGGATGTCCAGCGAAAACTATTCCGAACATTTCCCATGTCTCACGTTCGTGCCAATTGGCGCCTGCAAACACAGAGGTCCACGACTGAATCGACATGGTTGCATCATCGACATCGGCCTTGATGTTGATGCCAAGAGAAGTGTGAGGTTGTGTGAGTCGTGCCAACACTTGAAAACGTGTGGCGCCTCCGGTGTAACCCTGCTTAATCGACATGTCGCGCTCAGGTGCGGGTTCGGTGGGGTCATCCTCGCCTTTGCCAAATGGAGATGGCATCCAGTCAATTGCAGATACGAAACAGAAATAGTTGTACCCAAGTGACTTCAAAGTCTCAGCGGTACGCAACCATGAATCTGCAGTCACACGAATCCACATGTCATCGTGCGGCTTCACCAACGAATCAACAACAGCATCGCCCAATGCAGCACTGATGCGCGCAATTTCTGTCTCGCGCACTTCGTCGCGTGGTACCTCGGTAGTGGAATCAGTTGTTGACGACAACGGGAACACCACCCTTCTCAATTGACTCGCCATCGACCACAGTCATTGGCTTTGTACCCTCGCCACGCCAACGCGCACCCATGTCTTCGTTCTTGATGCGCTGTTGCAACATCACAATTCCCTCTAACAGTGCTTCGGGTCGAGGAGGGCAACCAGGTACATACACATCAACAGGAATGATTTGGTCGACACCTTTGGTCACTGAGTAGCTATCCCAGTACGGTCCACCGCAGTTTGCACAACTACCCATAGAGATGACGTACTTCGGTTCTGGCATCTGCTCGTACAAACGCTTAATGGCCGGTGCCATTTTGTCGGTCACTGTTCCAGAAATCACTACAAGGTCTGCCTGTCGTGGTGATGCAGGCAAAGGAATGACACCAAGTCGCATCACGTCATAACGTGGCGAACCAAATGCGGCACCCATTTCAATTGCGCAACATGCCAAGCCCCACTGGTACACCCACATACTGTGCGAGCGTCCAAGGTTGAACAATGTTGTGAGCGGTTTGGGAAGCCGTCCGCGATCTACAAGGCCCATAACGTTGTGTTCCTTAACTTCCTAGACCCAACGCAAGACGCCTTTGCGCCATGCGTAGACCAAACCGAGAAGAAGAACGCCCACAAAGACGCCCATCTCCACCAAACCAAAGGTGCCATATCGTTCCAGTTGTGTTGCCCACGGGAAGATAAACACTGCTTCCACGTCGAAGATCACAAACAACAACGCGAAGACGTAATAACGAATTTGACTTTGTGACCAACCATCACCGACTGGGTCAACACCGCTTTCATAGGTGAGCAACTTTTCTCGCGTGGGCTTTGAAGGGCGAAGCAAAGAAGAGATGCCAAGCAGTAGGCCTGCCACGAGAAACGCAGCAAGACCAAACCAGACAACTGTGAGGTAGGACCGTAGGAACGGAGACATCGCAAACGAAACTACTACGGAGGGCCACAATCACCCCAACTTCAACGCGTGAGACCTCTGTCTATGTGCTTTTGTGCAATATCTGAGAGGAACCATTCAATGAGGTCATCACACCTCCTGGCCGCATCCTCGAGATGTCCGGCCGTGGTCATCTGGAGTGTGTCGGAAGAAATTTGGGCTGCCTCAAGCTCCTCCACCCCATCTCCCGAGGACCAAGTTCTGACGATGCTTTCTGTGGCTTCGGGGTGAAATTGCACCCCCAAAGTACGTCCGCAGACCATGACTTGAGGCCCAACTGGAGACTCCGCCAGCACAGTTGCCCCCGAAGGAACCGAAAATCTGTCGTAATGCCACTGCATCCAGGGCCCTTCGTACAGAGATTTAGGGATCAGAGAGGCCGATTCGGCCACAGGAGTCACGTGATGCCAGCCAATTTCGGGACTTTGTGCTTTTGTGACTTCACCCCCCAAGACGGTGGACAGTTGCTGCGCCCCAAAACAGATGCCCAACACCGGTATGCCCTGGGCGATTGCACCAGACAGAAGTCTTTGCTCGGCACGAATGGGATCTGCGACGTGGTCCCAATAGGTACTCCACCCTGATCCCATGGAGACCACAAGGTCGAGTTCCTCCCATGGCCCCCACTGCTGATGTTGTTCCCGGATGAACTCAACAAAGCTGTAGCCCCGACGACGAAGCGCTTTGCCCACAAGACCCGAATCAGCATCACCGGCGTTGGCAATAAGAGCAGCACGCATGACTACTACCGTAGGGCACCAATCATGAAACCGCTTGTCTTAATTCCTGGTCGCCATAGTGAACAAGCCGCAGGCCATCGCACTGCCGTTGTCACTTCGGGTCGACTCTATGCCGATGCCATCGAACGAGCCGGAGGGATAGCTGTCATTCTCCCACCCACAACTGACATCGATGTGGTGCGCCAAGCTGCTCTTCGATGCGATGGATTTGTATTTCTTGGGGGTGGTGATGTGTGCCCACTCACATACGGCGAACAAGAGACTGCTCGCCTGTATGGGGTCGATGAATCTCTTGATCAATTTGAACGAAATGTCATGCGCGAAGCCATCGCACTCGACAAACCAGTGTTGGCAGTGTGTCGTGGACACCAGATGCTCAACGTCGCATTAGGCGGAACACTGATTCAACATCTTGACACCACAGAAGATCATCGCGACACAATGCACGAAGTCGAACTACTCGACGACTCGCATGTTGCACGTGCCACGGGAACAACGCGACCTACGGTGCATTCGTTTCACCATCAGGCAATACGACAACTGGCCGATGATTTACAAGTGGTGGGCACCCATGAAGACGGCACTATCGAAGCAGTGCAACACATCACTGCTCGTTGGATTGTGGGTGTGCAATGGCATCCCGAAGACACTGCACACGTTGATCCACAACAGCAACAACTCTTTGATGAATTAGTGCGACGCGCGCAGCAATAAATGATTACAGCGGTGCAAAGCGCACAAGACGTGCGGCATCCAGCAAAAGACTTGGGAAGAATCCCACCACAAGTGTTGCAATCACACTTCCGGTAATGACCACACCCACAGGCCACGGCACATTTACTGTTTCATCATTTGCGGGCTCTTCAAGCCACATGCTGACTGTGATGCGAAGGTACAAGAAGGCACCAATGACTGCACCCACCATTGCAGCAACTGCGACAACATAGGACTCGACTTCGACTGCGGACTTGATGACACCAAACTTTGCAACAAAACCTGATGTGAAGGGAACGCCTGCTTGGGCAAACAGAATTACGCTAAAGGCCAATGCCAATGAAGGACGTCGTTTTGCAAGTCCTTTGAAAGCATCAAGAGAGGTTGCCGAATCTTGAGTGCCCGCAATCGTTTGCACAATTGCAAAAGACCCCATCACTAACACTGTGTAAATTGCCAAATAGGTCATGGACGATTGCAGACCATCACCACCGTTGTGCGATGCAGCCTCTACTCCCACGAGGATGAATCCAGCGTGGCTAATAGATGAGTACGCCAACATGCGTTTGACGTTGCTTTGCACCACAGCCATCGTGGAACCCACAAAAACCGTCACAATTGCCAAGACCCAAATCACGGGTCGCCAGTCGTCCACTCGTGTCTCAAGCGACACGAGGAATACGCGGAGCAAAGCCGCAAATGCAGCAACCTTGCCGGCCGAGGCCATGTAGGAAGTCACCGATGTGGGAGCACCTTCATAGACGTCGGGAGTCCAAACCTGGAATGGTGCCGCAGACACTTTGAAACCAAAGCCCACTATCAACAGGCCGATACCAATCAACAACAACGCATCGTTGTTGCCTCTTGCTGCTTCTCCGGCGAGTACATCACCAATACCGCTGATACTTGTTGTTCCTGTTGAGCCGTACACCATGGCAATTCCATACAGAAGAAATGCTGATGCAAATCCGCCGAGAACGAAATATTTGAGGCCTGCTTCTTGGCTTTGCACGCGACGACGATCGCTTGCAGCCATCAGATACAGCGAGAGGCTCAAAATTTCGAGGGCGAGGAACAGGACAATCAGTTCATTCGCAGAGACCATCACAATGGCGCCAATGGCAGATGTCAGCAACAGTGCATAACGCTCAAGTGGATCACCATTCACAGGGTCTGTATGTACCGACATGAGAAGTGACGCCAACACCACAGACACCAAGATGATCATCGTGGCAAACACCGAGAACCGATCAACAGTGATTGCCTCACCCACAATGGTGAAACCCCCACGCGTGGACAGCTTGTTCCACTGTGTTGCAGTTGCCACGAATGCAACTACTGCGGTTGCAATGGTGAGAACTGGACTTCCGTATCGCGGCCAACGTGGGATAAGTGATCCCAACAGCAACAAGGCACAGGTGCCGCCAAGCAATGCGAGAAGAGTGACGAGATCGCCCCAGGCAATCTCAGGTGTTACGAGTTGAGTTGGATTCATTACTCGTCTCCTTCGGTCGAACTGTGCTCAGAAGATTTCGCCTCGGGAGCAACGTAGTCAGACTTTGATTCCACATGTTCAATCAGTTTGTTCACAGAAGGCTCAATGCGATCAAGCATGGGCTTTGGATACAAACCTGTAAATCCGATAATCACAATGAAGACACCAATGAGTGCACCTTCACGGAGATTCATTTCTGCGAACTTTGAATTCTCTTCATCGGGCTCTCCGTGGAATACGCGCTGATATGCCCACAGCAAATACAACGCAGCAAGAATCACGCCTGTTGCCGAAACAATTGTCCACCAGCGTGCCGTTTCAAAGGAACCGATCAAGATGAGGAACTCACCGACGAATCCGTTGAGTCCTGGAACCCCAATAGAAG
>WLGS01000045.1 GCA_009703125.1 Actinomycetota bacterium
CCTCTTCTTCGCCGCCACGAATCACCAAGATCGCCGTTCCTACATCAATATCGTCAAGGTCCACCACAACATCATCTTGTGCTCCCGCCGCATCTTGTAGGGGGTCCACTTTTGTCAATGTGATGGTGCGATCATCAACAAAATCCAGAACGGCACCGCAGGCAGAACAAAAAGAAGACGTAGGTGGATTTCTATGCCCACATTTATTGCAAAACACGTACGTCATGGCCTATTTCAAGCAGATCCAGTAAGTGATGAATATTCCTCAGCAGACAACAATTGACTTTCATCAATCTGCGCCACTTCAATCTCGCAAATCCATCCCTCACCGTAAGGATCGCTGTTGAGCAACTCAGGTTGATCTACAAGTGCATCGTTAACAGCTACAACCTTGCCAGCAACCGGGGCATACACATCGCTCACGCTCTTGGTACTTTCAATTTCGCCAAGACCCTGCTCTGCCGAAAGCACGCTCCCCACGTCGGGTAACTGCACGAAGACAACATCGCCGAGCGCATCTTGGGCATAATCGGTAATTCCTACACGCACAACAGAGCCAGTCACTCGGACCCACTCATGATCCTTGGTATAACGCAAGTCTTTGGGGATGTTCACCACCCCAACGGTACTCGCTACAGGCGGCGCTTCGAGGACATGTTGGCACGCACTGTAGGCAAGTACTGAAAAAACGCGATGTAGGAGACAATGATTCCAGGGATGCCCACCAGCCAGCCCAAAACCTCAAAGGCGACCCATACACCACCAGCGGCTCCAATTGTTATCCATGGCACCGCACAGAGCAGCGCAAAAGTTGCCCATTTCCCTAAGCGTGTCACCGCAAAACGCTCCATACCTAACAAGGTGCCCACCACCATCACCAGCGCAATGGATACTTCGCGTATCAAAATCACCACACCAAACCACACGGGGAAATAGCCGTAGTACATCGCTGTAGTGATGCCCACGAAAAAGACGAGCCGATCCGCCACAGGATCGATGATTTTTCCGAACTCCGAGACTTGATTGAAGCGTCGAGCGATATAGCCGTCAATCCAATCGGTAAAACCCAAGGCACCGAAAAAGAAACTGCCCGCCACCACGCGACCATCTGCCATCAATGAGACAAACACAGGCAAAAGTCCTAGTCGCACGACAGTGATTGCATTGGGAATAGTCAATAGCGAGGACAAGGGCACGTACCAATCGTAGCCCGATGTTCCATACACCGAAGTGGACGACATAAGGTGCTGATATGTCTTTAGTTCTTCAAGATTCTGTTGTGTTCATCACAGGAGGTGGGTCGGGGCTTGGTGCCGCCACTGCACGTCGCCTCGCAGCCGATGGCGCCCTTATTGCGGTCAATGACCTTGATCCAATTGCTGCTCAAAAGATTGCAGACGAAGTCGGAGGAATTGCGCTGCCTTTTGATGTCACCGACTCTGACGCCTTCGATGCCGCCGTGGACCAATGCGTCGCTTCACTTGGCCGTCTAGATGTCATGGTCAATAACGCAGGCATCGCACCCCAAGATGTCTCCAATAAGATGGATCTGACCATCGCTAATCAAATGAAGCGATTTGAAGGTCGCATCGCCGACATGGACCCGATGAATTATCTGGTTGATCTCACCAACGATGCATGGGACCGTATGTTGCGCGTGCATCTCTATGGAGCGTTTTATGGATGTCGCGCGGCTCTGCGCCACATGCAACCACAGCGCAGTGGACGCATCATCAACATCTCATCCATCCTTGGCCAACAACCATCAGCGGCGGCCCCGCACTATTCAGTTGCAAAAGCTGGAATGATTACGCTCACAAAGTCAGTGGCGGCAGAAGTTGCACATTTGGGAATCAATGTGAATGCCGTGTGCCCTGGCTATATCGAGACTCCCCTTCTCACACCATTCAGTGAAATGGTGAAAGCAGGCATCGTTACCCGCATCGCAAAGGGCTACATGGGTGAGCCGAATGACATCGCAGAGATGATTCGATTCCTCTCAGGCCCTGAGTCGTCATATTGCACAGGAGATGTCTTCACAGTCTCAGGTGGATATAACGGATGAGCACAGTCTTTTCCCTCATCATCAAGGGAGATATTCCTGGAACCTT
The DNA here is from genome assembly GCA_009703125.1 of Actinomycetota bacterium. GTDB lineage: Bacteria > Actinomycetota > Acidimicrobiia > Acidimicrobiales > Ilumatobacteraceae > UBA2093. The sequence goes on from WLGS01000045.1 coordinate 2,112, forward strand.
TGTGTACCGCGACGAATACTGCGTTGCATTTATGTCCATTAATCCCATCACCGATGGGCATGTGTTGGTCGTCCCAATTGAGGAAGTCGACCACTGGATCGACATGTCGCCCGAGTTATCTCGGCACATGTTTTCCGTATGTCATCGCATCTCGCAAGCACTCTCAAAGGCCTTCCCCTGTGAGCGCGTGGGAATGATGATTGCCGGTTATGAGATCAACCATTGCCATGTTCATCTCATCCCCACTACCTCCATCAGTGATTTCAACTTTGCACACGCTGCAGCAAAGATTGAACGCGAGATTCTTGAAGAACACGCAGAAAAGATCATCGCCGCGTTGAACTAACAGCCACCATCAGAAAAGACGTGGGTGCTCACTTTTCGGCTCTAATGCCTCGTTCGCGGTTTCTACGATTAGATCGGCTCGATTGTTACGCACGCTATTCACATCCGTGCTTACTTCATGAAATGACAGTTTTGGCTGAACCGATTCGTCACACAGTTCTCCTAATTCCATATCTGAGCTCAACCATTCGCATGCCTGTTCTGCAGGAAAGTGAGCAGGAGAACGATGGTGAATTGATGCAAGGTCATCTCCACTCTCACGAGTCACCATGGCACAGGTATATCCATTGTCTACAACAGCCGACATTGTCCATAAACCAGCAGCCAACAACAGTTTGTGATCACTACGTGTCACATAAAAAGGCACCTTGGGGCGCTCCCCTTCACGATGCCATTCATAAAACCCCGACATCGGAATAATGCAGCGATGTGAGCGCACAAGATTCTTGAAAGATACTTTCTCTGTCAACGTCTCTGCCCGCGCATTGATCATCTTGGCCCCCACTCGGGGATCTGTCGACCATGAGGGAACTAGACCCCATTGCATAATCTCAAGTTCTATTGCACCATTTCTCTGCATAAGTACGGGAACCGCAGTTGTGGGAGCAACATTGAAGCTACGAAGGAGATACTCCTCGGTGTCGGGTAACCGCAAGACAAGACCTGCGTCCTCTACAGCCTCGCCCAATTCTTCAAGTAGATCTGCTACTCGATAGGCACCGACAAAACGTCCACACATGGTCTTTACCGTAATGGTCGGGCTGGCGGGATTTGAACCCACGACCTCTTGTCCCCCAGACAAGCGCGCTAACCAAGCTGCGCTACAGCCCGAATGGTGTCCAATCTTATCGGTTGAGCCGTGCAGTACCCCTACATAAACAGATCAACTACACGCCACCCCAAGTACGCAACCAGCAAAAACACCAACAACTTGAAGTGCCATGGAAGTTTCTCATCTTCCATTCCTGCCATCTTCTTGAGATCAAGGCTGTCTGCGGAGACGCGAGTAGCCAACTGAGAAGAGTCCAGTGTGCGACCACATTGTGGACACTCACCCTCTGACGACATCGCCGACGGCGCAAAGTAACGAGCACAAGGTTCACACCACGGCATAACTAGTCACCTTTACGGCGTACACGCAACTTCAAAGGAATGGAGCCAAACTCAAACGCTTCACGAATGGAACGCTCGAGATAACGAATGTAGGGCTGAGGAAGCTCACGATTCGTGAAAAGCGTAAATGTAGGAGGATCTGCTGCGCCTTGCACGGCGAATAGTACGCGTGCACCACCACCGGCTGGTTGGCGTTGTTGTGCTTCAGCAATCACGCGATTCACGTCACGAGTTGGAATCTTGCGGTGATATTGATCAATTGCCTCTTGCAAGACAGGGCGTAACTTGTGTACACCCTTTCCTGTGAGTGCGGACAACTTCAACACGGGTGCATCGTCGATGAAGTACAACATGCGCGCAAGATCTGCCTCGACTTGGCGGCGCTGTTCTGATTCCAACAATTCCCATTTGTTCAACACAATAAGAATGGGACAACCCGCCACATCAACTCGCTCTGCAAGACGCTGATCCTGGCTTGTGACGCCGACAGTTGAATCAATCACCAACATCGCCACATCTGCCTCGTCGATGGCTTTGAGAGCACGGACCAATGAGTAGTACTCCGCCGAATCATCTACCTTGCTGCGCTTACGCATACCGGCAGTGTCCACGAAGATCAGTGGACCGTCTTCGGTTTCTACCAAAGTGTCAATGGCATCACGAGTAGTTCCCGGCATGTCATGCACAATGGAACGCTCTTGACCCACAAGACGATTGAACAAAGTGCTTTTGCCTACGTTGGGTCGACCCACAAGAGCCACGCGAGGAACGTCGTGCACGCCAATAGGAATCTCGCGCTCAACTGGTGGGGCCACATGAGGAATACGTGCCACCACTTCATCGAGAAAATCTCCTGAGCGACGACCATGTAAAGCCGACACTGAGAATGGTTCACCAAGTCCCAATGACATGAACTCCCAACGTTCTTGCTCACGACGCTCATTGTCGGCCTTATTGGCAACGAGGAGAACGTCAACGCCACTGCGACGAAGCCATCCGGCAATAAGTTCATCTTCGTCGGTGATACCTACAGATGCATCCACCATGAAAATCACAAGTTGTGACTCACGCACTGCTTCTTCAACTTGTCGGCTCACCTTGTCATCAAGCTCTGTTCCACTGGGCATCCAACCGCCAGTGTCCACAATCCAAAAATCAACGCCCAGCCAATTCGCAAGACGGCGATGGCGATCGCGAGTCACTCCAGGGCGATCTTCCACGATGGCTGCGCGCTCACCAATCACTCGGTTGAACCATGTGCTTTTGCCTACGTTGGGGCGCCCAACAATAACCACCGACGGGAAATTCGTCTCCACTTGTTCGATCTCAGACATCAGCACTCTCTTTTTGCGCGGACTCAATACGCCGCCGAAGGGCACTCCCGCTAGTGGGAATCACCTCAACATCAAATTCTTGTTGCAAATCATCCAACCGTGCCCCATCCAAGAAAACACCACCATTGAGACAAACATCGGGCAAGAGATACACAAAGTCACTTCCAAAACGTCGCAAAGAGGCGGAAATGTCGGAATAGGTCATCAGACCAGCCACCGCGGTGTTGCCACCGAAGTGATCATTGACGACTTCAACAACGGTCACACCCGACAAAGAGGACTCCTCCATCAAGCGCGTGAACATCTGTGCACCATAGGAACCCGTCACGATCGCAAGCGGCTTTGAAGGCTTTTGTGTCTTCTGTGGACGAGGAGCAACAGAGACTGCAACGGGCCGCAAAGCTCGCAGTGACGTATCCGCTGTGGGATTCATCGCACCGGTGTAGTCCGTCGGGTTACGCACATCAACAGATGCAAAGAATCCATCGTGACGCCCCATCACTTCGGGGCCATCACCACTAAATGCATCCATGAATGAGCGCACGAGACCTACCCCGTCTTCGAGCATGGGATATTCCCCATATGTTTCTGCCTGAGGCAAGGACCTCTCAGCAACAAGATAAAACTCGTCAGCCAAATGAATGGGTTGTCGACCCAGTACTGATGCGTACCGGCTTTGCCATTTCTCGACGATGTCGATGACTTGGCGTGCTTCATCAGGGCTGTGTACGCGCATACGCGATTCGGTATTGAAACGAGACAATCCAAGCGGCACTAACGCAATGGATTCAATCTGGGGGTAACACTCCAAGAGCCCAGCCAACGTGTTGTCCAATACTTCCCCATCATTGACACCCGGACACACCACAATCTGGGCGCGGATGTCGATGCCTTCTTCCAACATCAAGCGCATCCAACGCAAACTGAGACCACCACGCACATTGCGCAACATCTCTGAACGCACTTGCGGATCAGTCGAATGCACACTCACATACAGCGGAGAGAGTTTTTCATCGATGACTCGCTCTAGGTCCGATTCGGTAAAGCGAGTAAGAGTCGTGAAGTTACCGAAGAGAAAACTCAACCGATAGTCATCGTCTTTGACGTAGAGACTTCGTCGCATGCCCTTGGGTAATTGATAGATAAAACAAAATTCACAATGGTTGTCACACGTGTGAATTCGATCGAAGACCGCAGATGAAATAGATACCCCAAGAGGTTCTCCAGGCTCTCTCAGAACCTGAATGTCCATCGAGTCGCGACCCCGCACAATGTGGAGGTCAACTTCATCGTCGTCGACAAGACGGTGCCACTCAAGGATGTCTCGTGGAATGACACCGTTCACTGTGACAATGCGATCGCCTGGCATAAGGCCGCAACGCGCGCCGGCAGAAGCCTCTAACACCTCGGAAATCTCAGGCAAGGAGTCCACGGGCGTTTTCACCCGTCACAGGCTATCGCTGAGCCACTTAGGTAGTCTGACATCGTCACTATGACTGTCGACAAAGTTCTTCTCGCTTCTCCCCGCGGCTTCTGTGCGGGCGTAGAAATGGCCATCAAAGCATTGGCATGGATGGTGCGCTCCTTTGATGAGCCGGTCTACTGCTACCACGAGATTGTGCACAACAAGATTGTCGTAGACCGTTTCATAGATAAAGGCGTGATCTTTGTGGACTCCATTGATGAGGTTCCAGAGGGTGCTCCCATCATGTTGTCGGCACATGGTTCACCGCCAGAAGTGGTTGCAGCAGCTCGTGCACGTGGAAGCTACGTCGTCGACGCGGTGTGTCCGCTCGTCACAAAAGTGCACCACGAAGTCAAGACTCGCGCCGGTAAGGGTTTTCATATTGTCTATGTAGGCCATGAAGGACACGAAGAAGCGGTGGGAACAATGGCTGTTGCACCCGAGGCCATTTCGCGAGTGGAATCTATTGAAGAAGTAAATGCCCTTCCGGTATTTGACAAGCCTGTGGCGATGCTTGCCCAAACAACGTTGTCGCATCGCGAATGGAGTGAAATCGCTGTTGAAGTGAAGCGGCGTTTCCCCGATGTATGGACTCCCGGGCGAAGCGATTTATGTTTTGCAACAACTAATCGTCAATCAGCTCTTCTTTCAATCGCACCAAAAGTGAACGCATTTATTGTGATTGGTTCTGCAAACAGTTCGAACACGCGCGCACTTGAACAACTTGCGCGTGAAGCAGGATGTGCACAAGTGTTCCGCATCAACTCGGCACAAGAACTTCCCGACACTTTGCATGGAGTCATTGGCGTAACTGCCGGCGCATCCGCACCCGAGGAACTCGTCGAAGAAGTGCTCGCACGTTTGTCACCCCAAAACGGTGTGGAAGAAATCTTTGTCACCGACGAAGACGAGTACTTTCCCCCGCCACGCAACATTCGAGATCTTCAAGCTGCAATTGATACCGCAATCACTGCAATGTCGGGCGCATCTGTCATGTCAACTCCCGGCATGGACGATCGCCTACTTGCAGCAAGCACCGTTCTTGAGGCACTCTCTGAGTCATGATTTCTCCCACAATTGACTCCATCCGCATCTTTCTTCACGTGCTCGCAGTTGCCGTGTGGGTAGGTGGACAGATAGTGCTGGCCGGAATCGTGCCCGCTCTACGTAAAAGCGCACCCCAAACCATGCCTGTCGTTGCTCAATCATTCGCGCGCATTGCATGGCCCGCAATGGTTGTGGTCGTCTTCACGGGAATGTGGGGACTAGGCAGCATCAGCGTCTCGGACCAAAGCAGTGCATACCTGGCAACCTTTGGAATCAAAATGCTGCTGGTAGGACTTGCAATTGTTGCCACCATCGTGCACTCCGCAGGCACATCCAAGGCATCAAAGGCAATTGGTGGCGCCGTAGGGCTGCTCACTTCTCTTCTTGCGGCATACGCAGGAATCTTGATGTCACACGTGGGCTAAGCCCACAGCGTTAGTTACGAGGGACTTTGCTCCACGCAACATCGCGGTCCACGCGCACGTCACCTGGCAAGCCAAGAATGCGCTCGCCAAGGATGTTCTTCATCACTTCGGTGGTTCCACCTTCGATGGAGTTTGCACGTGAGCGCAAGAAGGCCTTTTGGATTCCGTCGAAACTCATTGCAGTCTCTGGACGCACCATTTCGTAAGAGCCGTACAGCATTCCCTCAGCGCCCATCAAACCAATCGTGAATTCATACACGGCCTTATTCAGGTTTGCGCTTTCCATTTTGCCGATGGATCCTTCAGGTCCTGGAGCTCCCATGCGTCGCTGTGCGTTCGCACGAATGTTTGTCAAGCGATGCACTTCTGCACGAATCCACAACTGCATCAGTTCATCACGTGATGCATCATCTTGAAGTTCTGTCGGAATTGCCTTCCATGTCTTCACTGCGTGTGCAATTGCACCGGTGCCCTTCTGCGGAATTGCACCACCAATTGATACGCGCTCGTTCATCAATGTGGTCAAACTCACGCGCCAACCGTCACCTGGCTTGCCCAACATCTCGGCATCTGGAATACGCACATCTGTGAAGTACACCTCGTTGAATTCTGCCTCGCCGGTCATTTGGCGCAATGGGCGAATCTCAACGCCTGGTGCTTGCATGTCCACCACAAAAGCGGTGAGACCTGCGTGCTTCACAGCCTCAGCATCGGTACGTACCACCAACAAGCCCCATCGCGAAAGATGAGCAAGTGTGGTCCACACTTTCTGACCATTACAGATCCACTCTTCGCCATCCTTCACACCTTTGGCAGAAAGACCTGCGAAGTCAGATCCAGAACCTGGCTCAGAGAACAACTGGCACCACACTTCTTCACCGGTGAACAACGGGCGCAGATAACGCGACTTTTGTGCTTCGCTACCCCATTCCACAACAGTGGGACCGCACATACCGTGACCAATTGGGTTGCGCATCACTGGGTTCGGTGCACCTTGTGCATACAAAACCTCGTTCACTGTCTTTTGCAACTTTGGCGATACACCAAGGCCGCCATGTCCGACGGGGAAATGCACCCAAGCAAGTCCCTTGTCGAACTGTGCACCTAGGAATTCAATTGCAGAAACTTTGCTGGGCGGAAATTCTGCCAACAACTCTTTAGCCATCTCGGCGATACGTACTTCATCGATTGTGGATGTATCAACAACTCTCATCGCGGGTTCCCCTTATTCATGCTGTGAGTGGATGCCTCTTGAGCAAATAATAGGTCTACGGGCCACCTTCTTGCCTCACGCAAGGTCCGGTTTTCGCCCAAGGCGACTATGACCTGTGTCATTCACTAGTTTGTGTCCATGTACCCAGGAGTATTTGCCCAGTCCAAGCCCGACTTCCCCGCTGTGATCCAAGCCGAGACTGGCGAGGTCACCACCTACGGCCAGCTCCATGAGCGTGCCGTCCAACTTTCCAATGTTCTGCGCAATGCAGGACTTGAGCCCGGCGACCACATCGCTCTGTGTATGGAGAACCACCCTCGCTATCTCGAAGTCATTTGGGGCTGCCACTATGCCGGTTTGGTCTACACCGCATGCTCAAGTCGACTGACACGCGCAGAACTCACCTACATCCTCAATGACTGCGCAGCAAAAGGATTTATTACTTCGAAATACAAAGCGGACCAAGCACTTGAAATTGCCGGGGACATCCCCAATGTCTCGGTGCGTTTAATGCTCAGCGGCACAGTCGATGGTTATGACTCCTATGAAGACACTGTGGCTGCAGCATCAACTCAACCATTGGAGAACATGCTGGATGGCGTGGACATGTTGTATTCCAGCGGAACGACAGGAATGCCCAAAGGCGTCGCACGTCCATTCCCTGGCACGCCACTAGGTACTGCCACGGGGCTCTCCCAACTCCTTACGGTGGGCTTGTTCCAGTTCAACGAAAACATGGTGTATCTCTCGCCTGCCCCGCTGTACCACGCAGCGCCACTTCGCTTCAATATGTCCGTCCACGGAATCGGTGGCACAACTGTTGTGATGGAACATTTCGATGCGGAGAGCTACTTGAAGTTTGCAGAAAAGTACAAGGCCACACACACTCAAGTGGTTCCCACAATGTTTATTCGCATGCTCAAGCTGGACGAAGCAACACGTACCAAGTACGACGTATCCACTTTGGTCGCCGCAATTCATGCCGCAGCACCTTGTCCGGTGGAGACCAAGCGCTCCATGATCAACTGGTGGGGGCCCATCATTCACGAGTACTACGCCGGCACCGAGGGCAATGGATTCGTGTACTGCAACAGCGACATGTGGCTTGCTCATCCAGGAAGCGTCGGAGTTGCGATTCAAGGCGTTGTGCACATTTGTGACGAAGAAGGAAATGAAGTTCCTCAAGGAGAATCAGGCACAATCTTTTTCGAAAGTGAAGCCTCATTCGAGTATCACAATGATCCCGAAAAGACGAAGTCATCACGTGACCCCAAAGGTCGCGGATGGTCCACGTTGGGCGATGTGGGTTACCTCGATGAAGACAGTTTCTTGTATCTCACCGATCGCAAAGCTTTCATGATTATTTCTGGTGGAGTCAACATCTACCCACAGGAATCAGAAAACATTCTGGTGAATCATCCCAAGGTTGTTGACGTTGCAGTCTTTGGCGTACCCAACGAAGACTTCGGCGAGGAAGTAAAGGCTGTCGTGCAGCCAGTGACCATGCCCGCTAGCGCCGAAGAAGCTTCAGCGCTGGAGAAGGAACTCATTGCGTATTGTCGTGAGAATTTGGCGGACGTGAAGTGCCCTCGAAGCGTGGACTTCCGACCAGAACTTCCACGTCACCCCACAGGCAAGCTCTACAAGCGCATTCTGAAAGATGAATACTGGAGCGCTGCGGGTCGTTCCATTTAATGGCTCCCCATCCCTACCTTGACCACAGTGGCCCGATCGCATTCGCGCATCGAGGAGGAACATCAAGTGCACCAGAGAATTCAATGCGTGCGTTCGAACACGCGTATTCGCTGGGGTATCGATATCTAGAAACCGATGTGCATGCCACTTCAGATGGCGTCTTGGTTGCATTTCATGACAATGACCTTGAGCGCACCTGCGGAGTGAAGAAATCGATTGCCACATCTACCTGGGCTGAACTTCAAGATGCTCGTATTGATGGCACAGACCCGATTCCCACATTGATGGACATCATGGACGCATGGCCAGATGCTCGACTCAATATCGACTGCAAGTCCAACGAGGCATTGCAACCCCTCCTCGACACCATTCGCAAGACCAACTGTTTTGATCGAGTATGCATTGGCAGTTTCAGTGACAAGCGACTCCAAGCAGTGCGAGAAGAGTTTGGATCGAAGATTTGCACATCCATGGGCCCCAAAGAAGTGGCTCAATTGTTGGCGCGGGCCACTACCCGCGTGCTTCCCTTCTCTAGTCCTGCACTTGCGGCACAGATTCCAGTGCGACAAGGCCCCATTCCGGTCACGACTCGCCGACTCGTCGATACTGCCCATCGTCTTGGAATAGCGGTACATGTTTGGACCGTCGATGACCCAGTTGAAATTGCTCGACTTCTCGACCTCGGCGTGGATGGCATCATGAGCGATGACACCATGGCTCTGCGCGACGTTTTCAGCGCACGTGGGCACTGGTGACCAACAACCACGCACAATTGTTTTACATCTTGTTCATCTAGCGACCCGACATCGCGTCACCAAAGTGAACTAGCGTCTCGTGTATGCGAGTCGACACCAACTTTTTCTGCACTGTTCCTATGCCAGACGCAGGAGACCCCAATATTGACCCCACAGAGCGTCGATACGGAAACGATGATGTCATTGAGTGTTACCGCAATCTTGTTGCATGGTCACGCACAGCCGATGCACTCGGTTATGACACCATGTGGCTCACCGAGCACCACTTTCAATTCGAAGGTTACGAAGTACTCCCTAACTTGGTCTTGTTCGGTCAGCATCTTGCCATGCAGACAAAAAATCTGCGCCTCGGCCAAATGTTCAACGTCATTCCACAGTGGCACCCACTGCGCCTCGCAGAAGACTTTGCACTCGCCGACATCATCACCGGTGGCCGCATGGAGTTTGGTGTCGGGCGTGGAACTGTGCCACGAGAGGCATGGAGCCTTGGCACCGTAGTGGCATCAGGAGACAACTCCATGTCCGCAGAACACGATCGCATCAATCGTCAAACATTTGAAGAGTCAATGGAAGTAATCAAACTTGCATGGCGTAATGAACGTTTCAGCTATCGAGGAAAACAATTTGTGTTCCCTCCCGATGAGATTCCCGACCGCGGCAAGTATGTCGATGACCTCACACTCATTCCACGACCAGAGCGACATATCGACGTCTATCAACCAGTGACATCACCAGAGACAATTGAATATGTCCCTCGTGCAGGACACAAGGCCGTGTTCTGGTTACAAAACGCTGACAGCCAAAAAGAGAAGTGGGATCGATACGGCGCCATTCGTGAAGAAATGGGTGAACCAGTAGCTCCCGGCGAGGATCGCTGTCTGGTGCTCAATATTCATGTGGGCAAGACACGCGAAGCAGCCATGAAGAAAGGCGCACCCGGACACGATGAGTTCGCTCGCTTCCTCTCCCCTTACGGACGCTTTTCGAGTTATCGCAATCCTGATGGTTCAAAAGTGCCATTCAATTTCTGTCCCACCGTGGAAGATTCGGTCAACCAGAAAATCATGGCTATTGGATCTGTAGATGATGTTGTCGACAACATCGGTTTTTGGCGTGACCTTCTCGACCTCAAGCATCTCTGCATCTTTTTCGACTTCCCCGGCGTGACACGCGAAGAGATGAACGAACAGATGCATCTCGTAGCCGAAGAAGTGATGCCAAAGTTGGGCGAGAAGATGGAACGCCGTCCATTGCCCAACCTTCAGCCTCTCGTGTGAGTTTGTGACCGAACTTCACCTTCAATCAGCCCGCACCTTGTCGGGCGACCTGGTTGACGTCGGTATCGATCAAGTCACGGGGCGCATCATTCGCGTCACCCAAAGCGGCACCCTTCAACCCAGTCCCACTTCTCACACGCTTGACCTCACCGGTTATCTGTTGACGTCGGGGTTCATCGAACCCCATGCACATCTTGATAAGGCATTTCTCGCAGATCGCGTGGACAACCCCGAGGGTGACCTCATGGGTGCCATCATTGGCCTTGACGCCATACGTTCCACCATTACCTTTGATGACATTGTCACTCGCGCCACACAAGCAGCAATTCTTTTGTCGCAAAATGGCGTGACTGGTATTCGTAGCCACGCAGATGTGACGCTCGAGGGTGGTCTTACGCCCTTGTTGGCACTTCTTGAGACCAAACGTAGGTGTGCTCACTTCATTGACATTCAAGTAGCCATGCTGCTGGAGTGGCCATTGACGGGAACCCAAGGTGCACAGCGCCACGCACTCGCACTCGATGCAATTGCCGCGGGTGCAGACATTGTTGGTGGTTGCCCACACCTCGATGACAACCCCACTCAGGCAATCGACATTCTCTTGCAACTGGCACACGACCATAATCTTCCACTCGATCTTCACGCGGATGAGAACCTCCGTCCAACTTCCCACGACCTCGAAACACTTGCCGATGTGGCGCTACGTACTTCACCCACCATTGCACTCAATGCAAGTCA
>WLGS01000046.1 GCA_009703125.1 Actinomycetota bacterium
ATGCCTGGTGACCGGTATCCCACAACACTGCATCGGTGGGGGACTCAAACACTCTGTGCAAGGCAATGGATAGCTCGACGGCTCCCAAGTTGGAGCCAAGGTGGCCACCCGACTCTGCAACCGCGCCCACGATGAACTCACGAATCTCAGTGGCTAACTCATCGAGTTGGGGCAACGTCAAAGGACGCAAGTCAGCGGGTTCTGAAATGCTGTCCAAAAGCGTCATGAAGGACAAGGCTACTGCCGCCATTGGGTGCCCTTGGGGTGTGGACAATGGTTGATGATGTGCCATTAGATACGGTCAATAGATATGGCACAGATGTTTGATTTAGCGGGCAAAGTTGCCCTGATTACGGGCGGCAACGGAGGAATTGGGTTGGGGATGGCTCGTGGGTTAGCCCAGTGCGGTGCCGATCTTGCAATTTGGGGAACAAATGCCCACAAGAACCAAGCGGCGCGCGCCGAACTGGAGACCTTTGGTGTGCGTGTGGTGGATTACGTGTGCGACGTGGGAGACCAAGAACAAGTAGAGACAGTTTTTGCACAGACTCTTGAAGCTTTTGGCCATGTGGATGCATGTTTTGTGAATGCAGGTGTGGGTGGCAAAGCGGAGAGTTTTGCCACGATGACTGATGATGAATGGCATCGAGTGATGCGCGTGAACCTTGACGGTGCGTTCTACACCGCACAAGTTGCCGTGCGCGCCATGGTTGCACAAGGCCACGGCGGATCATTGGTGTTCACTACATCTGGGTCGGCATATTTTGGTCAACAGCGCGGGCAACACTACGGAGCATCTAAAGCAGGACTCATCTCCATGATGCGCGCAATTGCTGTGGAGCATGCGCGACATGGCATTCGCAGCAATGCGATTTTGCCCGGATGGATTGAAAGCGAAATGACAGCACCCGCACTTGGATGGGACAAGTTTGTCGCCAACGTTCTTCCTCGTGTGCCGATGCGTCGTTGGGGAGACCCCAATGATTTCAGTGGTATCGCTGCGTATCTTGCAAGCGATCTATCGAAGTATCACACCGGCGATGTCATCACTATTGACGGTGGTTATCACTCGTTCTAAACAGCGCCACCTGCAGATGGGTGACCAGTCTTGAGTTGTTCAAACTTGCGATCAAGGCGTGCTTGATTCCAGTCGTGCATTTTCTTACCGATGAGAAATCCGAATCCGAGAACGATGAGTCCACCCACGCCATCAATCCAGAAATGATTTCCTGTAACCACGATGGTGAACAACGTGAGAGCCGGATACAACACCACTGCAATCTTCACCCAACGTTTGCGCGCGAGGGGCAAAATGCCAAGGGCTACCCATGAGGCCCATCCAATATGTAGCGAGGGCATAGCGGCGTACTGGTTAGATGCCTGCGCCATGGCGCCAGAGCTGAAATCCCACGGGCCACCGAATTCTTCCAGCGTGTCCACAAACCCAAATGAGGTGGCGCCGTTGTAGTTGCGCAGTTCATGTTGAATACACGCACCGCCAAAACCTTGAGGTGGGCATGGCTCATCCAACAGACGTGGCGGCATAAGCGGGAACAAAGCAAAACCGATGATGGCAAGCCCGGTCATGGCAGCCAATGCATTGCGATAGAGAGGGAAGACATCTTTGCGACGGCGGAACAGAATGAAGAAGACGCCAATGGTGACTGCGAAGTGTGCAGTTCCATAGAACGTGTTCAGTGCTTGCAGGAACCATTCGTATTGCAGGAACCATTGCTGAATGGATTCTTCGTGATAGAGCCCAAGTGCGCGTTCCACGCGAATGACCTTGACGGCGTTATTGAAGGCATGCAGTGGAATATCGTTTTCGCCGACCTCATAGGATCCGAAACGGTTACGGGTCAACGTGTAGATGCCGTAGAACACGGCCATGATGAGGATCTCTTTCCACACCCGAGTGCGGTGCTCGCGAACCTCGGGGATCGCCGCAGATGGGGTGGCTGTGTCCATGCGCCCCCGATTCTATGGCTCGACAATGGTCACTCGGTGCTCCCGATGATCGCCCACGGTGGGTATCGGTAGGATTGTGTGCGTGAGCATCATTGATCTTTCCCATGAATTTGACACCTCGGTTCTGGCTCGAGTCCTCGACAAGGGGCGCTCGACAGGAGCTGGATTCTCGGAGATATTTGTGGAAGACAAACGTTCCATGGGGGCCGGTCTCGATGACGGCAAAGTGGAAGCAGTCTCGAGCAGTCGCGACTCAGGCGCCGGTATCCGTGTGATTCACGGCGACACCACTGGTTTTGCCTACACCTCTGATCTCACCGAGAAAGGTTTGATGGCCGCCGCAGAAGCTGCTGCCGCTGCAGCTGCCACCGGCACCGGTGGCGCACACAAAGTGTCGTTGCAGTCCATGTCGCGTCAAAAAGTAAACGATGTGCGCATTGCGCCAACTTCGGTGCCTAAGGCTCGCAAAGTGGAATTGCTCACCATTGCTAATGATGCAGCTCGCGGAGTGGATGCGAGCATCGTGCAAGTCTCGGCAGGCTATTCAGATAGCACGCGCCGCATTTTGGTCGTGAACTCAGATGGTGTGTTTGCAACCGATGAACAAGTGCGCACCATTTTCCGTGTGACCGCAGTTGCCAATGGCGACACCGGCATGCAAACCGGATATGACTCATTGGGTCACACCATTGGTTTTGAATTGTTTGACGAAGAAAGCGTGGAAGAACTCGCCGAGCGTGCAGCACGCCAAGCGGTGACCAAATTGCGCGCACGCCCCGCACCAAGTGGTGCATTGCCTGTGGTGATTAAGCGTGGATCTGGCGGAGTGTTATTTCACGAAGCATGTGGTCATGGTCTAGAGGCCGACCTTGTGGCTCGTGGTGCAAGTGTGTACGCCAATCGCGTGGGTCAACAAGTCGCATCACCATTGGTGACCTTGGTAGATGACGGCACGATGTCACGCGAGTGGGGTGCCATTGGCATTGACGACGAGGGCCACAAGAGCCAGCGCAATGTATTGATCGAAAACGGCATTCTCACCGACTACATGTGGGATCACATTCGCTCCGTGCAAGAAGGTCGTCGCCCAAGTGGAAATGGACGCCGTCAAAGTTATGAACACCTACCCATGGTGCGCATGACAAACACCTTTGTGTTGAACGGGACCGAAGAACCCGATGACATTATTCGCGCCACAGAAAAAGGTGTGTATGTAGCCAAGTTGGGTGGCGGCAGTGTGAACACCGCATCTGGTGATTTTGTGTTCGGTATGACTGAGGCGTACTTGATTGAAAACGGTGAAATCACCGAGCCACTTCGCGAAGGCAACCTCATTGGTAATGGACCACAAGTGCTTGCAGATATTGACCTTTTGGGCAATGACTTTGCAATGGGTAACCCAGGCACCTGCGGCAAAGATGGACAAGGCGTGCCAGTAGGTGATGGTCAACCCACATTGCGTGTGAAGTCCATGACCATTGGTGGAACTGCCGCATGAGTGGTCGCGCAGTAGAGGACCTACAAGCAATTGCAGATGCCATTGTTGCCGAGGCACAACCTGGCGAACAGATAGCGGCACATCTTGGTCGTAGCAGCGAAACAGATATTCGCGTGCGCAACCAAGAAATTGAACACTTCGTATCGGCGCAAAGCCAGAGTGTGTCCATCACTGTCATTGTGGATGGCCGCACAGGTGCATCATCTGCGGGTGCATTCGATGAAACTTCCTGGCGCGAGGTGTTGGCTGAGGCGCGGGAGAATGCAACTTTCGGCACGCCCGATGAATTCGCCGGCCTTGCCGAACCAGATGGTGTGGCTGTGGTGGAACAAAAATTGTGGGATGACGATCTCGCAGCATTTCCTACTGACAAGAAGATCGAGATTGCTAAAGAACTAGAACGTCTCGTGTTGGCTGAAGATGCCCGCATTCGCATTGATGACGTGAACTATTCAGATGGTTCCACCGAAGAAGCATCTGCCACCACGTTGGGAATCAGAAGTAGTAGTCGCTCCAACAGTTGCTATGCCACGGTGTCGGTGTTGGTCGACGACAACGGTGAAACACAAACTGGTTGGGCCTATGCATTGGGTGATAGCCCACTGGTGTTTGATTTGCCGGCCGCGGCACGCAAGGCAGCAGAACGTGCCACGCGCCTGTTGGGCGCAGTGAAGCCTGCGAGCAAAGTCACCACTGTGGTGCTTGACCCCATGGTCACTGCACAGTTCCTCGGCATTATTGGCTCCACATTGAATGGCGAGAGTGTCTCGAAGGGACGCAGCATTTTCGCGGATCGCATTGGCGAGCAAGTGGCCTCACCGTTGGTGACATTGGTAGATGACCCCACCGATTCACGTAGCTATTACGCACGTGAAACAGATGGTGATGGTTTGGCTGCACGACGCAATGTGTTGATGGAAAATGGCGTGTTGAAAATGTTTGTGCACGACGCATACAGCGCACGACGCATGAACACCAAGAGCACGGGCAACGCCGGCGGGTGTGTGGCATTGCAGTTAACACCTGGTACCAAAACACAAGAAGAACTCATTGCAGGAATCACCGAAGGTGTGCTGATTGACAGCGTGCAAGGTCTCCATAGTGGTGTGAATCCCGTGTCGGGAGATTTCTCGACTGGCGCATCGGGCTTGATGATTCGCGATGGCAAAACCGCCGAACCAGTACGCGAGTTCACTATTGCCTCTACCTTGCAGCGCATGTTGCTCGATGTAGAAGCAATTGGTTGTGACTTGGACTGGTTACCCATGCGGGCAACTGGGGTGTCGTTGGTGATTTCTGGGGTCACCATGAGTGGGGCCTAACACCACATGGCACGGCCACTTGCTGCAGCAATAGAACGTCATCCACATTTGGCAGATGAGTGCCCTGATGGTTTTGTGCGTGTGGACATGCACACCCACACCATGTTCTCGGGGGATTCCACCACCACGTTCGATGAAGTAGCAGAAGCAGTTACTGAGGCGGGCATTGATGTGTTGTGCGTAACGGATCACAACGCCGTAGAAGGTGCTAAACGCCTCACCGATGCATTGCGCGATGTGTGTCGCGTGATTATTGGTGAAGAAGTACGCACGCACACTGGCGAAATTATTGGATTGTTTCTCACCGAAAAGATTTCCTATGGTGCACGCGCAGATGCAACGGCTGCACAGATTCGCGAACAAGGCGGCATCGTGTATGTGCCGCATCCATTTGATCCCATGCGCAAAAATCTCACCGAGGCGTCGTTGGTAGAAATTGTGGATGCCGGCTTGGTGGATGCAATTGAGGCGTTTAACTCAAAGACCTCTCTGCAGTCACTGAATGCACGCGCAGCACAGTTTGGACGCGACAACAACGTGGTGTTGGGAGCGGGCAGTGATGCCCATGTTCCCCATGCAATAGGTGCTGCCTATATGCAGATGCCCGACTTTGATGGTCCACAAGATTTTCTCGCTCAGCTCGCGCGCGGCACAGTTGTGGGTCACCACTGGGACAAAGCACGGCCTTGGTCGGCGCGCATTGTGCCGTCGATTGTGGACTAACTAGGCAATGGTGGACTAGTTAACGGTTCAACAACACCGGAATTTGGCGTGGGCCACGCACTTGGCCGTTTGCCCACGTGGTTTTCTGTGTGGGATCCAAGCTGTAGTTCGGAAACGCACGCAGCCATTCCTGGAACGCAACAAGCATCTCGAGTCGCGCCAAGTTGGAACCTGCACAACGGTGAATACCCAAACCAAAAGCCACGTGGCGGTTGTTCTCACGGTCAAGTTTGAAAATATGTGCATCTTCAAACGCTTCAGGATCATGGTTAGCGGCGGGGAAAGTCACCAGTGTTTGATCACCTGCATGCATTGGGCAACCTGAAACTTCAGTGTCTTTGATGACTTTGCGTGCCATGGTGACAGGTGCATAGTAACGCAATACTTCTTCATTGGCGGTCTGCCACAACATGTGATCGTTATCTACTGCAACGAGTCGTTGCACTTCATCGTTGTGCTGAGCAAAGTGCCACAATCCTGAACCAATGGCGCTCCATGTGGTGTCGATGCCGGCAACAATCTGCAAACGGATGTAACCAATCTTGATGTTCCAATCAACTTCTTTGCCGTCAATTTCGGCATTAGCAATCATTGTGAGCAAATCATCTTTTGGTGATGCCAGACGATCTTTGAGAAGACCATCGATGTACTGGGTCATCTCGGTCATTACTTCTAAGCGAATGCGGTTGTCTTTAGGTGCAAGTTGGAAGTTTTTATAAATCCAATCGCGGAAAAGGTCGGCGTCTTCTTCGGGCAAACCCGTGAGAACGCAAATGCCATGCACAGGAATGTGCTGTGTGTATTGCACGGCCGCATCGGCTGCATCCATGCCGTCGAGATCTTTGATGAGCGAACGGCAGTAGGTGCGTAGCTCTTCTTCAATGCTGGCAACTGCCTTGGGGTTAAATGCAGGAAGAATGAGTCGACGATGACCGTGATGATCAGGTGGATCAGAAGTAATGGGTGGTGCAGGTGAGCGCGGCGCATCGGGACGCGACACATTGACCCAGATGGATGAGAAATTGTCGGTGTCGTTGGCAATCTGTCGCACTGCTTCCATGGTCACGGGCATAAATGCGCGTCCGTATCGCTCGGTGGAGCCCACAGGGCATTGCTCGCGCACGTTGTTCCAGATGTCGATGGCGTTTTCACCCCAGCCGTCATCGAGCCAGTCCCAGTCGTTCACCCAATCTGTTACTGGTGGAGTATCGAGACGTTCGTCTGCTCCGTATGCCATCACAAGCCCCCTATGTGTCCGGCGTCACTCTGAACATTACTCACCTCTAGGGCATGTGGCGAGTGGGAGAGGACTTATCTAGAGACCACCACCGAGATCTCGCCCAGCCGGGCGGCCGCTGCGACCATGGCTGAGACATCTGCAGGAACCGCCATAGTGAGTGGGTCAACAGAGGCCACGAGAGCAGAGGTTGCAATCACTGTGGTGCCGCCCACAATTTCCACTGCATCACCCACCACAAGTGGTGGCGTGGAAAGTGATTTGGGTAAAGCCACTATGCGCCACCCTGCGGGAATTGCGGCGACATCGTTGCGGCTCGAGATAAGCGCGGTGCTCAATACGGTCTGTGCGCGCAGTGCGAGACGTACCGATGCATTGTCGGGAAGTTCTTCGAGTGCATCTGAGGTGACGATTGCTTGTGGCAGCGAAATGCGTTGTGTGTTGCTGGTAGTCAACACATCGCCAGGGGAAAGATCAATAGTGGCAACTATTACTTCTCGTGATTGAGCCCATTGTTCTCTCGCGCGTGTTGCCGAGAGCAATGCCAGTCCCGCAAGTACTGCACACAGTGCGCTGATACCGAAAACACTCAGTGTTTGCGCTCTGCGTGAAGTGAGCAGTAGTGATGAGCGCTGTGTGATGAGTGCACGCCACTGTGCATGGGCTGATTGGAAGAATTGAATGATGGACTCCACGAGGTACCTCTTTTGAGGTCCATGTGTGCGCGACGGCTTTAGTCTGCGGCGGGTGCTGGAGTTGCAGCGCTAGCTGAATCGCTCGAAGAGCTTGAGGTGTCACTTGTGGACGAGGGGGTCGACGAACCTGATTTGCCACTGTCGGTTTTGTAGAAGCCACCACCTTTGAAGGTGATTCCGACGGGAAGAAACACTTTCTTCACTGGGCGCATCTTCCCATCAGTGGGGTGCATTGCTTCGGTGAGGGCATCGTCGGAGAAATCCTGGTGCACTTCAATGGTTTCACCGGTTTCTACGAACTTGTATACGTATGTCGGCATCGGTCACTCCGGGGGTTGGCACTCTTATCCTTCGAGTGCTAGAGGGTATCTGGCTAGCGTAGAAAACCATGAAGGCCCATACCGCTGTTATTCCTGCTGCTGGACTGGGTACCCGTTTCTATCCCGTCACCAAAGCGGTGCCCAAAGAGCTGTTGCCCATTTTTGATGTGCCGGCTTTGCAATTGGTCATGGATGAGGCCATTGGGGCAGGTTGTGACCACATTGTGTTGGTCTCGAGCCGCAACAAACCAGGCCTTGAAAACTATGTGACTCCCAATCCCTTAATTAATTCAAAACTGCGTGACCAGGGCCGCCACGACATCGCCGATCGTCTCGCACGGATTGGATCTGATGTGCGTGTGAGTATCACGTATCAAGACAGCCCACGTGGGTTGGGTCATGCAGTGGGCTGTGCACGTGAAGTAGTGGGTGATGAACCCTTTGCATTGTTGTTGCCCGATGAATTGCGTGGTGATTCTGGATTGTTGTCGTTGTTGATCGCCTCGTGTGAGGCAACAGGACAAAGCGCAATTGAATTGAAACGCGTGCCGATGGAGGAAGTGTCGGCATATGGAGTGGTAAGCGTTGCACCTGGCGCACCCGTGGAAGGCCCATTTGAAATCACTGATGTGGTTGAGAAACCAAAAATGGAGGATGCACCAAGTGATCTGATCATTTTGGGTCGCTATGTGCTCACTGCTGACATCTTTGAAGAGATTGACAAACTGCAACCACATCCCAATGGTGAGTTACAGCTAACGGATGCGTTGTTGTCGCAATCCTTGCGCACACCAGTACTCGGTCATCTCACCACCACACAACGTTGGGACACAGGGACGCCATTGGGTTGGTTGGAAGCAGTTTTGGATGCTGCACTTGCACGTCCAGAGATTGCACCACAACTTAAGGCGTGGTTGCAGACGCGACTGGGCTAGTTAATTGCTCTGTGCGTCGTTGACGACACGGCGAAAGACATCGTGTTCGTTGATGACAAAACCACATTCGTCGACTACGGCATGTTGTTGCGTGCCTGAGGCCAAAGATGTGTATTCCCAGGTGTGTGTATCCACGCGCGTGTAGCGATGCGGCACACTCACCACCGCAAGTGTCTCAACATCGATTGTGATGACCGGGATGTCGGCGGTGTGTCCCACATGAAGCGGTAAGCGATGAGTGAGCACTGAATTAGTGAACGGTGTGTTCACAAAATCAATATCTACACAGCCATCGAGTTCGGTGCGATGTGCACCATTCATTTCTCCCCATCTGCCGTGACCATCGGTGGCGAGCCATAGATCTGGGTCGGGAAGATCACGAAACAGAAGTAGTTGTTGCACTTTCCACAATGCAGATAATCGAATGACTGCAGTCGCGTTGTCGGCATGAAGACCCACCTCTGCGGTCCAGCCTTCATTTTCCCATCGCAATGCAACACTGCTTGATGGCGTGCCATCCCATGTGGTCCAGGCCATGGAGAGGCCAGACGCTGACGGTGGGAGGTAGTTAGCCATATATGTAGGTATATCGGAGATTTTGGGTGAGGGCTCGGTGGGCAGGCATCAAGTGGGGGTACCGTTTGGCTCTATGACTCCTTTGGATGACGTGCGCAAAGTGGTGTTGAGCCATTGCGGACCAGGTCCCATCGTGTTGTTGCCGGCCACAGAAGCACACGGTTTGGTGCTGGCTGCAGATGTAGTGGCCACCGAACCAGTGCCACCTTTTGATAACACCGCAGTTGATGGCTATGCAGTGCGCGCCCAAGATGTCGCCCGTACTCCTGTCACTCTCGATGTCATTGGAGAACTTGCCGCAGGTGGAGTGGCCACCGATGCCGTACGTGAAGGAACAGCTATTCGCATCATGACTGGTGCACCCATTCCAGAAGGTTGCGACGCAGTTGTAATGGTGGAAGACACCGAACGTGTCGGCAACTCACATGTTGCGATTCATAAATCAGCAGCATCTGGTGATGCCATTCGTCGTGCGGGTTCTGATGTGCAAGTGGGCGTCACGGTGTTGACACAAGGTGTTGTAGTGACGCCCATGGTGGAAGGTGTGCTGGCAAGCATTAACGCAGGCACTGTGTCGGTGTATCGGCGACCACGCGTGGGCATTTTGTCGACCGGTGATGAGTTAGTAGATGACGGCTCACCTCTGCAACCTGGTCAGATCCGTGAATCGAATCGCACGATGTTGCGGCGCATCATTGCCGAGACTGGCGCAGACGTGTTGGATATTGGCATTGTGCGCGATGACGAATCTGTATTAGAGCAAGTGCTGCGTGATGCGGTGAATGTGCAACATTGCGATGCGTTGGTGACAAGTGGTGGTGTGAGTATGGGCGACTATGACGTCGTCAAGGCAGTGTTAGGCCGGATCGCATCGATGCAATGGTTCCAAGTTGCAATGAAGCCTGCAAAGCCATTTGCGTTCGGCACTTTGACCAATGATGCGGGTGTTGCTATTCCTGTTTTCGGCTTACCTGGCAATCCTGTGTCGTCATTGATGAGTTTTGAATTGCTTGCGCGCCCTGCACTCAAATCCATGATGGGATCACGTCACCCTTATCGTGCGCGTGTGCACGCAATTGTGGACGAAGACGTGACACGCAAACCAGATGGCAAGACCCACTTTGATCGTGTGCATGCCTACTGGGGCGCAACCGATGGGCGTGTGCATGTGCGTCGTACTGGTCCGCAAGGAAGTCATCAACTGGCAGCAACAGCGGTGGCTAATGCAATCATGGCGGTGCCCGATGGTGTGGGTGTGGGTGCCGGTGATGAAGTGACCGTGTCGTTCTTGGGGCCAGAATCAGGCCCTCATGTCTCGTAGACATCTGAGACGGACTGCGTAGGATAAGCCCGTGGACCTCATTGATCGTTACGGACGCACAGTGCGTGACTTGCGTATTTCGGTCACTGATCGCTGCAACTTTCGTTGCACCTATTGCATGCCTGAAGAAGGCCTGAACTGGCTGGATCGCGCAGAGGTATTGACCTTTGAAGAAATTGAACGAGTGGCGCGCATCTGTGTCGAGCGTTTTGGCGTGGACAGTTTGCGTCTCACAGGTGGTGAGCCCACGGTACGCGCACACTTGCCCCAACTCATTGAGCGCCTTGCTGCGTTGCGTCTCGAAGATGGCCGTAAGCCAGATATTGCACTCACCACCAATGGTGCAACCTTGCGCAACATCGCTACCGAGTTGCGCAATGCAGGATTAGATCGCATCAATGTGAGTTTGGATAGTTTGCAGCGCGAACGTTTCTTAGCGATGACACGACGTGACGAGTTGGACAATGTGTTGGCAGGTATTCAAGAAGCTGTCACAACAGGGTTTGACAAGGTGAAAGTCAACACTGTGGTGGAACGCGGCACCAACGATGATGAAATTCTTGACCTTGCAACGTTTGGTCGGGACCTTGGAGTAGAGGTGCGCTTTATTGAATTCATGCCGTTGGATGCCACCAATGAATGGGAACGCCAAAAAGTTGTGACACAAGAAGAAATTGTCGCAGCGATTGGCGAGGTGTATCCGTTGGAGCAAATTCCCGCTCGAGGTGCCGCACCCGCAGATCGTTGGCGCTACCTAGATGGCCACGGAACAGTGGGTGTGATTCCGAGTGTCTCGCAACCATTTTGCGGAGACTGTGACCGTGTGCGCATCACAAGCGATGGCCAGTTCCGCACATGTTTGTTTGCAACCAACGAATTTGATCTGCGCGCAATTATGCGCAACGGTGGCACCGATGATGAGATGGCTCAAGTGATTATTGATGCAGTTGCTACCAAGTGGGCAGGTCATCAAATCAACCAAGTGAACTTCATTCGTCCGAATCGTTCGATGAGCCAGATTGGCGGCTAATCATGCCGATGGATGACACTGGCGAACTTGCAGGGTTACACGTTCTTGTAGAAATTGATGGTGCAGTTGCCACGATGACCTTGAATAGGCCCGATAAGCGCAACGCGGTGCGAATGAGCATGTGGGGAGCAATTGATGTCCATGTTCAGGCATTAGCGAAAAATCCTGATGTACGTGTTTTGGTAGTGCGTGGCGCAGGCGAACATTTTTGTGCCGGTGCAGATATCTCCGAGCTCACGAATGGACCCGGTGGCGAATATGCGCGAGTGAACTGGGCCGCCGAGGAAGCTCTGGCAAATTTCCCCGGTCCTACGATTGCAATGATTCGTGGCAATTGTGTAGGTGGCGGCGTCTCTATTGCGACAGCATGTGATCTTCGTTTTGCATCAGATGATGCAGTGTTTGGCATCACCCCTTCCAAATTAGGAATTGTGTATCCCACGAATGCTCTTGAACGCGCCACTCGCTTGATGGGTGGGGCTGCTACGAAACACCTGATGTATTCAGGCGACTTGATAGATGCGACGCGTGCACTGCGTATTGGTTTAGTAGATGAGGTGCACAGCGTGGATGCCTTGGAGCAACGCGTGCATGACTATGTCGAGGTATTGCTGATGCGTTCGTCGCTCACACAAGTAGCCAGCAAAGCGATGATTGATGAAGTGGTGCGAGAAGGACGCGTGAAACCCGCGAGCACGCTTCACTGGGAAACTGAAATGGATCGCAGTGGAGAAGTGCGAGAAGGTGTCGCGGCCTTCTTGGCAAAACGTGCACCACGATGGCCGTGGAAACGCGCCTAGTTTTTAGTTCAGTTGCAATACGGCTTCAAAGCCGCCCAGCACATCACTCACATCGCCAAAGCCATGTGCGCGTAACACGCTTGCTGCGATAGAAGAACGGTAACCACCGGCGCAATACACCACAGTGGGCTTGCTGGCATCAAGTTCACCAATGCGCTTGCGTAATTGACCCACAGGAATGTGACGGGCACCATCGAGATGGTTGATCTTGTATTCACCGTCACCACGTACGTCTACAACTTGTAGACCTTCAACGTTGTGACGCACCGCTGCAAACTCTGCTGCTGTCAGGCGTGAGGCGCGATCTACTTCGGAAGGTACATCCACGAGATCTTCTACAGGGAACCAACCAATCACGCGGTCATAACCAATACGCGCGAGTCGTACTTTGGCTTCTGCTTCAAAACCCATCTCTGCAATGAGAACGATGTCTTCATCGGGACGAATCACAGAACCTGCGTATTCGGCATAACGACCTGCCAAGCCCACATTCACTGATCCACGAAGATGGCCTGTAGCGAAAAACTGTGAATCACGCGTGTCGATGATTTGAAGACCTTTGTCGCGTGCATCGAGCAGTTGGGTAAGAGTCAGCTTTGTGGGTATTGCATGTTCATCGAGTGTCTCTCGATCTTTTTGATTGAGCACTGCGTTGTAGACGAAATAGCCAGGTGCTTCTGGCTGACCCTCGGTGAC
>WLGS01000047.1 GCA_009703125.1 Actinomycetota bacterium
CCACAACAAATTTCTCAATGGACAAATGCTTCCATCATTAATGCAGGTGATGGATGGCATCAGCACCCCACGCAGGCTCTTCTGGATGCCTACACCGTGACGCGCGAATTCGGATCTCCGGCTTCACTGGCAGGACGCAGTATTGCGATTGTGGGAGACATCAAACACTCACGAGTGGCTCGCAGCAACATTGATGTCTTTACTCGTCTCGGCGCAACAGTGATCCTGGTTGCTCCACCACATTTGTTGCCTGCCGATGTTAAGTCTTGGGGTGTCGAGGTCAGTGGCTCTATTGATGAAGTGGTGGGTCGCGTAGATGTGCTGTACATGTTGCGCATGCAACTTGAGCGTATGGAGTCGGGGAATGTGGGAAGCCTGCGTGAGTACAGCGAGCGATATGCACTGACGCAGTCGCGTGTAGATCAGATGGGCGTTGGAGCCATTTTGATGCATCCAGGGCCAATGAACCGCGGTGTGGAAATCATGATTGACCCGTCAGAATTCTCTGGATCACGCATTCTGCAGCAAGTGTCCTACGGAGTGTCAGTGCGCATGGCGGTGCTCTTCACTCTTCTGGGCAATGGGTCTATGTCGGTACTTGGCCAAGGTGTCGAGCAATGAGTGAATCAATTGTTCTTAAAGGCGGCATGGTCGTCAATCCAGATGCGATATTTATTGCAGATGTAGTGATCAAAGATGGACGCATCCTTGAAGTAGGTGACAATCTCACCGCCGAAAGAGTTATTGATGCGCAAGGAATGTACGTGTCTTCGGGGTTTGTAGATCTACATACGCACTTGCGTGAACCAGGTAAGGAAGAGGCCGAGACCATTGAGACGGGGAGTCGTGCTGCAGCACTTGGTGGTTACACCGCAGTAGTTGCGATGCCCAATACTGATCCCACCCAAGACAACGTAGATACCGTGAGATTTGTGGCCGCACAAGGTCGGCGTGCGGGGCTCTGTGAAGTCAAGCCATCAGGATCCATCACATTGGGTCGACTAGGGAAGGCCTTGGTGCCTTTCGAAGTGCTTGCCCGTGAGGGTGTCACTTTGTTCACCGATGATGGCACTGGTGTACAAGATGCAATGCTCATGCGTCGCGCTCTGGTGATGGCGCGTGAAGCTGGTGTTACTTTGGCTCAACATTGCGAAGTGGCATCTTTGACATCTCGTGCTGTGATGCATGAAGGAAGTTGCTGTTCCCACATGGGCGTTCCTGGTTGGCCCGCGGAAGCTGAAGAGGCCATGGTGCGGCGAGATCTTGACTTAGTGCGTGAAACAGGGGCCACCATGCACTTCCTACATCTGTCGACTGCAGGAAGTGTGGAGTTGATACGTGCAGCGAAGAACGAAGGCTTGCCCATTACTGCTGAAGTCACGCCGCACCATATTTCTTTGCGTGACGAGATGTTGTTGGGCTTTAATCCGCTCTTTAAGGTCAACCCGCCATTGCGTACCGCAGCAGATATCGAGGCATTGCATGAAGGCGTGCGTGATGGGACTGTCGATGCAATCGCGACAGATCATGCTCCTCATGCTGCACATACGAAAGAGATGCCACTCGATGAAGCACCCCCGGGCATGTTGGGGTTGGAGACCGCATTAGGAGTTCTCTGTACAGCAATACCTCTCGATGTACAACGCATCGCAGAGTTGATGTCATGGAATCCGGCGCGTATTGGTCATCTCGGTGATCGTCACGGCCGCCGAATTGCCGCGGATGAGCCCGCCAACATCGCTATTTGGGATACCACAACAACATGGACTGTGTCGCAACATGAGTTGGCAAGCCTGAGTCGCAACACTCCATTTGATGGAATGACTTTGCGTGGGAAAGTTCATCACACAATCTTTGACGGTGAAATCGTCGTGTTCGAAGGAAAGGCACAAAAGTGACTAGCAAAATTTCTGAGATTGCTCTCGTGTTGGAAGATGGTTCAGTCTTTGAGGGTGACGCAATCGGTCATATTCCTTCACAAGGAATTGCGGTGGGCGAGGTTGTCTTCAATACGACATTGACGGGTTATCAAGAAGTAATGACCGACCCTTCTTATGCGGGTCAAATCATTACTTTCACTACATCCCACATTGGTAACTATGGCGCAACTTCTCTTGACTCAGAATCGCGTCGAACTTTTGCTCGCGGTGTGATTGTGCGCGACATGGCACGTCGTCACAGTAACTGGCGAAGTGAAACAAGCCTCGATGAGATGCTCAAGAAATTCGAACTTCCTGGAATTGCCGGAATTGATACTCGGCGCTTGACACGTATTCTTCGTGATTCTGGTTCTTTACGTGGTGCATTTGGAACTGCCGATGAAAAGAGTCTTCTTGCCGCAGCCCAATCCGATGCGGGAACCGCAGGAATTGATTTGGTCTCTCAGGTGACGACTGCAGAGAAGTACTCCTATGGAAGTGGCAAGTATTCCGTAGTTGCATACGACTTCGGTATCAAGACAACGATTCTCCAGTGCCTCTCCGAGATTGCCACCGTCACTGTGGTTCCTGCCAGCACAACTGCAGAAGAAGTGATGGCGATGTCGCCACATGGTGTGTTCTTGTCTAACGGTCCGGGAGACCCAGAGATGGTGGGTGATGCCACGGACAACATTCGCAAAATTGTTGAAGGCGGAGTGCCGACATTTGGCATTTGTCTCGGACATCAACTGCTGTCGCGTGCATTTGGAGGACACACCTTTAAGTTGCCTTTTGGCCATCATGGTGGCAATCACCCAGTGCGTAACTTGCGCACGGGCGCTGTGGAAATCACTAGCCAGAATCACAACTTCTGTGTTGATCCCGATTCTCTTGCCGCAGTTGCTGACATCACTCATTTGAACTTGAACGACAACACCAATGAGGGTATGCGACTAAAGAACCATCGAGCATTCAGTGTGCAATATCACCCGGAGGCTGGTCCTGGACCACACGACAGCCGTTATCTCTTTGCAGAGTTCGCCAATTTGATGGAGGGTCGCTAATGCCGCGCCGTACTGATATTCACAACATCTTGATTATTGGCTCCGGGCCAATTGTGATTGGGCAAGCATGTGAGTTTGACTATTCAGGAACTCAAGCTTGTCGAGTGTTGAAGTCCGAGGGGTATCGAGTAGTTCTTGCCAACTCAAATCCGGCAACGATCATGACCGACCCTGATTTTGCCGATCGCACCTACATCGAGCCACTCACGCCCGAGATTTTGGCCAAGATTATTGAACGCGAGAAACCCGATGCAGTTCTTCCGACACTGGGTGGACAGACAGGTTTGAACCTGGCCATGGCACTTTATGAACAAGGCCTAGTTGGAGTTCCAGGAACCCCAGAACTTATTGGTGCAAATGCCGAGGCAATATCAACTGCTGAAGATCGTGACAAGTTCAAAAAAGCAATGATTGAAATTGGCTTGAAGGTTCCAAAAAGTGGCATTGCTCACAATATGGAAGAGGCAAGCAAAGTACTTACAGAGATTGGACTACCAGTCATCATTCGTCCTGCCTACATCTTGGGTGGTCGTGGTACTGGTATTGCCAACACGATTGAAGAATTTGAAAAACTTGCAGCACTTGGTCTTGACGCAAGTCCAATTCGAGAAATCCTCATTGAAACATCCATTGTGGGATGGAAAGAGTATGAACTCGAAGTGATGCGCGATAAGGCGGATAACTGCGTCATCATCTGCAGTATCGAGAATTTTGACCCTATGGGTGTGCATACCGGCGATTCCATTACGGTCGCACCCGCACAAACTCTCTCCGATGTGGAGTATCAGTTAATGCGTGATGCGGCTCTGGCGTGCATTCGTCGCGTAGGCGTAGAAACTGGTGGATCGAACGTCCAGTTCGCACTGAATCCAGCCAACGGCGAGATGGTTGTCATTGAGATGAATCCTCGCGTGTCGCGATCTTCGGCACTTGCGTCCAAAGCCACTGGTTTCCCCATTGCCAAGATCGCTGCAAAACTGGCTGTGGGTTACACCCTCGATGAGATACCCAATGACATTACGAAGATGACTCCTGCAAGTTTTGAGCCCACGATTGACTATGTGGTGACAAAGATTCCACGTTGGGCCTTTGAGAAACTTCCCGGAACATCCGGGGTGTTGGGAACGCAAATGCAAAGCGTGGGGGAGGCAATGGCCATTGGGCGTACCTTCCCAGAGAGCATGCAAAAAGCTTTGCGCTCACTCGAACAGGGCCGACTCGGTCTGAACTGTGATGCAGGAGAACTGCTGTACGCAAAGTATGACAACGATGCATTACTTGCCAAGGCAGCCATTGCTACCCCTGATCGCATATTTGAAGTAGGCGAGGCGCTTCATCGGGGATTAGGGATTGATGCAGTACACGCGGCAACAAAAATTGATCCATGGTTCCTAGACCAGATGCAGATCATCATCGATGAGCGTCATGCACTAACTGGTCGACCTCTCTCATCGATTACTCGTTCTGAAATGCGGCGAGTCAAGAGATTAGGTTTCTCTGACGGCCAACTGGCATATCTCGCGGGCACAGATGAGTTATCGGTTCGTGAACATCGTGAAAGTCTTGGCGTGATTCCCACCTATAAGACAGTGGATACATGCAGTGCTGAGTTCGCCGCGGAAACTCCGTATCACTATTCCACTTATGAAGATGAAAACGAAGTACGTCCGTCAACCCGACCACGCGTCATCATTTTGGGTTCAGGACCAAACAGAATTGGACAAGGAATCGAGTTTGACTACTGCTGCGTTCATGCAAGTTTTGCACTACGTGATGCAGGCTTTGAAACAGTAATGGTGAACTGCAACCCTGAGACCGTGTCAACTGACTACGACACGTCAGATCGTTTGTACTTTGAACCACTTACACAAGAAGATGTTCTCAACGTTATTGCTGCAGAAACTCTTGCCGCCGGTGGTGTGGCCCCGAAAGTAATTGTGAGCCTTGGTGGTCAGACGCCACTGAAGTTGTCGGGACTCATTGATCCTGCGATCATCGCGGGCACTTCACCTCATTCCATTGATCTTGCTGAAGACCGCGAGAAGTGGAATCAACTGTGTACGTCTTTGTCCATTCCGCAACCTCCAGGTGGTACCGCGGTGACAGTTGCTGAAGCGAGCGACATCGCGTCTCGTGTGGGCTTCCCTGTATTGGTGCGGCCAAGTTATGTGCTTGGTGGTCGAGCAATGCAGATTGTTCATGACCAAGATGCGCTAGCACGTGCCATGCAGCAGATGGCAAGTGATGGCACACTTGGCAAAGAAGGTGGACTTTCTGCAGAACGTCCGGTACTAGTGGATCGTTTTCTTGAAGACGCCACCGAAGTAGACGTCGATGCTATTCGTGATGCGACAGGTGAAGTTCTCATTGGTGGAGTGATGGAACACGTGGAGGAAGCTGGTGTGCACTCTGGTGACTCCGCGTGTGCAATCCCTCCACAGACATTGCCCGAATGGGTTGTTGAAGTCATCAAGGCCTACACCACATCTATTGCCAATGCATTGGATGTTCGTGGTTTGATCAACGTGCAGTACGCAGTATCGGGAACCACGGTGTATGTCATCGAAGCGAATCCACGAGCATCGCGTACGGTGCCATTTGTTGCTAAAGCGACGGGCGTTCCGCTTGCCAAGGTGGCTAGTCGAGTCATGTTGGGGGCAACCCTTGCAGAACTTCGCACAGAGGGCTTGTTGACTCCACCTGTCTCTGGTGGTCATGTATCGGTGAAGGAAGCAGTTCTTCCCTTTAATCGTTTCCCCGAAGTGGATACTGCACTCGGGCCAGAGATGCGTTCCACTGGTGAAGTGATGGGAATTGATCGCACATTTGGTCGGGCATTTGTCAAGGCACAAACTGCGGCTGGAACTGTTCTTCCCGAGCATGGAATGGTGTTCTTGTCACTCAATGATGGAGATAAGCCTGCGGGGCTTGTTGTGGCAAAACGGCTTCGAGAATTGGGTCTAGGAATTGCCGCCACCACTGGAACTGCGGAGTATCTGGCCAAGTTTGGTCAGCCCGTTGATCGAGTCGTCGGCAAGTTGTCAGAGATTGAAGGAACGGCCTTAGAGAACGCCGTGGACTTGGTGGCACAGAACGAAATCACGTTTGTAGTGAATACGCCACACGGGCGTGGTTCGCGCGAGGACGGAGAAGCAATTCGTAAAGCTGCCAACACAAATCGTGTTCCCTCTGTGACCACAGTGGAAGCAGCCTTAGCTGCAGTGAACGGATTATGGGAACAGCACAACAGCGAAATTGAAGTGCGTTCGTTGCAGGAGTATCACGGACGATGATGCGGTTGCGTCGCGGAGCTCGCTTGCTGCACTCACTAGGTGGAGTGAGCGTGGGCGGTGTTGATCTCATCAATCCTTTCATGACTGCATCAGGGACAGCAGGCCATGATGTGGAATTTTCTCCGTACATGCCGTTGCACAAACTTGGTGCCACAACCGTGAAGAGTCTGTTCCATACCGCATGGGAAGGTAATCCCGCCCCACGTGTGCATATGGCAAGTTCAGGAATGATGAATGCGGTGGGCTTACAAGGCCCCGGTGTGCATACATGGATTGAAGAATCTCTGCCCAAACTTCAAGATGCGGGCGCAGTAGTGATTGCGAGTATCTGGGGAAGAACACTTTCTGAATATGTGTCAGCGGCTACACAGTTGCGTGCTGCGGGTAATCGCATTGCCGCAATTGAAGTGAATTTGTCGTGTCCAAATCTTGAAGGGCGTACTGGAATAATTGCTCACGATGATGTTCTCTCCGCACAGATCATTGCGGCCGTTCATGCTGAATCGCCGGTTCCAGTGTGGGCGAAGCTCAGTGCAAACACAGATCGCATTGTGGAAATAGCTCAAGCTGTTGTTGCAGCAGGAGCACAGTCACTCACCGTGATCAACACCATGGTGGGTTTACAGATTGATGTAGAGACCGGTCGTCCCACATTAGGAAATGGTGGTGGAGGATTGTCGGGCCCCGCTATTCATCCCATTGCGGTGAGGGCAGTATTTGATATTCGACGCACAATTCCACATGTTGACATTGTGGGAGTGGGTGGCATTAGATCGGGATCAGATGCAATTGAGATGATGTTGGCCGGGGCCAACGCTGTTCAAGTCGGCACGGCATCGTTCGCAGATCCTGCCGCGACATGGCGAATCGCACGTGAAGCTGCTGTGTTGGCACATCGACGCGGCGCATCACAATGGTCACAGATCGTCTCTGCGGCGCACGCTTTGTGAGTACATGTCGTGTCAGTCCCTGTGTGGCCACTCGTGACAGAAGTAGAATCGTTTTATGGAAGACAGAGTTCGTGACCTTGAACTGATGTCACAGGTACGTACTGTGCGTCAGGCGGCAATCGAAGAATCTCGTGCTGGTCGTCTCGCTTCTGTTTTTTCACGCTCCGAGGGAGATGAGCGTTTCATTTATGTGGTGAAACTTCTCGATGTGCATCCTCAACTCGGCAAAGTGGCAGGAAGAAAACTTCTCGCATCCTTGGGAGTGTCATCATTTGATTGCGTCGGGGATTTATCTCCAGAGTTGATGGAGCGCATTCTGAAGTCTGTAGGTGAATTGTGATGAACGAGGCACTCATCATCGTCGTGTCGGGTCCTGGTGGTGCAGGTAAGGGCACCATCGTGCAGTCACTGATTGAGCGTGATCCACATTTGTGGCTCAGTCGATCGTGGACAACACGTACGCAACGCGAAGGCGAAAGCGATGATGCGTATGTATTTGTCACACGAGCCCAGTTTGAAGACCGAATTTCTGATGGCGGATTTTTGGAGTGGACAGAATTTCTCGGAAATCTCTATGGGTCGCCTGTTCCCAATGTGGGAGAAGGTCGCGACATTGTGTTGGAAATCGAATTGCATGGCGCCCAACAGGTCAAGGCCACTCGTCCTGATGCAATTTTGGTTTTCGTGCGTCCGCCGTCACGCGAGGAGCAACAACGTCGCCTTCAAGGACGAGGCGACCCTGAGCACCATGTGGTGGAACGTCTGAAGAAAGCCGAAGATGAAGAGCGACAAGGCGCTGAAATAGCCGACGTTGTGGTGATAAATGATGATTTAGAGCGTGCTGTAGGGGAGATTGAGGGCATTATTCGTGCCGCACGAGGCCTATCCCGATAGCCTTGAGGCGACTTCGGAGGTCTTCTATGTCACGTCAAAACGACTCCATGATTTACCCACACATCGAGACATTGCTCGATCGCGTTGACTCAAAATTCAGCCTTGTGACCCTTGGTTCCTACCGTGCACGTCAGATCAACTCCTACTTCAACCAATTGGGAGAGGGACTCGGTCACATGGTGCCACCTCAGGTGTCATCTGTGGCTCGCAAGCCGTTGTCCATCGCTTTTGAGGAAATTGCCGCAGACAAGATTGTCAAGGTCGAGCGTCTTCCTTATGACGAGATGGAAGCTGAAGCTGCCGAATTGTTTGGCGAGCTTGATGTTGATGCTGAAGATGTCGACTCTGAAGAGGCTGACGCCGAATAAGAACCACATGATGGTTCCTTGAGTTCGCTGATCACATCGTTATGGAATCGGTTCAAGGTAAAAACATTGTTCTTGGAATTTCCGGGGGCATTGCTGCATACAAGTCCATTGAGGTGCTTCGCCGTCTTGTAGACGCGGGTGCCCATGTGGCCCCGATCATGACCGCAGATGCGCATCGTTTTGTAGGCCCTGTCACCATTTCGGCGTTGGCGTCTGAGCCATTGCACACAAGTTTGTGGGATGACACATCTCCAATTCCACACACGCGGTTGGGACAGAACGCTGACGTCATCGTGGTTGCGCCCGCTACAGCGCGTGTGATTGCTGCTTTTGCAATGGGGCTGTCTGATGATCTTTTGGTTGCAACTTTGATTGCTACTCGGGCTCCTGTGGTGTTGTGTCCAGCAATGCATACAGAAATGTGGGAACACCCGAGCGTGGTTGACAACATTGCTCTCTTGAGATCACGTGGCGTGATAATCGTTGAACCCCAATCGGGTCGTCTGGCAGGTGGAGACATTGGTACAGGGCGTCTTGCTGATCCAGAAACCATTCTTCAGGCAATCGACCAAGTTCTCTCCAACAATAAAGACCTCGCCGGACAACATGTGGTGATCACCGCGGGGGGCACCCGCGAGCCCATCGATGCTGTACGAGTGATTGCAAACCGCTCAAGTGGCAAGCAGGGATATGCAATTGCAGAAGACGCCCATAGCCGCGGGGCGCATGTGACACTGATTTCTACAGTGGATATTCCTGTCTCGTCGGGTATTTCGGTGGTGAACGTGGAGACAGCGCAACAGATGCAAGATGCGATCGCCCATGTAGCAAACTCTGCCGACGTAGTGATTATGGCCGCAGCCGTTGCTGATTTTCGGCCCGTGTTGTCTGTTGAGGGGAAAATCAAAAAGGATCAAGGGATCCCCGCAATTACTTTGGAGCCCACTCCGGACATTTTGGCGCATTTGGGGTCGACTAAGCCGGCCCATCAAGTTCTTGTGGGCTTTGCAGCAGAGACAGCCAACCTTGTGGATAATGCTCGTGGCAAATTAGAACGCAAGAATCTTGACCTAATTGTGGCCAATGATGTGTCGGCTCCAGGGGTGGGGTTTACTCATGACACCAATGCCGTCACCATCTTGTCTGCCTCGGGTGAGATGAAATCGGTGGCATTGGCCAACAAACGCACCATCGCCACTGCTGTATTAGATAGCGTGGTCAAAGTGCAGTCAGCCCGTCGACTGCCGTCCTAAAGGAGTTGTCGTGAGGAATTTCACGTTTACATCAGAGAGCGTGACCGAAGGTCATCCGGACAAGATGGCAGATCAAGTATCTGACTCAGTGCTTGATGCTTTGTTGGAAAAAGACCCCAACAGTCGCGTGGCATGTGAGACATTGCTGACCACCGGTTTGTGTGTTGTGTCCGGTGAAATCACCACTGATGCCTATGTAGATATTCCTGCGATTGCGCGTGAGGCGATTAATCGCATTGGTTACAACGATGCGGCTTTTGGATTTGACGGAAATACTTGTGGTGTCTTGGTTGCACTCGATGCACAAAGTCCCGACATCGCACAAGGTGTGGACATCAGTGAGGAACAACGCACTGGTTCGGATGCCAAGGATGCACTGAATAGCCAAGGTGCAGGTGACCAAGGAATGATGTTCGGGTATGCCTGCAACGAGACGCCTGATCTCATGCCATTGCCTATTTGGTTGGCGCATCGTTTAGCTGAGCGTCTCACCGAAGTGCGCAAGAGTGGCTTGGTGCCATATTTGCGTCCAGACGGCAAGACACAGGTGACTTTCGAATATGTAGACGGCAAGCCAGTTCGCTTGTCGACCGTACTTATCTCGACCCAACACCGCGATGGCGTGAGCCGTGAAACCGAAATTCGTCCAGATCTCATTGAGCAAGTGATTTTGCCGACTATCCCTGCACAATTCGCGGGAGATAATCCTGCGATCTATGTCAACCCCACGGGCAAGTTTGTTCTTGGTGGGCCACACGCAGACACCGGATTGACGGGACGCAAAATCATTGTGGACACCTATGGCGGCATGGGCCGTCACGGTGGTGGTGCATTCTCTGGAAAAGATCCTTCCAAGGTGGACCGTTCTGCAGCGTATGCAGCTCGTTGGGTTGCAAAGCACGTAGTGGCAAGTGGCGCAGCAGAGAAGTGTGAAGTTCAGGTTGCGTATGCAATCGGTATGGCACAACCCATCAGCATTCTGGTGGAGACCTTTGGTACGAACACTGTGAGCGAAGAGTCCATTGAGTCAGCAGTACGCAATGTATTCGACCTTCGTCCTGCAGCAATTGTGCGTGACCTTGATTTGAAGCGTCCGATCTACGCCAAGACCGCAGCGTATGGACACTTTGGTCGTCAAGATTCCGATTTCACATGGGAAACCTTGTCGCGCCTTTCAGATTTCAAGTCTGCAGTCAAACTCTGATTCATTGTCTCTGCTGTTTGCATCGGTTGTTCCCGATGTATCGGGAATAGACAAGGTCTTTGATTACATCGTTCCCGAGTCATTTGCGGAACGTGTGTGGGTGGGTGCGCGAGTGCGCATCGACCTCAATGGACGTCGTGTTGGTGGTTGGGTTGTAGAACTTGCTTCAGTGGAAGATGCTGCCCACATCTCGGATCGCTATGGCCGTCTTCTTCCGCTCGTATCGGTATCGGGGCATGGAGTTGAACCTGATGTAGTTCCACTTACGAAATGGGTATCTCAGTATTTTTGGGGTTCCTGGCGCGCTGTGTTGTCGTCTGCATCGGCGCCACATGTTCGAGTTCGCCCCATCCATCCACATCGAGGAACACACCTCGCACCTGATGATGTTGCAATAACTGCAGCAGTTGCACATACCGTGGAGACAGGTGGTGGGCTCATTGTTGTACCGCCGCTTGCATCAGCGTTGGCAGTGGTAGCAGAGGCTGCACATCGTGGTCCTGTACTTGTGGTGTGTCCCACTCTCAAGATGGCAACTCTTGGTGCCGCGTCATTGAGGCGCAAAGGCTTCACAACGGCGGTTATCCCTGAGCAATGGGATGCGGCCCGTGCTGGGGTCGATGTGGTGATCGGTGCCCGATCGACAGTGTTTGCTCCGTGTGCGTTGTTGTCAGCGGTTGTCGTCATTGATGAACATGATGAATTGCTCCATGACGAACGTGCACCGACATGGAATGCAGTGGACGTTGCACTGGAACGTGCACGCCAGCAGGGGGTTCCTTGTATCGCAACTTCTTCGATCCCAAGTGCTTCTTCGCTGCATCGTTGGGTCGAGGCAACCGTGGTGGTGAAACCAGAGAAACAATGGCCCCAGATTGAAGTTGTGGATCTGGAATCTGTTCCGGTGGCAGGTTCTTTGTTGTCTACAGAGATGTTGTCGGCAGTTTCTCAGTCAGGTGGGTCTGTTGCATGTGTTCTTAATACCAAAGGGAAAGCACGATTAATTGTGTGCCGAGCATGCCGACAGGTGCAGAGTTGTGGCACATGTAGTGCTCTACTGACTCAAGATGCGGATCAACACTTGGTGTGTCAGCGGTGCAATATCGATCACGGGCTGGTGTGTGTGTCATGTGGGCGAACATCATTTGTGGTTCCACGAGGAGGAATCTCTCATTTGGCCTCTCAGCTTCGTGCGTCTACTGCTCGAGAAGTCATCGAAGTGAGCGCAGATAATGACGACACTTGGACACAGGGGAGTGTTTTTGTGGGAACTGAAGCAGTGTTGCATCGCGTGTCGGGCATAGAAGTTGTGGTGTGTGCCGACATCGATCGTGATCTCGGAGCACCAAGAATGACTGCTGCACGTGAAGTATTGGCCTTGGTGGCCAGAGCAGCGCGCGTAGTGGGCGATCGAGGCAAAGTCATTGTGCAGACTCGACATCCAAACCACCCGTTGTTGCTTGCGCTCGGTCAACCAGATGTTGCCGATGCGTTGTTGAGTTGGAACAAACAAGATGTGGCACAGAGAAAAACGTTTGGCTTTCCACCTTTTGGCGCGCTAGCCCATATCTCTATCAAGGCTCCTCGTTCCGTGAATGACATCCCAGAGATCGCCGGTATCGATATCGCTCGTTTTGAAGACTCAGCCATTGTGAAGGCGCCAACGAGAGAACAACTCTCAGAGGCAATTGCGCAGTTGCGGGAATTATTGGGTGTCTCTCTGCGGGTGCATGCAGACCCCGTGCGCTATTAGTTGTTTTCTCGCTGTTCCCGGCGGGCTTCGATGATGCGGAAACCTTTGCTGCTTGCTCGTTTTGCGGCGCGAAAACCTTGGTTATTGAGCCATGTTGTCAACGAGTCCGCACCAAGATTCTTACTGACAACTAGATGGGCGGGCGCTTTGTCGGCGAGTTGACCTAGCCAGGCGTAGAGAAGTTCATGAAGCTCAGTTTTTCCGATTCTGATGGGTGGGTTGGACCACAGAAGTGCGTATCGATCGTCAAGGTTTCGGTCGGTCGGGTCTATTGCTACGACATTTGTGATGTTGTTGTGTGC
>WLGS01000048.1 GCA_009703125.1 Actinomycetota bacterium
TGCGTTGTTCCAGATCCTGGTGGACCAGTTGCTGCATCGGGATTGCTCGGCGCAATGACAGGGGGCGTCGCTGGGATGACTGCGGGGTCACCATAGGCCAAGAGATTTGGTGACAATGTTCCTGCACTGGTCACCACATTGGGCGTGGCTTCGTTTCTGATTGCGTCCATTACTTGGCTAGGTACTGCGGTTCGTGCTGCAGAGAGATAGCGCGCAGCAAGTCCTGCAACATGTGGCGCAGCCATGGAGGTGCCGCTAATGGTGTTAGTTGCAGAGGTTGAGGTATGCCAGGCAGATGTAATGCCGCTGCCCGGTGCAAACACATCAAGGCAGGCTCCAAAGTTTGAATATGACGCACGTGCATCTGTGGTGGTGGTGGCACCCACAGTAAGTGCAGAGTTCACATTGCTGGCGGGCGACACGGTGCATGCATCCACGTTGGAGTTTCCTGCTGCCGCAACCACGGTGATGCCATCAAGAAATGCACGATCAATTGCTGCATTTAACGAATCACTCTTGCCAGCACCAAGACTGAGGTTCATGACCGCTGGAGTAGTGGTGTGATGACCAATTGCCCATTCGATTCCTGCGATGACACCAGAGACCGTTCCTCCGCCATTGCAATCGAGTACTCGGACAGGAATGAGATTTGCTGCAGGTGCTACTCCGAGGGTTGAACCAGCAGCAGTTCCTGCAACGTGTGTGCCATGACCATTGCAATCGCTTGTTCCTATTGCATCTGCAATCGTGGAGAATCCTGTGGCAACACGTCCACCGAATTGGCTATGTGTTGCCAAGATTCCTGTATCAACGATGTAGATATCTACACCTGCACCATCGGTGATGTAGCTGTAGGTGTTGTTGGTTCCCGAGCGTTGATCGATGCGGTCGCGTCCCCACGAATTAGACGCAACAGTGTTCATCTGTTGCACGGAGGCGGTGATGGGTGTAACGGTTAAGGCTTGATCTTCTTCTACCCACTGCAAACTTGCATCATTTAAGAGACAGAGGTCTCGTGCAGCTCGGGGAGTAAGTTCCACCACTGCACCATTGAAGGTACGAGAAAAACGACGATTGGGCAGCACTCGTCCATTCTTCAACGTGACCAAACGATTGACGTCTGCTTCTGTGGCGTTATCGGCAAAACGCACGATGTAGTTCTTGGTTCCCGTTGTCAACAATGAAGTAGGGCACGTGTTGATTTTCTTGGTTGCAGCCTTGGAGACAAAAGGCTGCGATGCCTCAATTGCGCTGGCCGGCTGGGTAAGGAACATTGATGCTCCCAATACAGCAACTACACAACTTGCCATGATGCGATGACGTCGAGACATGGGCACCTCCAGGGGTATGTCGATTAAGTATCAACATACTTGAGGGACATTTGTACTTGTCATCGCCCCCTCAGAGGTGCTTCCCCTTGGGATATATGGGTTTGCGCATCGCCGTCGTCGCTAGTGCGAAACGCCTGAGGCGTCCGACATCCAGAAACTGATCAGTCCCAAAGGTGATTCATCGACTGTGACCGAGACGTCTATTTGCCCTGGCTTTGTAGCAGTGATGCTTTGCAGGGGTAGGGCAAAGTGAAAGTTCAGACCTTCACCAGGATTGAGCTGTGCATCTCCATGAAACTGAAATTCGATTCGTGCAATCTCTTCCACTGTGTCGGGGTAGCGAAAGATGATTCGACCGTTGTGTGTTTCATTAATGCGGTGAGGATGGACATAGACCGACATTGCAAGATGGGCATCAATTTGTGAGGGGAATCCAGTGGAAGTGGCAATGCGGGTAATTCCGCCACTGACAATGTTCAACATTCCTTCACGGATG
The DNA here is from genome assembly GCA_009703125.1 of Actinomycetota bacterium. GTDB lineage: Bacteria > Actinomycetota > Acidimicrobiia > Acidimicrobiales > Ilumatobacteraceae > UBA2093. Next base: position 1,828 of record WLGS01000048.1, read on the forward strand.
TTGGCATAGTCGCACAACAACAAAGTAGTGAGATCAAGTCCTGTGCTGTCAAAGTCGTCGAGGTTCATGACCTCACACGGTACTTACTCTCCGACAGGAACAATGACTACTGGAACCTTTGAGTGACGAGAGACATAATCAGCCACTGAACCAAGAAGAAGTCCCATCACGCCACCATGGCCTCGCGCACCGACCACTATGAGATCAGATGCAGTGGAAAGGAGCGCATTGCGTGGGTCGTTATTCTCAAAGTGCATTGCAAGGGACACACCACGGCTTGCAGCTTTTTGAGCAACACGCTTGTTTTCATCCTCAAGAACGTTCTTTGCGCCAGTGTCATCAAAGGTATACGACATCGCCATTTCGGCGGGAACCACAATGGGGCTCCATGCCGCTAACAAAATCACTGTGTCGCCTGAATGGGCGAAAGAAATTGCCCAATCAAGTGCTTTTGCGGAGTTGGGCGAACCATCTACTCCGACGACGATCCGACGCTTACCTGGTGTATCACTAGCCATGAGGTCAACCTAGTGGTGTGATTCCTAAATGTGAATAGGAAAAACGTAAGCGGTATTTACATCCCACGAAGAAGGAAAAAAGTAACTGAACTAGTGCGCGTGTTCGTGGGTGTGGTGCACGTAGGTGCGATCAGAAGTTGCAAAACGAATGATGTACACAACAATGAAGACCGCGGTGGCACCAAGAGTAATTGTGGGTCCTGGAGCGAGATCTAGGTGATAGGCAACAATGAATCCACCCACAACTTCTACAAGACCTATTGCAATTGCACCTTTACTAATTGCAGACACATTATTAAAGAAGAGTCGGGCAGTGGCAGTGGGAGTAATGAGTAGTGACACAGTGAGTGCAATTCCCACCGTGTTCAGACACACCACTACACATATAGCAAGGAGAACAAGCATCGCCATATCAAGGCGTTGTACGCGGATACCAATTTGAGTGGCATGATCGCGATCGAATGTTGCGAACTTGAGATCATCGAATCGATACCATACAAAGCCAAGCGCAAGAAGAGTGAGAACCAATGTTGTCCAAAGGTCTGCTGTATTGACAGTGAGTAGTTGCCCAAACAAAAAATGTGTGATGGAAACCGTGGTATCCACTTTGCTCAGAGCAAGCACACCGAAGGCAAACATTCCACTTCCCACAACGGCAATGACGGAATCGTGTCCGACGCGGCGGTTCTGCGATAGCAAGTGAATGACGACTGCCATAAAGATGCCAGCCACTAGTGCACCAGGAAGCACTGCTTGGGAACCGAACCAACCAAATCCGAGAGCAACTCCACCCAGAACACTGTGCGACATGGCATCACCCATGTAGGCCAATCGGCGCAGAGAGATCCATGTCCCTACTGTGGGAGCCAAGATTCCCACCATGATGCAAATGAGACCTGCGCGTTGCGAGAAATCCGATTGAAAAGGGTCGAGGAGCCAACTCATAGGACTTCTTCTTGAGTTGTTGAGGAGAACAGTTGTTCCAGTTTGTTATCAGCAAGTTCTGCAGATGGATGACCATCACCGACAAGTCGCTTATTCACTGTGAGACATCGAGTGAAGCGACTTCGCACAAGCGACAGATCATGAGTCGAGACCAAAATGCTGGTTCCTGTTGCAGCGAGATTTCCAAACAAGGTGATGAGCTCGTCGGTATGCACGGCATCAACACCTGAGAGTGCTTCATCGAGCAGTAAGACATCTGCTTCTTGTGCGAGCGCTCGGGCCAACATCACCCGTTGAACTTGACCACCAGACAGCGTGGCAAGCGACCGATTCTCCATTCCACCAAGATCTACTTGTGAAAGACATGTCATGACATGTGTGATATCTGCTTGAGTAGTGCGCATGCGCCGGCCATGGAAACGGCGCCGGCCTGCGATGACAACTTCTGCAACAGTGATAGGAAATCGCAGATCGATATCCGTTTGTTGGGGGATGTAGGCAATGGATTGACGCTCTAGGTGATGACAATGCTTGCCGTGCACCACAACATCGCCTTCGTGGTCTACGAAACCCGCAAGAGCCTTGAACAATGTTGACTTACCCGCACCATTGGGGCCGACAACAGCAATCAATTCACCTGCGCCCACTGAAAATGACGCATCCGTGAGGGCACGGAAATCTTCATTGTAAGTAACTCCCACATGGGAGGCCTCGAGAACTGCAGATGTCATTATGAACAGCGTAAACCTTGAGCAATGCTCTCAATGTTTTGTGTCTGGATGCTGATGTAGTTCTTTCCGGCATTGAGATCTGCAGAGGAGATGGTTTCAATGGGGTCCACGACATCAACATCTGCACCAATCGCAGTAGCCACAGTTTTGGCTAGCCCTTCAGGTAACTGTGCTTCGAAGAATACGGTAGTTGCCTTCGCATCTCGTGCAACTTTTGCAATCGCTTCAAGTTCCTTAGCGGACGGCTCATTTTCTGGGTTCACTCCCGCAATGGGCACAGTGTCAAGTTGGGCACGCGCAGCAAAGTAGCCAAACGCATCATGAGAAGTCACCAAGGCACGTGATGCACAATCTGCAAATGCTGTGTCTATGGCCGTGCCAAGTTGTTCGAGCTCTGCAATGTAGGTAGCCGCATTGGTATCCAATGTGGTCTTGGAGTCAGGTGACAAGTTGGTCAAGGCTGCAACCACGGCTTGTGTCATTGAGACCATGTTGGCGGGGTCTAGCCATACATGTGGATCTGTGTCGCCATGTGCATGATCGTCGTGGTTTTCTTCTTCGCTGTGCGCTTCATCCTTGCTGTGATCATGGCCATCTTCTTTTTCTTTCACTGCATCAATGGTTTGTGCATGATCCATCAGATCTATCACTGTGATCGTGCTGTTTAATTGAGCAACTGCTTTTTCCACGCTGGGTTGAAGCCCGCCGCCGAGATAGAACACTGCGTCCACTGAGGTGAGATCATCGAGTTGGCTTGCGGTGAGTTCATGATCGTGTGCGCCCACACCAGGGGGAGTGAGGTTCACAATTTCCACGCTCACTCCAGTTGTCACTTTCTCCACAATTTCGCTGAGTGGATAAAAGGAAGTAGCGATGGTGAGCACATCGCCAGTTGGTGCGCTGGTGTCGGAACTAGAGGACTCACCGCCACATGCGGCCAATACGAGGGCTGATGTTGCAACGAGGCTTGTGATGCGAGCAGAAAATTTCATAACCCCACCATATCGAGAATGAGAACGATTCCCAATATCGGAGATTATTCAAGGTTGACGGCCTTGGCTGTGGGGGCGGCCCAGTTCTTCCATCGGCTCACCACGCGAAGACTAAAGGCCACACAAATGGCGAGAATCGCCACCACAACATCATTCAGACTGAGTCGATCACCAATGACCACAACAATCGTGGCAAGTAGGGCAGCGGTGGCATAGATCTCACGATGCAATACATGAGGTATCTCTCGAACGAGAATGTCGCGAATAATGCCCCCACCAATGGCTGTCAAAATTCCAATTGCTGATGACCCAAGTGGTCCCACTCCAAAATCTATGGCTTTGCGTGTGCCTGCAACTGCAAACAATCCAAGACCAGCAGCATCTACGAGCAGAAATAATCGTGACCATCGCGCAACTGAAGGGTGCACAAAGAACACTACGAGTCCAGCAATTGCCGGTGTAGCTAGATAACGCCAGTCGGTGAGTGCAGCTGCCGGAGTGGCACCGAGCAAAGCATCTCGGATGAATCCACCACCAAGCGCTGTGGCTACAGCGAGGAAGATGACGCCAAAGATGTCGAGTTTCTTGTCTACCGCTGCAAGCGCACCAGAGACTGCAAATACAGCAATACCGACAATGTCGAGAACAAGCAGCAAGGTTGCGGTGGACACATCACAAAGTTAGGCGAGCCAGCGCACCTATCGTGTCTTTGTGGCGAACCGCAGATTTCTTTTTTTCGACCTTGACGGAACGATTGCCGATTCTGGCGCGGGAATTACAGCATCAATGAATGATGCATTTGCCGCTGCAGGGTTAGATGCATTGTCATCTGTTGAAGTGCGTCGCATCATTGGGCCACCATTGCAAACAACTATGCCCGAGCTTTTAACTGCACGTGGTGTGGGTCTTGATCGTGTGGATTTCTTCATCGACCAATATCGACAGATTTATCGCGAGCATCATCTCCCTCGCACGCCTATCTTCGACGGGATGAGCGAAGTGCTCCACGTGCTGGCTCAGAGTTGGCATCTTTCTGTGGTGACGGCAAAGCCGCAAACACAAGCAGATATCGCCGTGCGCATAGTAGGAGTGGATCATCACATGATCACCGTGGTGGGGCCTGCCGATGACGCACCGTTACCCAAGGCGCGTCTGTTGGAAAAAGCGATGTTGAATGTGGAGAAATCCGTGGGACATCGTCCCGATGTTGACCAGTGTTGGATGATTGGTGATCGTCACCACGACATTGATGCGGGACGTGAAGTGGGTACGCGTACTGCTGGGGTGCTGTGGGGCTTTGGAGACCATGATGAATTGCATGGGGCTGGCGCCCATGTGGTGGTGAGTCGGCCCGAGGAATTACTTGATGTCTTGTAAGGGGCACAGTGAATCTCTAGTAATCCCGTGAGGCGATAGGCCTCGGTACACTGAGAAATCCCCAATCTGAAAAGGTGTCAGGTCATGGCGAACGAATGGTTTGAGACGGTTGCAGAAGCACAGCGTCGCGCAAAGGCGTATCTCCCAAAGTCGGTCTACGGTGCCCTCATTGCGGGATCAGAAAAAGGTTTATCCAGCGCCGACAACTTGGCATCGTTTGATCAACTGGGGTTCGCCCCACACATTGCCGGCCTCGCTAACACGCGCACAATGAATACCTCGGTCATGGGTCAAGAAATCTCCATGCCTGTTCTCATTTCTCCCACAGGTGTACAAGCAGTTCATCCCGAAGGCGAAGTTGCTATTGCTCGTGCCGCGCAAAATCGTGGCATTCCCATGGGGTTAAGTTCTTTTGCCAGCAAGTCGGTGGAAGATGTTGCTGCAGCAAACGACAAAACTTTTTTCCAGATGTATTGGTGTGGCGACAAAGACACATTGGTACAACGCATGGAGCGCGCACGTGCCGCCGGAGCAAAGGGACTCATTGTCACTCTTGACTGGTCGTTCTCCAATGGTCGTGATTGGGGAAGCCCATGGATTCCCGAGAAAATCGACATCAAGGCAATGGTCAAACTTGCACCTGAAGTCATTGTGAAGCCGAGTTGGTTGTGGACCTTTGCAAAGACCGGTCGTATCCCAGATCTCACTGCACCCAACATGCAAAAGCCTGGGGAGAAAGCACCGACATTTTTTGGTGCCTACTACGAGTGGATGCAAACACCTCTTCCCACCTGGGAAGACATTGCATGGTTGCGCCAACAGTGGGGCGGGCCTTTCATGGTGAAAGGTGTGAGTCGCGTTGATGACGCAAAGCGAGTTGTCGATCTTGGTGCAACCGCTTTGTCAGTGTCTAACCACGGTGGAAACAATCTTGATGGCACACCCGCGCCTATCCGCGCACTGCCTGCAGTTGCCGATGCAGTGGGATCACAGGTTGAAGTTTTGCTTGATGGCGGTATTCGCCGCGGTAGTGATGTGGTGAAAGCACTTGCATTGGGTGCACGTGCCGTGATGATTGGTCGCGCATACTTGTGGGGCTTGGCAGCAAATGGTCAAGCCGGTGTAGAAAATGTTCTCGACGTGTTGCGCGGAGGAATTGATTCCTCACTGATGGGGCTCGGCAAAGCATCTACAAGTGAACTCACTCGTGATGACGTGGTGGCACCAGAGGGCTTCTTTAAGCCACTGGGCACTAGATAGTTCTTGAAATGAGTTACGCCGAGTTAGGCGTTACTCTTGATGTGGCCTAACAAGATGCGCACAATTTCTGGACCATGTGTGTCTTGAAGAAAGTGTTGCGCACCTTCTACTGCATCAAATGTTGATCCAGGAATGAGTGAGTGCCATTTCTTTCCCCATTCCAGTGTGAACACGTTGTCATCGGTTCCCCAGATGAAATGCACAGGAAGCGGTGTTGCGTTAATGGCAGCAAAGTGCATCTCTTGTTCTGTCGCATTGCCAGCTATTGGGTCATGAAACGGAATCGACATGGGGAATCGACGTGGGCCTGCGATTGCATCGCTGCCGAGTCCTGCGAATGGTGCGTCATATGCGTGCACAATGGGAAGTGCTTCATCGCTGTAGCGAGGCGCTTGTCCTTGCATAACCGCACCAAGTGTCTCTATTGGTGTCGCACGACCGGTTGCCATTGCCATGAGTCCACCCAGTGTGAATTTTTCTTGAACGGTCTGTTCAAAAACACCGCCGGGAACCCAAGAAGAAATCCATCGCTGAATACCCTCTGAATACTCATAGTCACCGTGATGAAGCCACGTGTTCAAAATAGTGAGACGAGAAAAGCGCTCTGGCATTGTTGCGACTTGTGCGAGACCAATGGGCCCACCCCAATCTTGAACAACAATCGTGATGTTGCTCAAATTCAATTCCTGAATCAATGTGGCCATGTTGTGAGTGTGACGAGCGATGTTGTACCACGATGGATCAGTCGGCTTGTCACTGCGACCAAACCCCATGTGATCGGGAGCAATACAGCGATATCCAGCTTCCAAGAACAACGGAATCATGTGTCGGTAGAGATAACTCCATGTGGGCATGCCATGCATCAACAACATCACCGGCGCGTCATGTGGGCCTTCATCGATGTAGTGCATCTGCATGCCGTCTATCTCAATGAAATGGGGCGCATAGGGGAAATCTTGCAAGTGTGTGAAGTTGCTTGCTGGTGTGTGAAGAAATGGAACTGACGACATGATCACACAGGGCCTTGTGTGGTGAATGTGTCGATGGTGGGGCGCACAATCAAGGCGTAGGTGTCGGCGATGGCGCGTGCACGGTGTTCATTGGCGGCTTCTTGGCGCTCTGGATCGTTAAACACCTCTGACATGAAGGACTTCATCGAGGGAAATGCATTGAAGCGCACTTCGTCCCAACTGCGACCATCGCCCATGATGGTTCCTTCCACGTTGAACCACGCGGCTGCACCGCCGCCAATTTTGGCAGCGGGACCAGCGGCGGTGTTCTGGTATTGCTCCATGTGTGTGTTTTGGTCACCGTCTTCGTAGCGAATCACATGCACCACCATGATGGGGCCATCTTCATCGGTAGGTGGGTGTTCAACCGTGGACCAGATTGATGTATCGGGTCGCATTGCGGGTTGTGGAGACACGGGCTGGCATCCAATCACAAAGGTGAACTCCATGCCGGCATCTTTATGTTCGTGTTTCTTCTGAAAATCCTTACGGTTTTGCATCTCTAGAAATGAACGGCGTGTGGGGTATTTCACCACTGCTACTCGATCCCACTGCGTTCCATCCCCGAAAGGAGTAGCGATGACGTCTCCAAAGAAGGGAATCTCTGCACCGATCTCTCGCAAAATCTTTGTGGGCGCATATCGATCATCAGCTTCTTTGCCAGAGACGCCTTTGGTGCCATCGGCATAGGTTGCCTCGGTACGGTACTTCATGAGGTTCACCATCCACACCGGGCCATCATCATCGGGTGGCGTGGTGAACATGCGTTTTGCGTATTCGGTGTTGACCTGACCGTAACTTGGTGAATACTTGCTCATGTTGCCCCCTTGATTGGCTATTGAGTTCTAAGGAATAAAAATGTGCCCGGCTTGTGGTGCGATGTTTCCTGCAACAAGATCGCTGTACACCTTCTGTACGCCATCGATGCCGTGTGATTCGCTCACTTCCATCCATCGTTGAGAATCTTGGATAAAAGTTGAAAGTGATGTCTCAAGTTGTGTGTTGAGTTTTTCACGGCCCCACTCCTTGCCGCGCTTTGCTAACTGGGTGGGCGCAAAAAAGAATTGTGGCGCAGGACCCACAAGTGCATCTCTTTTGCCTCCTTGATCCCAGTGTGTTGCGCCAATGGTCATTGAATACTGCAATGCTTCATTGAAGTGGTTATGCACACGGGCAGTCACTGAGTTGTTTCCGGCAAGGTCCACATACACAGTGGGTGCCCATTCGGCAAGTGTTTCAATGTCGTCATAGCTCGCAACTTCGTCGTAAAGATTCACTGTGTCAACAAATGATGCATTGGCAGATGAGGTAAGAGCAATGCAGTGGGTGTTTCCTCGAGCACGAATGCAATGTGCAAGTGCAATGGCCGTTTTACTAGATGCACTAGAGATCACTATTTGTCCTGCACCAAACATTGCATTATCGAAGAGAAAATCTTCTGCAAGAAACGACGTAACAAAGAGGCCGCGTAACAAAAGATATGCGTTGTCTGTGTCGCCCAATGTGGGAGAAACTTCATCGAATGCGCGATACGCCATTGCATGTTTCGCGCGATGTTCACCAATATCTACAAATCCACCGCTGGTTTTTTCTGCCAGAACTACATGGTGATCACCGGCAGGAAAGAAACCGAAATAGCGAGTTCCTTCTGCAATATCGGGGTGTGCTGATTCTGCAACCACACCAAATCCCATCACCGGCAATCGACCCCAGCCTGGCTCTGTAGGAAAGAAGCCCCAGTAATCCAAAAAGTCTCCGCTTAAGGCATAGCTGATGTTGTTGGAAGTGAGAGCACATCGCTCAAGGTGTAACAACACTTCACCGGCATTGAGTGCGGGCGCATGTGTGTCGGCAATGCGTATGCGACAAATGTCAGTGCGGTCAATTTCTAGATGCATGTGTGCCCCTTGTGAGTGAGTGTATGTGAATGCAGAAGTGGACTCTACGGTCGCAGGCGAGTGCGATGCATTCGTTATACATCCCACCACAAGGTGGCGTTGTATCTATGAGTCAAGGGGTTTTCTGCCATGTGGGCACGTACTTCGGGGTCTTTGTCGCTTGTGAGACACAGCCGTATGCGCGTAAAGCGCACATCGTCCTCGGTGACCTCGTGAAGTGGAATCTCTTGGGTGAACTTTTCTAAGTGGACGTTGTAGCCAAGCGAAGTCACTACCGCTAACGCATCATCTGCGATGGGCGATACTGGCCGATCAAGATCCCAGAATTTCTTCCACATCGGCGAGAGTGATGCAAGAGGGTGATGTTGGGAAAGTTCAACGACGACTCGTCGCCGAGCGTGCGAAGAGAGTGCATGCACAAAGGGCACAAGATCAGCCACGTTATAAAACACGTGATGACACGTCACCACATCGCACTCTGGTGTTGTCTCGGCCACGTCGGGCCAATCACCAAGGATGACTTCATGTGTGATGCGCCGCGCAGTTGCTTCGCGCGCAAAGACGTCAAGCATTGCTTGCTGATGATCAACACCCACGACGTGGATCGCAGGTGGCACGAGACCAAATGCTGCCCGCCCACCTCCACATCCCACATCGAGAACTGACCCACCATGAGGCAATGCCTCAAGAGCGCGAAGTCGCGAGGGAGTATCGACATGGAGGTTTCCTTCAGGAGTGAATTTTGAAACAGGATGTATCCACGGGGATTCGGGTGCCTGTTGCATTATTTCCTCGGGAATTGCCCAGGTCGGCAACGATTCCCTCCAATGTTGTGCAGCGCTCATTCTGAATCCTTCACGTTGCCGATACCTTAATGACGGTGTCCATTCCAGAGCGTCTCATCCCAGCTAAGGAGAACAGGCAGCGCAGTGAACAAGACCGTGCGCTGAAAAAAATTGACCTCGTTATTGAGGCGACAATTGAGAAACTCAAAGTCAGTGGAGAAACTGGTGTCAATATCAAAGACATCGCTGCTGAAACTGGTGTCTCCTACGGTGCTATATATCACCACTTCAAAGATCGCGATGGATTGATTCGCGCAGCACAATTTGAACGACTGCGTAATCAGCCAGGACTCGACCTCGCAGCTCTAGCTAAAGCGTTGGACAACCCCGGTGACCTGGTTGATTTCGTCGGCCAGATACAGGCAATTGCCGATGCCATCGCCGACCCAGAGCGTGCCAAGGTGCGACTCGTACGTTCAAGTGTGATGACGTCGGCTGTCTCACATCCAGAACTTCACGAAGCATTTACCGCGCTGGAGACTTCTGTGGTTGACGAACTCCATGGCCTTGTCGCCAGGGCCCAAGAATTAGGGATTGCTGATCCCAACATGGACCCTCGTGCGGCTGCGGTGTATCTAGAGGCATTGTCGTATGGAATCGTTCTCATGGAGTTCATGGAGAATCCACCTTCCCGAGAGGCCCTCTCGGCTGTTCTTTTCCGCGGATTTGCAGCACTGCTGAAGAATCCTTCCTGAAATGACGTGCCCGTAAAGATTTCTTGATTCCGTTGTTTACCTGCAGTTCACCTGAATCTCAGGTCATCGCAATGTTGCCAATTTAGGTTTCAGGTGTTGGCAAGTCCGCCACATCGTTTCCTATTTTGGAGAAAAACACATGAAATTAAAGCACTGGTCCCTCGCAGCAGTTGCCGCTCTCACGCTTCCGCTGGCCGCCTGTGGTGGCAGCAGTTCTTCAGATAACACCGATAACTCGGATAACTCATCCGGCCTCTTTATTTCGGGATCGTCCACTGTGGAGCCCATCTCCACTGCGGTTGCAAAAGCATTTAATGTCAACAACCCTGATGTCGCCATTCAAGTAGAGGGCCCAGGTACTGGTGATGGATTCGCCAAGTTCTGTGCCGGTGAAACCGATATCTCAAATGCTTCCCGTGCGATCAAAGCAGAGGAAATCGAAACCTGTGCAGCCAACGGTGTGGAATTCATTGAACTCAAGGTAGCTATCGACGGTTTGTCAGTAATCACTTCTGTAAAGAACAATGCCGTGGAGTGCGTGAGCTTCTCTGACTTGTGGGTATTGCTCGGACCAGATGCCACTGGCCGTAACAGCTGGAGCGATGCAAATGATGCAGCTGCAGAATTGAAAGCAAAGATTGGCGACAAGAACGGCGTCATTAATGCTCCTTACCCAGATGCAAAGTTGACAGTGACTGCACCTGGCGAAGAGTCCGGTACGTACGACTCTTTCGTGGAAATTGTTCTTGGTTCTGTTGCAAAGTCCTTGGAAGTTGAAGATGATCAGGCACGACCTGACTACACCGCAAGCCCCAACGACAACGTCATCATTGAA
>WLGS01000049.1 GCA_009703125.1 Actinomycetota bacterium
CGATGCCCACGGTGAGTTGTGCGAGAAAAAGAATCAGTAACGAACCATCAAAGGACGTGAATATTCCGAGAAGAATAGATCCAACCATTTGGATGCTTTGTGCGAAAACGAGCCACTTCTTACGTTCGAATTTGTCTGCCATGACACCTGCAGGAATTGACAGCAATAAAAGTGGACCAAGTTGTGCAAATACAAACAGCGCAACAATGGATGCACTGTCGGTACGTGCATAGACGTATGCAGGTAGCACCACTTGTTGCATCCATACACCCACACTCGAGGTGACGCTCGAGAGCCACATCAATCGAAAATCCCGATAGGACAACGCTGCCCGAATGGTTCCAGGCTTTGGCGGTTTTTTCGTCGAGGGAGAGGAGGGATCAGAGGACATAGGGGGCGTGCTAGACGCTACTTGTTACCGGTGTGCTGATGGGGGCTGGAATCCGTCCCCTAGGTGTGCACGCAGGACATAATGAGATGTATGGACAACGACACCACTCCCACTGTCATCCCAGGTCGACGTGTAACTGACGAGTCTTGTCGCACAAAATTTGGAGTGTTTCCTGAATGCCCGTTATGCGGAGGGGACCTCACTGCTGAACACGCACACTTCAAGTGTTTTTCTTGTGGTTGGCGTGATAGTTGCTGTGACTAATCAACAACTGAATTAGTGGCCAGGTTCGCAACGAATTGGTAGTCGCGAAGGGCCAAAAATTCCCACTGATGACGGTTTGTACTCTGGGTCACCATCAAGCTCGAGTTTGGGAAGGCGTTGCGACAAGATAACGAGTGCCTCTTGAAGTTCCGCGCGCGCAAGTGATGCGCCGAGGCAGTAGTGAATACCTGCTCCAAAACTGAGTTGTGGTTGTCCCACTGGAGGCCGTGTGATGTCAAAGACTTCTGGCTCAGGAAACACGTTGGTGTCGAAGTTGCCTGAACTCATCGACACTGACATGAATGTTCCCTTCGGGAAGAAGATGTCGTTGTATTCAATGTCTTCGGAAGCAAAACGCACTGTTCCACCGACCGCACCGATATAGCGCATTGTTTCCTCTACAGCACGAGGTGCAAGAGAAGGATCGTTGGCAAGTTGTTCCCATTGATGTGGGTGTTGTGCAAACAATGCCACGGCAAGCCCAAGTTGATTGCGAGTTGTGTCGGTTCCACCAACAATCACTGCCTCAACCATCATCTCTAGTTCTTCGGTGGTGAGTTTGTCTCCGGCTTCTTCGGCAGAAATGAGATCTGTCAGAAGGTCATCGCGCGGAATTGCGCGGCGCTGTTCGATGAGAGTACGTGAATAGGCATTCAACTCGTCTTGTGCGGCGATGATGACATGCAACTGTTGTGCCATGTCTTCGCTAAAGACACGCAATACATCGGTGGCAACACGACTAAAGAATTGCCAATCGTCTTTAGGTGCACCGAGGAGTTCACAGATGATGGGAATCGGGTAGGGCTCACACACTTCAGCGATGAATTCACCGTGACCGCGTGCAGCAATGGGATCAACGAGTGAGTTGATGACCTCTTGCATGAAGGGGCGAAGGCGATCAGCACTGCGTGGAGAAAACGCGGGGGCAACAAGCCGGCGCAAGCGTACGTGCACATCGCCTTCGGCATTAAGAATCGAAACCCGACGTCGCGACAAGAACTGCTCATCAGTCACACCGCGAATTTGGGCCACTAATCCGGTGGCGGAATGCCAACGCTTATCTCGCAAGACGCCCATGACTGACTCATATGTGATGACGTTGTAGCCGATGTCATTCTTTGCAAGCCAATGACCTTGGGCTGTTGTGCGCAAGAACTCTTGGCGCTCTTCGCGGGTCTGACCGACAAGAAATGGAATCTTGGGAATATCGAGAGAATCAACGTGTGTGGCCACGTCTCTAACCTATGCCGAAAGTGCCTCGGTCGGTGAAGTGAACGGCAATCCAAGGTCTGTAGCCACGAGATAATGAGTGACCATGCCTCTATATGTATTGAGCCCTGCTGTGAGTGCCGAATCTGTGGCCACAACCTGTTGTACCCCGAGACGTGCAAGTTGTACGTGGTAGGGAAGTGTGGCATTGGCTAATGCGTATGTGCTTGTGTGTGGAACTGCGCCAGGCATGTTGCCTACGGCGTAATGCACGACTCCATGGATGCTGTAGACGGGATCGGTATGTGTTGTCTCTCTGGTGGTTTCGATACATCCACCTTGGTCAACGGCGACGTCGACAATGACCGCACCTGGCTTCATTGACTTCACCATGTCTTCGGAGACAACAACTGGTGCGCGACCTCCTGCAACAAGAACGGCACCAATCACAAGATCAGCGTCGGCAATACTGCGCTCTATAGATCCACGATTTGATGCCATAGTGGTGAGGCGACCTGTGTAGATCTGGTCGAGATAGCGCAGTCGATCAAGATCGCGATCAATGACAGTGACTTCTGCTTCCATGCCTGCAGCGATTCGAGCCGCACTCCAACCCACATTGCCCGCACCAAGTACGACAACCTTTGCTGGCATCACGCCAGGTACACCACCCATCAATACGCCACGACCACCACGGTGGCGCTCAAGAAACTGCGCACCCATCTGGGGGGCGAGACGACCTGCCACTTCACTCATCGGCGCCAACAAAGGAAGTTTGCCATCTGCTGTTTGTACTGTTTCATAGGCAAACGCTGTTGTGCCTGCAGACAAGAGTGCTTTGGCAACTTCTGGATACGCCGCAAGATGCAGGTATGTGAACAGAGTGAGGTCCGGGCGGAGAAAGCCAAATTCTTCAGTCTTGGGTTCTTTTACCTTCACCACCATTTGTTGTGACCATGCGTCAGCGGCTGTGGGCACAATTGTTGCTCCCGCAGCGATGTAGTCACTGTCGCTGATGGAGGCTCCCTCGCCAGCGCCTGTTTCCACAAAGACTTCGGTGCCCATGCGCTCAAACTCCCGGACGCCATCGGGGGTGAGCGACACTCGCCCTTCTGCGGTCTTGATTTCTCGGGGGACTCCCACTGTTTGGATTTGTGCCATGCAGTCATTTTTATCGCATAGCCACACTTTCGGTGGTTTTCCTTGCGTATCTGTGGAATCCTTGTACCTATGTCCTCGATTCAAAACTTTGTCAATGGTCGTTACGTAGATGCCCACGATGGTCAGACAACTGACCTCATTGATCCATCTACGGGTCAGGTTTTTGCCACTGCTGCATTAAGCGGCAAACAAGATGTCGATCATGCAATGTCGGCTGCTGCGGCTGCGTTTACGTCATGGAGTCAAACCACTCCGTCGGAGCGTTCATTGGCCCTGTATCGCATTGCAGATGCTATTGAGTCTCGCGCAGACGAACTTGTTGCACGTGAAGTGCAAAACACAGGTAAGCCCATAGCGCTCACCATGAGCGAAGAAATTCCTCCCATGGTGGATCAAATTCGTTTCTTTGCTGGCGCAGCACGCATGTTGGAAGGAAAAGCAACAGCGGAGTACATGGCGAATATGACATCGATGATTCGTCGTGAACCAGTGGGCGTATGTGCTCAAGTGGCTCCTTGGAATTATCCGATGATGATGGCGGTGTGGAAGTTTGCGCCAGCAATTGCGGCGGGAAACACCGTGGTGCTCAAGCCATCCGATACAACTCCTTCGACTACTTCCTTGCTTGCCGAGATCGCGGCAGAATTTTTGCCCGATGGTGTCTTGAATGTGATTTGCGGTGATCGCGAAACTGGCCGCGCAATGGTGGAACACAACACACCCGCGATGATTTCAATTACCGGTTCGGTGCGCGCAGGTATGGAAGTTGCCGAAACAGCAGCACGCAGTTTGAAGCGAGTTCATCTTGAATTGGGAGGCAAAGCTCCCGTCATTGTGTTTGACGATGGCGACATTGAGGCTGCTGCTGCGGGTATTGCGGCGGCAGGATATTTCAACGCGGGACAAGATTGCACTGCGGCTACCCGCGTGGTGTGCGGTCCAAAGATTTACTCTGAGTTCATCGCAGCACTTGCTGAGCAGGCTGCGGGAACAAAGACAGGTGCACCATCCCAAGATGATGCCGCCTATGGTCCCTTGAACAACTCCGCTCAGTTAGCACGCGTAGCTGGATTGGTCGATCGCACACCATCACATGCCCGCGTAATTACCGGTGGCGAGAAGGTCGCACAAGACGGTTACTTCTTTGCTCCGACTGTGATCGCTGACTTGAAACAAGATGACGAAATGATTCAAAGCGAAATCTTTGGGCCTGTCATTACGGTGCAACGTTTCTCTGATGAAGAAGAGGCATTGCGCTGGGCCAATGGAGTGGAGTACGGGTTGGCCTCGTCTGTGTGGACTCGGGACTTTGGTAAGGCCATGCGCATGGCGAAGTATCTCGATTTTGGCTGTGTATGGATTAACACGCACATCCCTCTGGTGGCTGAAATGCCGCATGGCGGCTACAAGAAGTCGGGATATGGCAAGGACCTCTCTGCCTACGCACTGGACGACTACACCCGCATCAAGCACGTGATGGCCAACATTCAGAGTTAACCCAGCGAATCTTCTAGATTCCGCACTGAGTGTTACGCTTGGAGTGCTTTACCGAAGAGATATGCCGTAAGGGGAGGTGGGATGGACAACCAAGAGGCCGTCATCGCATTACATAATGTGCGCAAACAATACGGTTCCTTTGTTGCCGTCCATGAAGCCAATTTTTCAATTGGTCGAGGTGAATTCTTCGCTCTTCTTGGTCCCTCAGGATGTGGCAAGACCACAACACTCAAAATGATTGCGGGTTTTGAACAACCCACCGACGGTCAAGTTTTTCTGGAAGGCGTCAACGTCTCAGAAGTGCCTCCGCATAAGCGCAATGTCAATACGGTCTTTCAGCAGTACGCCTTGTTTCCGCACATGACGGTTTTTGACAATGTTGCATTTGGTCCAAGAAGTAAAAAGATTCAAGAGACAGAAGTGGTGAGGCGCGTCACCGAAATGCTCGACATCGTTCGTCTGGGTGAGTTTGCGAATCGGCGCCCTTCGCAGTTGTCGGGTGGACAACAACAACGTGTTGCTCTTGCGCGAGCCTTGGTGAATTATCCATCAGCTCTTTTGCTCGATGAGCCTTTGGCGGCTTTGGATCTCAAATTACGTGAAGCCATGCAAATTGAACTAAAGCGCATTCAGCGCGAAGTGGGCATCACATTCGTTTTTGTGACTCATGATCAGGGTGAGGCACTCACAATGAGCGATCGCATTGCAGTGATGAGTGAGGGGCACGTCGAACAAATTGGTTCAAGTGCTGATATTTATTCGCGCCCAGAATCATTATTTGTTGCGGGCTTCATTGGCTCTGCAAATCTTTTGCCTGGAACCGTGGTCTCATCTGATGGCTCAGGGATTCGAGTAGACCTCGTGGGGGGAACACAGGTTGTTGTGCCCGTGGGTAATAGTGCATCCAATGTCTCTTTGGCTGCTGGTGCACAGGTCACGGTGGTGCTGCGACCAGAGCATGTGCATTTCGATCCTCAAGGCCAGGTCTCAGTCTCTGTGACCGACAGTGTGTATCAGGGGTCTTCGGTGCGAATAGTGGGCCGTATGGAAAATGGCACTGAAGTGTCGGCCATTGTGGGTGTCGAGCCTGGCGTGAGGGCACCTCTTCCAGGAGAAACAACATTGATGACCTGGCACCCCGAAATTCCGTATCTGTTGGCGGGCTGGCCTGAGATGGCTGGATCCACATCTACCAATGTCGATTCCATCGAAGCATCGCTATGACACACCTAGTCGCGCACGAGTATTAGTTTTTCAATAAGGAAATCCACACAAAAGGAGGCACCCCATGGGGACACGCAAGAAGAGTTCAATTGGTCAAGGTCCGGCATTTAGTCGTCGCGAATTTCTGGTGCGCTCCGGCCTAGTGGGCGCAGGTGCCTTGTCGTTGCCTGCATTGCTTGCGGCCTGTTCATCATCTGGTTCCTCAGGTACCAAGACATTGTCTTTTGACAACTGGCCTGAATACATCGATGCTGAAACTGTGGCGGCCTTTGCCGCAGCTTCGGGTATCAACTTCAAGTACACCGAAGGCTTCAACGACAACAACGAATACTTCTCAAAGATTCTTCCGTTACTGAGCCAAGGCAAGACCATTGAAGCCGACATCTTGGCGCCTACTTTCTGGATGGCACAGCGCATGTTGGGACTTGGCTGGTTGCAAAAACTAGACCTTGCAAAGATTCCGAACGCTGCCAACTTGCGCAGCGACTTGAAAGACCCTGCATGGGACAAAGGCAACCAGTACAGCCTTCCTTGGCAAACAGGTGTCGCGGGTCTTGCTTACAACATCAAGGCAACCGGCCGTGAAATCACAAGTGTGGAAGACCTCTTCGCGCCAGAGTTCAAGGGCAAAGTGGGCATGCTCACCGAGATGCGTGACACCTTGGGATTGGTGTTGATGGGGCTTGGCAAAAAGATTGATCAGATCTCTACGTTTGATGATGCCGCTGATGGTTTCGACAAGATTGAAAAGGCCAAGAACGACGGCCAGATTCGTGCGTTCACAGGTAATGACTACATCGACGATTTGTCCCTCGGCAACTTCGCTGTGTGTGTCGGATGGTCGGGGGATGTTCTTCAGTTGGGCAAAGACAATCCAGATGTGCGATTCGTGATTCCAGAAGAAGGTGGAACAAGTTGGTACGACACCATGGTCTGGATCAAGGGTTCACAAAATGGTGATGCCGTTGCCGAATGGATGAACTACGTCTATGACCCCGTGAATGCGGCACGTATCACCGCAGAAGTGCAGTACATGTCGCCCGTGGAAGGTGTTCGTGACGAACTCGTCAAGCTGGGTGGAGATGCCGCAGAACTTGCCGAGAATCCGTTGTTGTTCCCAGATGATGCAACGTTGGCGCGTTTACAAAGTTGGGGTTCATTGTCTGAAGAGGAAGAAGCAAAGTTTGACGAGCGGTTCTCTTCTATTACCGGTGCTTAATTCTCGTTGAGTAATCCAACATCATCTCGTTCCTTGTCTTCTCGGGTGACTTCTCGTCCAGAGTGGGTAGGGCTTGGGGTGATGTTGGTGCTTGCCGCCGGCATTGTTGCTGTCGGTGCTGAGTGGGTAACAGGTAACGCGTCGCTCATTGTGTCGGCGGTGATGTTGGTTGCAGTGGTGACCATTATCTGGACTGCCTTTGTAGGGGGCCTGGATACTCGGCGTGCTCTTGCGCCATACGGATTGTTGAAACCTGGAATCCTGTGGTTGTCATTGTTTTTCTTGGCACCACTGTGGTCCATGCTGCAAATGTCGCTGTCGAGCAAACAGAACCGTTTTGATTTCTTTCCTTCCTTTTCGTGGGAATGGGGAAACTACACAACGGCCTTTAGTGATTACGGTGCGCAATTCGGGCGCAGTTTTCTCTATGCCGCTATCGCCACCTTATTCACTTTGCTTATTGGCTATCCCTTGGCGTATGTGATTGCTTTTCGAGGTGGAAAGTACAAGGCTGTATTGCTAGGGCTCGTTGCAGTTCCATTTTTTACCTCGTATCTCATTCGTACTCTTGCCTGGCAGAACCTTCTCGCCGACTCAGGTCCGGTGATGAGTGTCTTTAATGCCACTGGGTTCACGACAGTTCTTGAAGCTTTAGGGATAATCACTAATGGGCAAATCATGAATACGCCCGCATCTGTGATTGGTGGACTCACGTACAACTTTTTGCCCTTCATGATTTTGCCCATCTACGTCAGTTTGGAAAAGATTGATGTGCGTCTTGTGGATGCAGCAATGGATCTGTATTCAAGTGCCTCTGCTGCATTTCGTCGAGTGGTGTTGCCTCTGTCGCTACCAGGAGTGTTTGCGGGAAGCCTGTTGGTTTTCATTCCAGCGGCGGGAGATTTTGTTAACGCGCAATTCCTTGGCAGTCCCAACACCACGATGATCGGCAATGTCATTCAAGATCAATTCTTACGTCAATTGAATTTCCCAGTGGCTTCCGCGATGTCGTTCGTCTTGATGGCCATCATCACAGTCTCGGTGTTGATCTACGCAAAAATCATGGGCACGGATGATCTCGTATGAGTGGCGTTGAAAGCACCCAACAACGCACTGGGCGGCGACTTGTCAATGTGGCAGCAGTTCTCGGACTGCTGTATCTTTTTGCTCCCATTGTGGTCATTGTGGTGTTTTCGTTTAACAAGCCACTAGGAAAATTCAACATCGTGTGGCAAGGCTTTACTTTGGAAAATTGGGCAAGCCCGTTTTCGGATCAAGCTCTTACTGATGCACTGTTTGTGAGTTTGCGCGTTGCGCTAATCTCCTCGGTGATTGCAGCCGTGTTGGGAACAATGATCGCACTGTCCTTGAGCCGGTATCGCTTTAAGGGTTCAGGCGCCGTCAACTTGTTCTTGGTGTTGCCTCTCACGTCACCTGAAGTGGTGTTGGGTAGTTCGTTGGCAACGTTGTTCTTGTCGCGCGGTGTCGACTTTGGATATACAACTGTCATCATTGCTCATGTGATGTTTCAAATTTCTTTTGTCGCAGTCACGGTCCGTGCGCGCATTCGTGGATTCGATTGGACTTTGGAACAGGCTGCAATGGATCTAGGCGCCTCCCCTCAACGTGCGTTCTGGAGAATCACCTTTCCTTTAATCTTGCCAGGCATTTTGGCGGCATGGCTGTTGTCGTTTGCTCTCTCAATTGATGACTTCATCATTACGTTCTTTAATGCGGGATCTTTGGTGACTTTCCCGCTACAAATCTTTGGCGCATCACGAGTGGCTATTCCCCCGCAGATCAACGTGTTGGCTTCTATGTTGTTGTTCTTGAGTATTGCTCTCATGGTGGGGGCATTGCTGATTGAATCTCGCCGCCAGCGCATGATTGCATCTGGCGCTCTCAAGCGAAAGAAATAGCTCATGCACTCTGTAGTGCGGATTGCTGTGGCTCCTGCATCATCTCCATCTTGGGTCGCCGATTCTGTGCGTGAGGGTGGTGGAGAAGTTGTGGATGGAGGCAGTGCAGCTGGTGTTGTGTGGACCGATGCACGCGACGCAGAAGGTTTGGCTGCATTTCTTCGGGAATACCCTCACATTGGATGGGTGCAGGTTCCTTTTGCAGGGGTAGAGAATTTCATCCCGATTATTGATGATTCGCGACTGTGGACATGTGGCAAAGGTGTCTATGCCGAGCCAGTCGCCGAACATGCTTTGGCTTTGATGCTTGCAGGCATGCGACACATTGGGGGATATGCACGAGCCGATTCGTGGTCGGGGCCAGTGGGAAGAAATCTTTTGGGCGCCGACGTCACCATTGTGGGGGGCGGAGGAATTACCGAATCACTTGTGAGGCTTCTTGGCCCGTTCGGATGCCGGATCACAGTGGTCCGCAGACATGTCTCTGACATGGTGGGGGTGGACACCGTCGTCGAGACGGGTCATCTTGTGGATGCGTTGGTGGGTGCAGATGTTGTTGTTTTGGCTCTCGCTCTTACTCCGGAGACAACGTCACTGATGAGTCGCGCAGAGTTTTCTGTGATGGAAAAGCATGCGTGGTTAGTGAATGTGGCTAGAGGGGCCCATGTTGTGACCGAAGATCTGGTGTGGGCGTTAGAGAGTGGAGAGATTGCAGGCGCATGTCTCGATGTGACCAATCCAGAACCGTTGCCCGCTGCGCATCGTTTGTGGTCTTTAGATAACTGCATTATCACTCCGCATGTGGGAAACACCCCTGAGATGGCCATTCCATTGTTGGCAGAGCGAATTAGATCGAATGTGCATCGTTATCGTGTAGGTGAAGAACTATTGGGACGCATTGATATTCGCCGTGGCTATTGAAAAGAATCTGTACGACATCTTGGGTGTCTCGAGTAGGGCGACGACAGAACAAATTCGTACGTCGTATCGCAACTTGGCGCGTCGTATGCATCCCGATGTTGGGAGTGCCGCGCAGAGTTCTTCGGCGGCAATGGCAGAAATCAATTATGCATGGTCGGTGCTGTCTGACCCAGTGCGTCGACGCGACTACGACAATTCTTTGGCATCTTCTCGTATATCGACCGCATCGCGTCCTCATTCAGACTCATATGACCGTGCCGCGCAGGTGATTCCTCCCTCGATGTTGCCACCTGCTCGCTTTCCATGGCGTGCAATGTTGGTGGCAGCAGTTGTGGGTTCTGTGGCTGTTTTGATTGCACGAGGCTTTACAGATTCACCGCAGCCTGGAATACCCGATCAGTTGTTGGAACCTGGCTCTTGTGTGGTGGTGGGATCTGAACTCTTGGCCACCGAAGTCTCGTGCGGTGGTCCTCATGAATATGTCGTGGTGCAGTTCATTCCTCTTGATCGTGTGTGTCCACTAGATACAGAAATGTTTCGTGATCGTCAGGGAATGGGCATGGCGTGCGTGAGGGCAGCATCGCCAGGGTCCAGTGTGGGGAGTTCTTCGACTCCTCGCTAGTCTGAGGTTCCCGTAAGGGCGATTAGCTCAGTTGGAAGAGCGCCACGTTCACACCGTGGAGGTCATGGGATCGAGGCCCGTATCGCCCACCACAGCGCATCTTGGCTCTAGGTGAAACATCGAGAGCTTGTGGGGAAGTAGTTTCTCAGTGTGCGTAGATTATGTGAGCGACCCGGGTGTGCTGCTCCCGCTGAGGTCTCCTACGGCATTGACAACGCACAATTGCTCGTATGGCTCGATAATTCCCATGTGCCCGAGAGGGAACACGCCGGAAGACTCTGTCGTCGTCATGCCAACGCTTTGGTAGTACCACGCGGATGGACTGTGGATGATCGCCGTCAACCCATCCCGCAACTGTTTCGCGAATTAGAGCGCTCTTTAGATCCAGATGGCCGAGGTCAGGTTGCGTCGCGTCACGCTCAAAAGAAGCGTCGTAAACCTCCTGCCGCTACAGAAAGCTCGACGCCAAAACCAGCATCAATAGAACCCACATTGTTTGAAGCAGAGGTTGCTGAAGAAGTAGACAACGAAATGCAGCCGGTAGCGCAAGTGGCCCAAAACATCACAGAAGATCCAGATGAAACACGTGCAATTGCGTGGTCGCCTGCAACAACTCGCACGAACGATTCCGACGATGGGGATGCGCCAGTGATGGGCAGATTGTTGGGTCGCGCGTTTCGTCAGTCTGGTTCTCAATGATGCAGTATTCATCGTCCGTTGATTTAGGTGTGTCCAAAGAACATGTGCTGCCTTACGTGTCTGATCTTTCGCAGTATCTGTTGTGGATGCCCCTGATACATGGTGTTGAGCCGTTGGGTGAAGGTGTATGGAAAGTGGAGCTGCGCGCAAAAGTTGGCGTGTTTGCCCGTTCTAAACAGCTCACTATGGTGCGCACCACCCAGACCGATGACCGTCTTGTCTTTGAACGACAAGAAGATGATGGACGCACGCATGCCCCTTGGACTATGGAAGTTGCGCTCGCTGATACTCCTCATGGGTGTACCGTCACAATTCATCTCACCTATGGCGGAAACCTATGGACCGCCGGTGTGCTGGACAAGATTCTTGCTCACCAGGTTGACCTCGGTAAAAAATCACTTGCTGAACTTGTGGCACACTCTTTGTAAATGACCTCACAACATTCATCAGACTCACTCGAGGGCTTTGCTCGAAAGATTGCAGACATGATGAATGTGAATGCTGTGCACAACCTCCGTCGACTCTCAGGTGGAGCATCTCGGGAGACATGGGAATTTCACGTGGGCCAAGAGCCCCTAATTCTTCAACGCGTACGTCCACAGCGTCCCGGTGGATTAGGTAGTGAGGCAATTGTCTTGCGTGAAGCGTTCTCACATGGTGTACCAGTACCCGAGTTGGTGATTGATGGATCTATCTCCACCGATCTAGAGCGCCCATTCATGATTGTGAAGTCGGTTGCAGGTGAAACCATTGCTCGAAAGATTTTACGTGATGAGCAATTTGCAGATGCAAGAGTGAATCTGGTGCATCAACTAGGAGTGGCTGCAGCACGTATACATAAAGTCCCCACTGTGGGTATGCCAAACCTTGTTGAGGAAGATCAGTTGACGATGTATCAACAAATTTTGATGGATCTCGGTGAACCTCACCCGGTATTTGAGATTGCTTTTCGATGGCTAGAAAAAAATCGACCAACCACAAGTGCAACAGCGTTGGTACATGGGGATTTTCGTCTAGGCAATGTGGTCGTGTCCTCAGAGGGCCTACAAGCAATTCTCGATTGGGAATTGGCTCATCTTGGTGATCCCATGGAAGATCTTGGTTGGTTGTGTGTACGGGCATGGCGTTTTGGTGGTGCGCATCCAGTGGCAGGTCTGGGCGGATACGACGAACTGTTTGATGCTTATGCCCATGAGTCCGGGTTTCGACCAGATCGGGAAGTGGTGCGTTGGTGGGAGATTCTGGCGACACTGAAGTGGGGCATCATGTGCATCGTGCAAGCGCAAACTCATTTGTCCGGCGCGTCGCGTAGTCATGAATTGGCCGCTATTGGTCGGCGAGTGTGTGAGAACGAGTACGACCTGATTCGACTTTTGGACGAGGTGTCTCAATGAGTTCCCCACATGATCGACCCACGGTTGATGAAGTGTTGGAATCTGTTCGCGAATGGC